>JBARDN010000145.1:0-18252 GCA_049795175.1 Binataceae bacterium (SeqCode) | reverse complement strand
TCGTCTGGGTGTGCGGTCAAGCAGGTGGCGTCATTTTTCGAACCCCTTTAACGTTTCCCAGGGCGGCATTGCGTCCATGCGATGCAGTGCACTCCGAAATGGCAGGCGGCTTGCTCCGATGCTTGGGCTTCGGCATCGTGAGGCCGACGATGGCGCGGCTCAGAAAAGCAGGACGGATCTGGCGCAAGCCTGAGGCGCGCGCCAACGCCGAGCGCGTTCTGATCGAGGCGCACGACGGTCTGTTCGCGATCGATCCGTCCGCGATCTTCGGGCGCGCCGCGCCGCTCGAAATCGAGCTCGGCGCCGGCCGCGGCGATTTTATCGTCGCGCGCGCCGCCGAGTTTCCCGAGCGCAATTTTATCGCGGTCGAGCTCTCCGGCGTCGTTTCGCGAATGCTCGCGGTGCGCTGCGGCGGCGCCGGACTGACCAATCTCCGCGTCGCACGGATGGACGCGCGCACGCTGGTGGGGCTGATGCTCGCTGCGCAAAGCGTGAGCGCCTATCACATCTATTTCCCGGATCCGTGGCCCAAGGAGCGGCATCATAAGCATCGGCTATTCACCCCCCACCTGGCGTCCGGCTTGGCGCGCACGCTCGCGGCCGACGGTATCCTGTGCGTCGCGACCGACGTCGCCGACTATGCGGCGGAGATTTTCTCGATGCTCGAGGGCGCCGGCTTTTCGCGCCTCGACAAGCGCGCGCCCGGCGCCGAATCGACCGCGTTCGCGCGCAAATTTATCGCGCTCGGCAAGCCGGTCTTCGCCGCGACCTTGCGTCCGCCGCGACCTGCTGGGTCTGCCGAGGGATAAGCTGGAAACCCTTCGTGCGTTCGCCGCATGTCCGACGTAGCGACTGCTGTCATTCCCGCGCGTGGCTGCCGCGCGCGGGAATGACAAGGGTAAAACTCGCACAACCATGGAACCCGACTGACGCGCCAGGGGAAAAGCATCGGTTATCAAACTGAGGCGCCGGGAATCCCTTTGTACGAAATTGACTAACCCTGTACTCTATCTCGCGAGGTTTTCCCAATCGCTGCGCCGCAGGCAATCGTCCAAGCTCAATTTGCATTGCTGCCGAGCCTTCTCTAGTGTGCTCACAGTTCCGAATATTATGAGGCGTTTGCTGGCCATAGGTCTGGCCGTTTTTATGGCCGCCACCGCCGGATGCTCGCTTAAAAAGCCGCCCACCGGCGAGGACTACTATCAACAGGGCCAGCTCAACTTTGCCGACGGCGAGTACAAGCCCGCGATCGAGAACTATCAGCTCCTGATCGATCACTTTCCGTTCAGCCCCTACGCCGAAGAAGCCGAGCTCAAGATCGGCCTGGCGTATTACAAACAGCAGGATTACGCCGAGGCAGTCGCCTCGCTCGACGACTTCCAGCGGATGCATCCGACCAGCAAGAATCTCGAACTGGTCAGCTATTACATCGCGATGAGCTACTACGATCAGATGGGACGCGAGGATCAGGACCAGAGCAAGACCGAAGAGGCGCTCAAGCATTTCCAGATTATCGAGGCGCGCTTCCCCGAGGGCTCGTTCGCCGAGCTGGCCAAGGAACGCTCCGAGGAATGCCGCGAGATGCTGGCGCGGCATCAGATGATCGTCGGCACCTATTATTTCAAGCGCGCCAATTTTCGCGCCGCCGAGTCGCGTCTGGCCGAGCTGATGCAAAAATATCCCGACACTCCGGTCGCTCCCGACGCGCTGTTCGAGCTCGCGCAGGCGCTGGAGAAAGAAGGCAAGAAATATTCCGCCGCGCAGGCCTACACTGCTCTGCTGCGCCATTATCCGGACACACCGTATACCGCGCCGGCCAAAGCCTCGCTCAAGAAACTCAATCAACCGATCGACACCGAGGAAGATCCGCTTCCGCTGGTGCTGGCCGAAACCGGCTACGGTGCCGAGCAGGCAGCCGAAAATCGGGTGATCGTGCGCCAGCGCGACGCCGACGACATCGATAGCAGCGCATCACCGGGTGAGCCCGGAACTCCGCTTCCCGGAACTCCGCCCGGACAGGCTCCGATGCAGGCGCGGAGAACCGCGGCTCAACAACAGGCGCAGACCGCGACCAAGTACGGACCCGACGGGCTGCCGGTCCTCGACGCGCCAGCGCAGAAGACCGCCCGGGCCGATACCACAGGACCCGCGACTCTGAAAACGATTCGGCTCTCCGCCTCCGATCCGCCGATGGCGGTGATTATCGATCTGACTGGTCCAGTCGCGTTCAACAAGCGGCTCGAAAGCGGCGCTGGTTTTTCGTCGGCGGTCCTGGTCCTCAAGGATGTCACTCCCGACGCCAGTCTCAATCATCACATGGTTTTTGACCGCTCGATCTTCAAGGATTGCGATGTGACCAGCAACTCGCAGGGCACCACCGTCACGCTCAACACTGTCCCTCTGAGCGACGTCGAGGTAGTCCCGCTCGACAGTCCGCCGCGCTTGCTGGTGACCTTTACGCCGAGCTCACAGTCAGTCAGCTCTTCCGAGTGATCGCGCGCTCGCAACTCGATCAGGAAAAGACTGCGTCGAAGTTTACGCCGATAAATTTGAGCACAACCTCGGCGTACACCCGGAGCCCCCAGTAGAAGCCCTCGATCGGCAGGCGCTCATCGTTGCCATGAAACAGCGACCCAAAGGGCAGATGCGGATCGAGCTTCACCGGCACAAAGCCGTAACATTGCGCGCCGAGCTTGCCGTAGAACTTGTTGTCGGTCGCACCGGGGATCATCCAGGGAATCGCGCGCGCTCCGGGATCGTTGGATTCAACCCGATCGCAAATCAGCTTGAACAGCTCGGTGTCGGGACTGGTCTCGGCCGGTGGCGCGGTCTTGATCAGCTCGAACTTCGGCTCCGGGCCGACGATACTGCGCAGCTCGGCGACGAAGCTCTCAGGATCCTCGCCCGGCACCGTGCGTCCGTCGAGCACCACGGAAGCCTCGCCGGGAATCACGTTGTCTTTGTAACCGGCGCGCAGGATCGTCGGCGTGACCGTGTTGCCCATCATCGGACGGAACAGCGGCCCCGGATTATCCAGCGGCACGCCCAGCTCTCCGAGCATCTTTTTCATAAACGGCGTCACCCGCAGGCTCATCGGCGTGGTGGTGAGCTTGGTCAGGAGCGCCGCCATCCTGCCGATCGCCGTGTCACGCCGCGGCATCGAGCCGTGCCCCGGCGCCGCATTGACGGTCATCTTGATCGTGACGAAACCTTTCTCCGCGATCTGGATCGCGTAGAAGCGCTTGTCGCCCATGTAGATCGTAAACCCGCCGACCTCGTTCAGCACCCATCCGGCGCGAATCAGCTCCGGATGCCGTTCGACCAGGAACTTCGCGCCCAGATCGGAGCCGGCCTCCTCGTCCGCGACCGCGGCCAGGATCACGTCGCGATTTGGGGTCGCGCCCGCGCGCTTCAGCGCCGTCATCACCAGCAGATCCATCGCGCACTTCGACTTCATATCCAGCGTGCCGCGGCCCCAGATACATCCGTCGGCGATCTCGGCGGCAAATGCGGGCCGGCTCCATCCCGACGGCTCGACCGGAACGACGTCGGTATGCGAGGAGAGCAGAATCGGCGCGTTGCTCGAATTGTTGCCCTTGATTCTAGCAACCAGATTCGCGCGGGTTGGCGCGCTTTCCTTGATCGTCGAGTCGAGCCTGTGCCGCCCAAGCGCCTCTGCAATATAATCGGCCGCGATTCTTTCGTTGCCGGGCGGATTGGTCGTATCCAGCCGAATCAGATCGCGCAGCGCCTCAAACGCCTCGTCCTTTGCGGTTTGCCACGGAACTCGCATCGCTATCTCCTGCCCTCCCTCGTCACGCGCGTGGTAATCTTACACGATGTTTTGACATGATAACAAAGAGTTTAGCGGGCGGTTTAGCGCCCTGCTCGGTCCATGATGATTGCCGGTACCGCGAACTCTGGCAAGCCAGCGGCGGCTTTTCGTACGGGATTGCCGGGCGGAGAATCGGTAAGCTTCGCCTCGGAGGACGGCATTGAAGATCACTTGCGTTGAACGAGTTCTGATTGGCACCGCGGATCTTGGCGCAGCGAGCGAGCGATGGAGCCGCGCGGGTTTCGCGCTCGCGCCGAACCAGGAACGCGCCGGTGGAATCGCGTTCGCGCGGATGGCGGCAGGCGGCGTCGAGATCGATCTGTGCGCGGCCGAGCCTGACGCCTCGGGAGCGCTCGCCGATGCGATCAGAAACGCCGCGGCCCGCGGCGGCGCGACGCTCGGCTGGATTTGGGGTGTCGCAGCGCCAGATCAATCCGGAACGACGATCGCGCTTCCCGCCGGCGACGGCGCGATCGCGAAGGCGCGGACGCATTTCGAGAAACCGCACGCGCAGTTGCCGGGCGTGTTCACAGCCGCGCTCGAAGTCACGGCGAGTATCGAGGCGCGGCGGCAGAACCTCGCGCGCTTCGGCGCGAATTCGAACACAGTTGGGTACCTCGAGCATATCGTCGTGATGACGCCCGTGCTCGACGACGCGATCGCCGCGCACGAAGCGATCGGTGTGCCGTGTAAGCGGATTCGCGAGGTCGGCAACGACGCGCGCCAGGCGTTCTTCAAGCTCGAGCAGACCGTGCTCGAAGTAGTAGGTCCCGCGCGCGGCGCGCCCGGATGCTGGGGTCTGGCATTCATGTGCACCGATATCAGGCGCGCGGTCGCGCTCGCGCGTGCGGCCGGAATGCAGGCGACGGAGCCGAAGACCGCGGTTCAGGGCGGCAGGATCGCGCGGATCGTCGATCCACTCGACGGCGTCGCGGTTGCGTTCATGGAACCGCCGCCCACCCCTGCGGCGTGACGCGATGGGCGATTACTTGCCCTGGAAATTTGCCGGACGCTTTTCCATGAAGGCGGCAACGCCCTCGCGGAAGTCGTCCGAGCGCATCAGCAGCAGCAACTGCATCAACACATGATGCGTATGCGATTCGAAATCCTGGCTGAGGCCATGGCGGAACAGCCGTTTCATCGCGCGCACTCCGAGCGGAGCGTTGGCGGCGATCTTTTCCGCCCACGCCAGCGCCTCGGGCATCAGGTTGTCGTGCGGAACGACCTTGTTTGCAAGCCCGAGTTCGAGTGCGCGCGCGGGCGCGATATCGTCGGCGATAAATCCAATTTCGCAGGCGTTGGCCCATCCGACCAGCCGCGGCAGATACCAGGTGCCGCCACTCTCCGGTACGATTCCGCGCTTGGCAAAAGCCGGAACCAGCTTCGCGCGATCGCTCATGATGCGCAGGTCGCATCCGAGCGCGAGGTCAAACCCATAGCCCGCGGCCGCGCCGTTGAGCGCGCAGATGACGGGAGTGTCGATACGATTGAGAGTCACGGTGGGAATATCGAAGGTGCTGATGTGGGCCGCGCCACCGCCTGACGACAACACGCCCGACCCGCCGATTCCTCGGCCGGCAGCCGCGTCTTTCAGATCGAGTCCCGAGCAGAAGCCGCGCCCCTCTCCGGTCAAAATGATCACGCGCACATCTGGATCGCCGTCGTATTCTTTAAGCTTGTCGCCCAGCGTCGTGAGCATCGCGACGCTAATCGCATTCATCCGCTCCGGCCGGTTAAGTTTGAGCGTCGCGACATGTCCGGTTTTCTCCGCAAGCAAATCACTCATCGCAAAATCCTCCACCGCGCCGACCGTTCGGCGCAATTATCGCGCGTCGCGCTCCGCACGAACCGCGCGCGCCGCCGGAAACGGCAATGCGACGGGCTCGCGCCGGTGAATCCGGACTCTCAGCTCATTCAGGGTCGGTCTCTCGGCGACCCGACGGAGTTCGGCCAGCAGGTAATTCGAGAGCGTCATGCCAGCGCTTGCCGCCCGCGCCTTCAGCTTGTGATGGAGAGCCTCGGGAACATTGCGCAGCTGAATTGTTCGCGACATGTCAACCGACCTTGCGTTTGTTTGGATGCGGAAGAGTATTGCCCTCGACACGCGGAAGATCATCGGTCGTTTCGAACCACGAGAGCTTGCTCTCAACGAATTGATGAATCTGCGGTCGAACGCGGTCGGGTTCATCTAACGTTCCGACTCGAACTGAAAAATAGCGTCCGTCGCTGGCGAATGGATGATTCGGCGCGCTGTATTCCCCATATAATCCGGAGCCACACGTTTCGCAGAAGAAGCTGCACCCTGAATCGGACGTTCGATACGCGCGCGGCAATCCCTTAGTCAGCCGGAAGGCGTTGCCTGAGACTCCAGCGTTCAACAGTACAGCCCGCAACCATCAGGCCGACTTAGCCGTTGGGGCCGGATCCATGAAGCCGAGCGCGGAGTGCATCTTGTAGCCGAGGAGGTCGCGGAGCTGCTTGGGCATCGTGCGCGCCAACTCGTAGGGCGTATCGACGTACTGATTCTCTTCCTGCCGGAGCCATCCGAGCGAGTACGACAGGAACACGCCGAAGCGCCAATTGTCCGACACGTTGGCGCCCGCGCCATGCAGCGTTCCGCCCATCCAGAGCAGCACCGAGCCTGCGGGCATCGCGGCGGATGCGACTTCGTCTTCGCTCGCGACGCGGTCTCCCGGCCATTTGTGGCTGCCGGGAACCAGATGCGTTCCCCCATTTGCCGTGGTGAAGTCGCTGATCGCCCACATGCTCGCGAGGACCATATTGGGACGCGGTATTTTGAAGAACTGGAATGAGTCTTCCTCCCGATGCAGCATCTGCACGGTCGCGCCCGGACCGACCACGAGCGCCGAGGTCGCATGAACCTGATAGCTCGCGCAGTTGGGCGAAAGAAACGCGTCGCACGCCGCGAGCATCAGCGGATGCGTAACGAGTGCGCGAAATGCTTCGGATTTCGCCGCGAGCGCCGTGATGCGCCGGGTGTTGCCGGGGTAGAAATCTGCGGGACCGCCGTCGGCAGCGTACTTCTCATTCAGGCTCGTCTTGATGTCGGCTTTCTCTAGATGCGGCCCGAGCTCGCGCGCGATAGCCTCGCGCGAGGACGAATCGAGAACTCCGGTGACGACGACGCAGCCATCGCGCTCGAGCGCGGCGACTACATCGGCGGGCGGATTATTCGAGGCAACTACCGGAATCAGTGCCATCGGCGGATCCTCCGGGAAAACTTTAGCGCGCCTGTGCGGCGTACGTCGAACGGCCGTGCGCGCTTGACTCTCAACGCCGCATCGGAGAGCATCCGGCGGTTAGAGCGAACGGCGAATCGCGCCGAACAGGAGAATCATCCCTATGAAATATGCCCAGATGCTTTGGCGTTACGGCGCCGCCCTATCTTTTTTGTGCGTGCTCGGCGTGGCGACTTCTGCGCGCGCCCAGGAGGCGGCGCCTGCGCCCGCGACCACCAAGCAGATCGATCTCGCCGCCGCGCACGCCGAACGCAAGGCTGCGGTCAACGACAACATGGGTCTGACCGCTGACGAAGCGAAGGCATTTTGGCCGCTTTACGATGAGTACGAAGGCAAGATGGACAAGATCGAGGCGCGACACATCAAAGAGGTCCGCGAGTACGCGAAGCATTATTCCTCGCTCACCGACGCCGACGCGAAGTCAAAGCTCGATGAGGTTGTCGCGATTCAGCAGGCGATCCTGGATACTCAGAAGGACTACATCCCGAAGTTCCGCGCGGTGGTTTCCGAGATCAAGACGACGCGCTTTTTCCAGATAGATAACAAGCTGCGCGCGCTTGTGCAGTGCGACCTTGCGCAATCAATCCCGCTCGCACAAGGCAAGGGCGACCTCCAGGGGGCCGGCGCCACCAAGGAATAACGCATGCGCGACACGCTCAGGCGGCGGCGAATCTCCATCGCGTCGCCGTCCGGGTGAATCCATTTCATTGTCAATGCATCTTTGGGAACAAAGATGCGCGTGAGCATAGACCGTGGGCGCGAATTTCCAAAATCGCGCGTACCGGCGATGGCTATTGCGTGGGGCGCGTATCGGATAAATCATTCGAAGAGCATCGATGCCACCCGCCGCCGACCGCTACATACTCGCAATCGATATGGGTTCCGGAAGCGCGAAGGCCGCCGTCGTATCGAACGCAGGTGAAATCGCCGCGTCCGGCTTCGGTACTATTCCCACGATCGTGACCGCGGACGGCGGCGTCGAGCAGGATCCCGAGGATTATTGGTCCGCAGTGCGAAGCGCGGCAAAGACCGCGCTTGCAGCAGCGCAGGTCCCGCGCGAGCAGATTCTCGCGGTCACATGCACGACGCAGTGGGCGGTCACGATCCCGGTCGATACGAACGGCAACGCGCTGATGAATGCGATTTCGTGGATGGACACGCGCGGCGGAAAATACAATCGAGCGCTGTCCGGCGGATGGCCGCGGCTGCAGGGCTATGGCCTCGCGAAAGCGCTCAAGTGGATTCGGCTCTCGGGCGGAGCGCCGCTGAAGTCAGGAAACGACGGCTTGGGCCACGTTCAGTTCATCCGCAATGAGCGGCCCGCGATCTATGCGCGTACGCACAAGTTTCTCGAGCCGATGGACTATCTGAACCTGCGCTTGACCGGACACTTCGCCGCCTCGTTCGCGACGATGTACACTTACTGGGCGACGGACAATCGCGATCCAAACCGGATTGATTACTCGCCCGCGCTGCTCAAGATTTCAAATCTCGAACGCGCAAAGCTGCCCGACCTGTTTCCGGTCGATCATATCCTCGGAACGCTCAAGCCCGAGGTTGCCGAGGATTTCGGACTCGAGCGCGAGACTCGCGTCCTCATGGGCTCGTGCGATCTGCAATCCGCGACGATCGGCGCGGGCACGATCGACGATTTCGACGGTTACTTCTATATCGGGACAACTTCGTGGATGAGCTGCCATGTACCGGGCAAGAAGACCGACCCGGTGCATATGCTGGCGACGATGCCGGCGGCATTGCCGGGCCGCTATGTCGTAACCGCGGAGCAAGGGATCGCGGGACGATGCATCGAATTCCTGAAAGAGATCTTGTTTCCCGGCGGCGGCGCGGAAGCATTTGCGGAGATGAACGCGATCGCGGGGTCGATCCGTCCGGGCAGCGACGGACTAATCTTCACGCCGTGGCTCGCAGGCGTGCTCGCGCCGTCGGATGATCCGGCGACTCGCAGCGCTTTCTTCAACCAGACGCTACGCACCACGCGCGGACACTATGTACGCGCGGTGATGGAAGGAATTGCATTCAACCTCCGATGGCTCAAGGGCTACGTCGAAAAGTTTATTGGACATCCGTTCAGAGGCCTCACGTTTATCGGCGGAGGCGCGACCTCGGACCTGTGGTGCCAGATTCTGGCAGATGTTCTCGGATGCCCAATTCGGCAGGTGGCAAATCCGCGCAACGCCAATGCGATGGGGGCCGCAATGGCTGGGTTCGCGGCATTGAGCGAGATCAAGCCGCGCGAGATTCCCGCGCTGGTGAAGATCGCGCACGTCTATGATCCGAATGCAGAGAATCGCAAACTATATGACACGCGGTTTCGCGAGTTCATGCAGATCTATCGCCGCAATCGTCCGATCTATCGGCGTCTGAATTCAGAAGGAACGGCGTGATGCCAAGCGTGAGGAAAATCCGATGCCGGAAAAACGCGGAAGCGTAGCGCTCGACGATCGCGAGCTCGAAGAGTTCACCGAGTTCGCCTCGCGGCTTGCCGAGATTGCGAGCCGCGCGATACTGCCGCATTTTCGCGCCACGATCGAAGTCGAGAACAAGGCCGGCGCCGGCAACTTCGATCCGGTCACGATTGCCGATCGTGCCGCCGAACGCGCGATCCGCGACGAAATCGAGCGCGTCTATCCGGGCCATGGAATCCTTGGCGAGGAGCACGGAGCGAAAGCCGGCCGCGACGGACTGACTTGGGTGATCGATCCGATCGACGGCACCCGTGCGTTTATAATCGGGCAACTGCATTGGGGCGTCCTGATCGCGCTGAACGACGGCGAACGCCCGGTCGTGGGGCTGATGCATCAGCCGTTCACCGGCGAAACGTTTAGCGGCTCGCGGCTGGGTGCGCAATGGCGCCGAGGTTCCGAGCGGCGCACCTTGCACACGCGCAAGTGTTCGCGAATCGAGGACGCGGTGGTCTCCGCAACCGATCCTGCGATGTTCAAAAGCGGCGCCGAGCGCGACGCGTTTCGCGCGCTCGCGAGCCGCGCAAAGATGCGGCGCTACGGCGGAGATTGCTATTCGTATTGCCTGGTCGCCGCGGGCTTCATCGATCTGGTGATCGAGGCGGGTCTGCAACCATACGATATCCAGGCGATGATTCCGATTATCGAACGCGCCGGCGGAATCGTTACGACCTGGTCGGGAAAGAGCGCCGCAAATGGCGGTCAATGTGTAGTCGCGGGCGATCCTGTCGTGCATAAGCTGGCACTCGAAGCTCTGTCGCACGCCGCGACAGACATCTGACGGGCGCGGCAAATCATGGGAAGCATCAAGGCCGCGCAGAAGCGGACAGCGCCGAGCGGGTCGCGCAGGTTGAACCGCCCTACTACCGAGTTGAAATCCGATCCTCGCGCGGAGCGTCGTCCAGAAGGCAGGCAAGTGCATCCGCTGCCGATTCGCTTATCTCACTGGATAAATATTCCGCTGCTCGCGATCATGGCGGGCAGTGGGTTGCAGATTTACGCGGCGTACCCGAACCTCGGACCGCGCGGCGCGCTGTACAGATGGTATCCGCTGCAAGGATTGACGCCGCCCGGATGGATGCGATTTGGCGGATGGCTGGCGGGCGCGCGGCAATGGCATTTCGCGATCGCGTGGTTCCTGGTCCTGAACGGTCTCATCTATCTTGGCTATCTGATGTTCAGTGGCGAGTGGCGGCGGCGGATGTTCCTGCCGCGCCGTGACGCGTCAGGCGCGATCGCGATGTTCGCGTACTACCTGCGCGTGAGCGCGACTGCGCCGCCCGAGGATTTTTACAACGGCCTGCAGCGGCTGGCTTACACGTCGGCGATCATATTCGCGGCGATCGCAGTGCTCTCAGGCCTCGCGATCTACAAACCCGTCCAGCTTCATCTGCTGACCGCGCTATGCGGCGGCTACGATTTTGCGCGCGTGATCCATCTGGGCGCGCTGGTGATGCTCGCGATCTTCACGGCGACGCATTTGATACTGGTGGCACTTCATCCGAGGACGATAGTCAATATGGTCAGCGGAGGACCGCGTGGCTAGGGTAATCACTCGGCGCAAGCTGCTCGCCGGAATTGCCGCGGCTGGAGTTCTCACCGGATGCGACAATCCGCTCGCGTCGCATTTCGTCGGTGCGATGACGCGATGGAATCAGCATATCCAAAGCCTGCTACTCTCGCCGACCCGGCTCGCACCAGAGCCGCCGGTCTCCGAGCTGACGCCGGAAAACGATATCCCAGTCTATTTCATATCCGGCATGATCCCGGTTGCGCCGCCGAATTGGACGCTCACGGTCGGCGGCCTGGTCGCACGTCCTGCGATGCTGACTATCAATCAGCTACGGCAGATGCCGACGACCGACATGCGCATCCGGCACCATTGTGTAGAGGGATGGTCGGCGGTCGCGTCATGGCAAGGAGTGAAGGTGAGCGAAATCGCGCGGATGGTTGGCGCGGCGCCCGAGGCGCGATTCGTGGAGTTCCGATCATTCGATAATGGCTATTGGTCCTCGTGGGATCAGGCGAGTGCGCTGCATCCGCAGACGATCCTCGCGTACGGGATGAATGGGCATCCGCTCTACCCGGAGCACGGCGCTCCGCTGCGCCTCTACTCGGCGGTGAAGCTGGGGTACAAGAGCGTCAAGTACCTGACTCAGGTGAATTTTTTGCCGCGTCCGACCGGCGGCTATTGGGAAGACCAGGGCTACGAATGGTTCGCCGGCGTCTAAAGCTCTGCCACCGTGCTTGTCGGTGAGAAACTGCGTTGCTTGTTCAGCATCTGCACTGCCGAAACGTTGGGAGCCTGCTATGATTGCCCCCATACACATCACTGAATGTTCAGTTGCAGGGATGCTACCACCAACTTGGTAATCACAACCTTGAAGTTGCCGCAATCGTCAAACCACACCGAGCAACCAAAGTACGATAATGATCACTACGACGCCTCCCAGGGATATAGGAAGATACATTCCGACCTCGCTTCAGGCCTTGCGGATCTTGATTGCCGGTTGGCATAGCGAAACGCGGTCAAAGGCGAGGAAGAACCGCGGTTGGCTGGATCAATTCGGGGACTCGATTCCTTCATCGATCCCACATGCTTAATAATACGTATGGTAGAAAAAGAAAGCTATCGCATACTCCATGAAATGGTTATGTGAAGAACTAACCGCTTTGATTCGCAATCCGGCTCGGACAACTATCCGATGTTCTGATACCAATCGCGAAGCGGTTGGGTACCGACGATGCCCCCGCGGATGTTGTGCCCAGGCGCAAGCTCATCGCCGACGACGATTCTCTTATGACAGCCGATTGGTAATTGAGTAACGCCACTTCTATCGTCCGACGGCGCCGACCGGCGGATTTCGCGGTTGACTACGCGGGCCCCATGCCAGGTCATCGGTCATTACATAAGTAGTGACGGCCACCAGCATCAAAATGACCGCGAGGACCAAACGCCAATCATGATGCGCATGTTTCCAGTAGGGACGGTGAAAGCCATGAGGATCATTCTCGCCTTCCGATTCTCCGTGATGATGATGATTGTGCTTTTTCTTATTCATCCATCTTCGGCCTTCTCGGTCCCGTCTCGGCGATTTCGGAGATACTTCGGTATCCCGAAGCGCGTTCCACTCCCTCCCGAATACCGACAGGCTCTGAGGCGCTTGATCACGGGCTCGCGAGGTACCGTTGCTGATAGTCTATCAGACGAAAGCGCGAATTCACCTGAAAGAAGATCTACGGTAGTGATGAAATCCCGCCGTACGCGCTCGAGCCTATTGCGAAACGGAGTAACCACGACCTCTTTTGTGTCTTTGGGTATCGAAGGCTTCCAACGTCTAACTTGAGAACGATCGCATCAGATAATTTTGAGCCCATCCGAGAAGCGGCGGGGTTGTTCGAGGCTCCAATTGCGCATAAATACTTGATTTCATTGCGCGGAGAGGTGGCCGAGTGGTCGAAGGCACCAGATTGCTAATCTGGCGTACTGGGTAACCGGTACCGAGGGTTCGAATCCCTCCCTCTCCGCCATCGAATTTTCTGATCTGTTGATGCGTGCGGAGCCGCTTAAAATACCCGCGTTTCGTCGCAGCAGGTTCCATACAAGGCTGCGAACCGATATGGCGCCGCCCTATCCGCGCTGCCAGCACGATCGTCCTTGCAACCATAGGAGCGCCGAGGGTATTCGTCTCCTGCGCACAATCAGAGATGAAATCCGCGCTGCGAAAATGGGATGAGCGCTGGTCGATCCCGATTCATACTCTGACAATGCTGTCGACGAGGTGTCCCTTTGTTCAAGCGTGTCTTGATTGCTAACCGAGGTGAAATCGCGATCCGAGTTGCGCGCGCAGCGGCGGCGCTCGGGCTGGAGTCGGTAAGCGTATATGCCCCGGCTGACGCGCTCTCGCTCCATACCCGGGTCACAACTGAGTCGCGCGCGCTAGCCACGCCGCACGCGCCATCGAGCGATCCCGTGCGCGCCTATCTCGATATCGAAGCGATGATCGCGGTGGCCCGGGCCAGTCGCTGCGATAGCGTGCATCCCGGCTACGGCTTCCTGTCCGAGAATGCCGGCTTCGCGAAACGATGCCTCGAGGAGGGCATCACCTTCATCGGTCCGCGCGCCGAGACGCTGGCGTTGTTCGGTGACAAGACCATGGCGCGCGATCTCGCGCACTCGCTCGACATCCCGATCATTCCAGGCAGCCAGCAAGCCCTGGCGAGCGCTCAAGACGCCATCGCCGTCGCCGAGACGATCGGCTACCCGGTGATGCTGAAAGCGGTCGCGGGCGGCGGCGGTCGCGGCATGCGCCTGGTTGCAGTCGCCGAAGAGATGTCGGCGGCCTTCATCCGCTGTCAGAGCGAAGCGCTCGCAGCGTTCGGCAATGGCTCGGTGTTTGTCGAGAAATTCATCGAGCGGCCGCGTCATATCGAGGTTCAGATCCTGGCCGACGGCCACGGCGATATCGTTCATCTCTACGAGCGCGACTGCTCCGTTCAGCTTCGAAACCAGAAGGTTATCGAGATTGCGCCGGCGCCGGGGTTGGAGGCCGGGCTTCGGCGACGCATCCTGGAAGACGCGATCCGCCTCGCTCGCGCGGCCGGCTATGTAAATGCGGGCACGGTCGAGTTCCTGGTCAGTCCCGAGAGTGGCAAACATTTTTTCATCGAGTGCAATCCGCGCATCCAGGTGGAGCACACCGTAACCGAGCAAATCACAAGCATCGACCTGGTCGAGTCCCAGTTCCGCATCGCGGCCGGCGAGTCCCTGAAGTCTCTGGGGATCCCCAATCAAGCCGCGGTCAAAGCACCGCGAGGGTTTGCCGTAGAGGCGCGCATCGTCGCGGCGGGTACCGGTGTGCTGACCGGGTACAAGGAGCCGACGGGCCCCGGAGTGCGGATCGATTCCTGCGCCTACGTCGGCTATGCGCCGCCGCCACAATTTGATCCGATGTTCGCCAAGCTCATCTGCCAGTCAAACTCAACGCATTCGTACGCGTCGGCACTCGAGCACACTCTGCGCGCTCTGGATGAGTTTCACATCTCCGGCCTGCCGACCAATCTTCGGCAACTGCGCGCGGTCCTCTCGCACCCTGTAGTACGGGCGGGCGATGCTCGGACCAGTTTTTTCTCCGAGCACCCTGACCTCACTGCACCGACCCACACACCGGCGCCCGCCTCGGGCTCGCTGGCGCTGCTCGAGCAGCAGGCGACGGCGCTGCATCGCGGCCATGGCATGCTCGCCCTGTCCGGCGCACAGTCGGCATCGGACGGCTTGGCTGTGCCAAGCGGCGAGGAAGGCGTTGAGAGCCCGATGGCGGGCTCTATCATCGAGCTCGCCGCAGAGATCGGCGCCACGGTCGAGGGCGGCGCAACGCTGATGATCATCAGCGCCATGAAGATGGAAACTGCGATCACGGCTCCGTGTGCCGGGGTCGTGACCGATATCAGGCCCGTCGAGATCGGAGCCACAGTTGTGGCCGGCCAGATTGTCGCCACCATCGCGCCAGCTATGCGCGGCGGCGATGCAACCTCGACGCCCCACTATGGCGATGACACGTGGGCCCCGCTGCTTGCCGACGTGCAGGCATTGCAGGCGATCGCCCATCGCCGCTTCTCTCCTGACTCGAAGGATCCGGGCGTGGTCCGCCAACGCGATCGCGGCAAGCTTACCTGCCGTGAACGGATCGATTTGCTGCTCGACGCCGGCAGCTTTCGCGAGGTCGGCAGCCTCGCAGGCTTTGCAGATTATGATGAAGATGGACGGGTCGCGGGCTTCACGCCCGCCAACCATGTCGGGGGCTGGGGCAAGATCGCCAGTAGAACGGTCGTGGTGTGCGCCGACGATTTCACTTCGCGCGGTGGGCATGCGGACGGCGCGATCGGTGGGAAAAGCGCTCATCTTGACCGGCTGTCGATAGACTTTCGCTGCCCGTCGATACGTTTGCTGGATGGCTCGTCAGGCGGCGGCAGCATCGCCGCCATGGTGCCCAAGCAGCACAAGGCCGGCGATAGCAGCGCGCGGGAAAGCTCCGGCGCCATCGTGGCGGGACGGCCGCGGGTGTCCGGTGAGGGCGGCTCATTTTTGCCCGGACACCTCGGCAGCAGCATGTACGTGACGCAGCTTGGCCAGGTGCCGGTGGTCAATCTGTTGCTCGGCAGTGTAGTGGGGATCGGCGCGGCGAAGGCGGTGCTCGGCCATTTCTCGGTGATGGTGCGCGACCTCGCTCAACTGTTCGTGGCTGGCCCGCCGGTGGTGAGCCACGCGATGGGTTACGAGATTACCAAGGAGGAGCTGGGCGGTTGGCAGATACATTGCCGTAACGGTTCTGTCGACAACCTGGCGGAATCGGAGCAAGAGGCAACTTCGATGGCGAAGCGATTCCTCTCCTACCTCCCTTCGAGCGCCTACGATGCACCGCCGATCCTGGCTGGAGATCCCACCGATCCGATCGATCGTCGCGAGGAGGAGCTGTTCCGCATCATTCCCCGCAAGCGCGTTATGACGTTCGATATGCGCCGGGCCATAAAATTGATGGCGGACCGAGGCTCGTTCTTCGAAATCGGACCGCTGTGGGGTACCGACCAGATCGTTGGTTTCGTACGCTTCAACGGCTATCCGATGGGCGTCGTCGCATCTGACTGCCGACACGTCAATGGCGGCGCGCTCACGGCCGACGGCTGTGACAAACTTAAGCGCCACCTCGACCTATGTGATTTGTTCCACCTGCCGGTGCTGAACCTGGTCGACAATCCGGGATTCGCGGTAGGCCTCGAGCACGAGCTCGCCGGCACCATCCGCAAGGGCGGCGAATGGATGATCGCGTTCGCGCAGGTCGCCATCCCGATCTTCACGGTCATCATGCGCCGCAGCTTTGGGGTTGCCGGCAATAACTTCGCAACCCCGCGCAGCGGCGCCAGCGCCCGCGTCGTGTGGCCGGCCGCGGATGTCGGCGGCATCCCGCCCGAAGGAGGCATCGAGGCTGCCTACAAACGCCAGCTTGCCGAGTCCGCCGACCCTGCGGCCTTGCGCGCCGAAATCAACGCGCGAATCGAAAGTGCTCGGGGGCCGATCGGCCCGCTCAACCGGTTCCAGATGGAGGAGATGATCGATCCGCGCGACACGCGGCGATGGCTGTGCGAGTGGGTGGAAAATGCCTATCGCATTATCTCTCAACCCGCGTTGCTCGCGCCGCGAGCGCTGCAATTCAGACCGTAGCCCTGCTTTTGCAGCCTCGGACGCATCGGCAGATCGATGCGCTTGAATTAGTCGATCTGACGATGCGCGACTGGTTCAGGTCCCGAATCTTTCTGCGGAGCGAGCTTTCGCTTTTGCCGCCTCTTCTTCGCGATTCCTCGATGGCGCATTGGTTTCGAGCGAATGAAGAAGACGGGTCGATATTCCGGCTATTTCATCGACCGCAGTCATGAAGGAGGTTTCGTTCGCCTTCGACGGTTTGTTGAAGCCGCTGATCTTTCTCACGAACTGAAGCGAAGCGGAACGAATCTCTTCGGTGGTAACCGGCGGATCGAAATTGAAGAGTATCTTAATGTTTCTGCACATCGGCTATGTCCTCAAGATCTTGCGAGCTCTTCAGCAACTCAAGCCTTGGCGACCATTCGACTGTACGAGCCTTTGCGAAGGCTCCCGACCAGGATCGCTACTTCCCGTGTGATGCTCACCGAACCCTCGGCCTACAACGCGAAGCGCTCGCCGACCATCTCCTCGCTCTTGCGCCACAAGTCGTTCGCATGCGCGAGGTTGAGAGCATACGAGCGCACTCCCACGCGTGAGGTCGCGTCGTCATTCACTTCGCACACGTGACAGTCCTCGGCGTAGCGCCCGCCGACCGCATCAGACGGCGCAACAAAACTGCTCCATACGGACGTGGCCGAGCCCTGCGGCACCGTCTTGAAACGAAATGTAGGTGTTCCGCCACTCGCACCCTGGTTGATTCTGGCCGTCAGTTGCTGGATAAGCTCCGGCGTAAGATGTCGTCCGAGCTCGGTCTGGATTCCGCCCGGATGCAACGCAGTCGCGCGCACGCCGCGTCCCTTGAGCCTGCTGTCGAGCGCCACCGCGTAGAGGATGTTTGCCGTCTTCGAGCGGCCGTAGGCGGTAAACGGCTGATACTCAGTCCGCTCAAAATTCGGATCTTCGATACTGACGTCGCTTACCTGATGACCCGCAGAGGAGAGCAGCACGATTCGTGCGCCCGGCTTCAGCAGCGGCACCAGCCGGTTGACGAATACAAAATGCCCCAGATGATTGGTTCCGAATTGCGTTTCGAATCCGTCCTGCGTCTTGCCCTGCGGACACGCCATCACCCCCGCGTTCGCGATGATCACATCGAAGGGCTGGTTGCGCGCGATCAACTCGGTCGCCGCCTTGCGCACGCTCGCGAGCGACGCGAGATCCATCTCGACCAGTTCCACCTCGCTCGCCTTTTGCGGGATTGCTTCTCCGAGCGCGCGCCGCGCCTTCGCCAGGTCGCGCGCTGTACCGACTACTGTTGCGCCATGCGCAACGAGCGAGCGCGCGGTCTCGACCCCCAGGCCGGCCGAGACGCCAGTCACGAGCACGCGCTTGCCCGAAAGATCGACGCCCTCGAGAACCTCGTCCGCCGTTGATTCCGCTCCAAAAGTCTTTGCCATCCTGATTCTCCCAATTTCT
>JBARDN010000144.1:0-4238 GCA_049795175.1 Binataceae bacterium (SeqCode) | reverse complement strand
AGCCACCATCGATCTGGGACGAGCTTCGCGAAAAGGCGGTCGGAGCGAAACGGGTTGAGTACGAGGACGAAGGCGAGCGAATTCTCGCCGAGACCGGGCTCAACGGCCTTTCGATGCCCGATTCCGACGAGGTCGCGATGATCAGCCGCTACGAAAACGGCCTGATGCGCCATCTGTTCCGCGCGATCACTCAGCTCGATCGGATTCAGCGCCAGCGCCGAGCGGAGGCCTCCGTTCGAGAAGAAAAGACGCCAATCGGGAGATTGGCGTCCCCGGGAATGCAGCGGCAGCGCCGCGCCGAGGCCTCAGAATCAGCTACCAAAAAAGCGACTGAAACGAACCCGTCGAGCGATATTCTTAAGCATCCTCAAGGAGAATAATTTTTCGGCGTCATCAAAAGATACCAAACGAACCCACCGCAAAATGGGCAACATCCAAAAATCCAAGGCCCCACCTTGCCCAATTCGCGTAAAAAGCCAATTCGCGCAAAAAGATGGAGGCGGCGATCGGATTCGAACCGATGCATGGAGGTTTTGCAGACCTCTCCCTTAACCACTTGGGTACGCCGCCCGCCGGATGATCCAAACTGTCGGGAAGGGAAGAGTTATCATGCCATCGGCGCCCTATCAATTCGAGTGCGGCGAAGCAGCCGAAAGCGCGCTTCTCAAGCTGCCGGATTCGCGTGCGCCGGAACCAAGTGGGCCTCGAGCTCAACGCGCACGCGCGCGCATTCGCGCTCAATCGAATCGATGATCGCCGCCGCGGGACCGCCGGTCGCGCCCGCCCGCGCCTGCGCCTCGAGCTCGCGGCATAGCGCAAGCAAGCGCTTCGCACCGAAATGCCCGCAGCTACCCTTGAGCGCGTGCGCTGCATGAGCGATCGAGGCTGCATCGCCCGCGCCGGCGCCCTCGCGCATCGCGATGACGCGATCACCCAAGTCGCTCAGGAACACGGAGACCAGGTGACGCACGAATTCAGGTCCGTCGTCGACCGCGGCTTCGAGGTGGCGCAGCGCCACCGGATCGATTGCCCGAGGTTCGATATCGATCGCATCACTGATGACTTCGCAAAGTCCCGCTTCCATTGCACTTGGCGGCAGAACCGCCGCGCTGTCATCGGGTGGCAGCCAGCGCGAGAGCATCGCGGCGAGATCTTCGGGCAGGAACGGCTTGCTCAAATAGTCGTCCATCCCGGCGTCAAGGCACTTCTGCCGATCACCCTCGAGCGCGTGCGCGGTCAAGCCAATGATCGCGATCTTGGCGGTCCCGCCGATTCGGCGCCGTATCTCGCGCGTCGCCTCGTAACCATCCATCTCGGGCATCTGGCAGTCCATCAGCACGATGTTGTAGGCGCGATGCGCGAGCGTCTCGAGCGCTTCGCGTCCGTTGGTCACGGACTCCGCGCGGCAGCCCAATCGCTCGAGCATCTTGAGCGCCACCCTGCGATTGACCGGATGATCTTCCACCAGCAGGATCCGCGCGCGCTCGCGCGCATCGTGCGGGAACGATTCGGATATCTCGCGAAACGCTTTGAGCTGAACCTGCCGGTGCGACCCCGCCTCCGAATCCGCGTCCGCACGATCCCCGATCGCGGTATTGAGCCAACTCGCCAACTCCGATTGACGCACCGGCTTGGCCAGCGCGGCAAGCATCCCGGCCGATCGCATCGCAGAGCCGTCCGGGCGCTTACCCAGATGACAGATTCCGACCATCGGAGTACCCGCAAACCGGGGATGCGAGGAAAGCTGGCGCGCCAGTGCAAGGCCTTCCATTCCGGCCAAATCGCAATCGATCAGAATCGTGTCCAGATGAGCTTCGGGGGCCGCCCCCGAAATGATCGCGAGCGTCTGCTCCGCAGTCGTCGCCCGTTCGCATTGGATTCCCCACGATTTTATTTGCCGCGCAATGAAACGCGCGCCAAGCGTGTCGGGGGCGCACAGCAGCACGCGATCGCCGCGCACACCTTTCATCGGTTCGCTAATAGTGTCGGCGGCGTCTGCTCCGTGCCTGAAGCGCGCGCTAAACCAGAAGTTGCAACCCTGCCCCAACTCGCTTTCGACTCCGATCTCGCCGCCCATTCGCGCAACGATTTCAGCCGAGATCGCCAGCCCAAGTCCGGTCCCGCCATGCCTGCGGGTCGTCGAACCGTCGGCCTGGTAGAAGGGCTGGAAAAGAAATTTTTGCGCCTCGACCGGGATTCCCGGGCCGGTGTCCCGCACCGAAAAACGCAGCGTAGCATCCACGCTCGACGCGCCGGCGCACTCGACCGTCACCGCGATTTCGCCCGCCCCGGTGAATTTGATCGCGTTGCCGATCAGATTGACCAGCACCTGCCGCAAGCGGACCGGATCGCCGCGCAGATGCCTCGGCACCGCGCTGTCGACGTAGGTCGCGAGCTCGATCCCGGCGCGCTGCACCTGCTCGGAGAACAGGCCGATCACACTCTCGAGCGTCTCGGTCGGATTGAAATCAATCTCTTCGAGCCGCAGCTTGCCGGCCGAGACTTTCGAGAAGTCCAGGATGTCATTGATGATGCGCAGCAGCGAATGCGCGCTGGACCATACCAGCTCCGCGAATTCGCACTGATCGCGGTCGAGCGCAGTATCCATCAGCATCCGCATTGTGCCGATAATCGCGTTCATCGGCGTGCGAATCTCGTGGCTCATGTTGGCCAGAAATGCGGACTTCAAACCCGCTGTTTCCAGCGCCGCATCACGCGCGTGCGCGATAACCTCTTCCGCGTTTTTGCGCTCAATCGCGTAAGCCAGGGCCCGGCTGAGAAGCCGCGGCTCGAACTGGCCCTTGACCAAATAGTCCTGCGCGCCGCGTTTTACGATCTCGCGCGCGAAACTCTCGTCGTCCATTCCCGTCAGCACTACTATCGGGATCTGCGTCGCTGCGCTGGTAACTCGGGTCAGGGTTTCGTCGCTGGGACAATCGGGCAGCGACAAATCCAGCACCACTACGTCAAAATTATCGTGGCGCAGATGGTCGAGGGCCGCGTCCAGCCGCGATACCGCTTTCACCTTGAACTCCGCCCGGTGACTCTCCTCCAGGGCGATTGTAACCAGTCGCGCGTCAGCGGGGTTATCTTCGATAAGCAGGACTCGGATCGTTTTTTTGTCAGCAAGCGGCATGCAAGGACCTCGCCAGAATTCAAGATATGTGCCGGATTTTATGAGTAGTTTTCCGAGAAAGGTTCCTTCCTCTTCGGGCCGCTTGCAGCCGGTTTGGCTGCTAAATGCAACACAGGGTAGCAACCCCGAATTGCACCCGGAAAACCGAGCGGTCACAAACCGGCCGCGATACCGGCAAAAATATGGCGCCGAGATTCGCTATTTCGCATCGCCGTGCGGTATATCCCAAATCACGATTCCGACTACTCAATCGCCACGCACACGATTCCGGAAGGAAGGATAATGCCATGGCCGAATCATCTATTGAGGAAAAATCTGCAAGTCCATCCGCGCAATCGAATTTCGATTGGACCACGATCATCGACGACCTCAACCGCCTGCTTCGGCTGCGCACCACGCCGATCGGGATGAAGCTCTACGCGACGGTCGAGGAGATGGAGGCGATCCCAAAAATCCGCCGCCCCAAATCGATCCACACCACCGACCAGATCGTCGCGCAGGCGGCGCGCCTGGGATGGACCGTCGGAATCACCGCGAAGGATTTAGTCGGGCCGCAATGCGGCGCCGTCATCGGACTTCATCCGCAGAACGAGGAATGGCTCTCGGGCAAGGCGATGGCGGGTGTGTGGTTTTCGACCCTCGAGGATTCCGCCGCGCATCAGCACGCGATGGACACCGTCCCGTATGGCCGCTACACCGCGATGGCGGTTGCGCCGCTCGCGTCCGGACGGCTGAACCCGCCGGATATCTGCCTCATCTACGCCACGCCGGGGCAGATGATCCTGTTCATCAACGGATTGCAATGGGCGGGCTACCGGAAATTCAACTGGGGCGTCGTCGGCGAATCGGCGTGCGCGGACTCATGGGGCCGCGCGTTACGGACGCGCGAGCCGAGCCTGTCGATTCCCTGCTACGCCGAGCGCCGCTACGGCGGCGTGCTCGACGACGAGTTGTTGCTCGCCACACCGCCCGAGTTCGTGCCCAAGGCGATCGAAGGGATGAAGCGCTTGGCGGCCAATGGGTTGCGCTATCCGATTCCTCAATACGGAATCCAATCGGACGCGCGCGCGGGATTGTCAGTCTCCTACGGCTCGCGCGACAA
>JBARDN010000143.1:0-23863 GCA_049795175.1 Binataceae bacterium (SeqCode) | reverse complement strand
GAAGCCGGGGAAGTCGCAGCCGCAATTGCGGTAAAAACGATCCGCGATTATGTTGAGACCCGGCTCGCCAGTGCCGAAATTGTCGATCCGGGCAAGCTCATGAGCGCCGCGCTCGAAGAGGCCAATTCAAAAATCCTGGAATACGTCGGGACTCATCCGGAATCGCGCGGGATGGGTTCGACCGGCGTCACGGCTCTGGTCACCCAGAGCGGCGCGACGGTGGCGTGGGTCGGCGACAGCCGCGGCTATATTCTCGAAAGCGGCGCGCTCAGACAGGTGACCAAGGATCATTCTCTGGTGCAGCGGCTGATCGATATCGGGCAAATCACGCCCGAACAGGCGCGCACCCATGAGCACAAGAACGTGATTACGCGCTCGCTCGGCGCGCGCCAGAGCGGTCCTGCCGGCGCGGAAGCGGTTGCGGTCAAGTTAAAGCGCGGCGACCAGATGCTGCTGTGCAGCGACGGTCTGACGACCCACGTCGAGGACAAAGATGTCGCCGCGATCCTGCGGCGTCATCGCGATCCCTTCGACGCGGCGCGCGAGCTTATCGCGGCGGCCAACGCAGGCGGTGGAACCGATAACATCACGGTGATCGTGATTTACGCGAGCTGAATTTAGACGGCCCAAAGCGATGGCGGAAAACCCAAACCCAACTGGACCGGTAACCGGGCCACTCGCGCCCGGAACTCTGCTCCAGAACCGCTACCTGATCGATCGCCTGCTGGGCGGCGGCGGGCAGGGGATGGTTTATCTTGCGCGCGACCAGCGCCTTGCAAATCGCACCTGCGCACTAAAAGAGATGGTCGATCATTTTATCGACCACGCCAAGCGAATCGAAGCCAACGATTACTTCGCGCGCGAGGCCGACACGCTGGCGCAGCTAAAGCACGCCGCGATTCCCGCGATCACCGATCGCTTCGACGACCAGAACCGCCACTACCTGGTGATGGAGTACGTCGAGGGGCGCAACCTCGAAGAAGAGCTCGCGGCGCGCGGCGAGCCGCTTCCCGAGGGTCTGGTTATCGACATCGCGCGCCAGCTCTGCGACGTGCTGAGTTACCTGCATGGGCATGAGCCGCCCATCATCTACCGCGACATGAAGCCGTCCAATGTGATGCTGACGCCCAAGGGGCGCGCGGTGCTGATTGATTTCGGAATCGCGCGGCTGTTCAAAGCCTCGAGCAAGGGCACGATGATCGGGACGCTCGGCTTCGCACCGCCCGAGCAATACCAGGGAAACGTTGATCCGCGCAGCGACCTATATTCGCTCGGCGCGACCCTGCACTACGTGCTGACAGGACGCGACCCGGAGAAATTTCCGCCGTTCAGCTTTCCGCCGATCCGCGAGCTGCGCCCGGCGCTCTCGCCGAATCTGGCCGGCGCAATCGATGCGGCGCTCGCCTACGACGTGACGCGCCGACCCGCAAGCGTCGCCGACTTCCGCGACATGATGCTCTACGGACGCGGGCTGGAAAACGCCGGTGCGCGCGGCGTTACTGCTCGGGCTGGTACCGACGACCTGTCGCTCGCCGCGATTCCCGACGAGATGCCGCAGGAGCTGGCGTACCGGCCGCGCAGGCCAAAGAGCGCGGCGCGCCGCGCCGTCGCGCTGCTTGTGTTTTGCGCCCTGCTCGGCGGGATCGCGTTCGGCGCGACCTACGTCTATTCGGATCCGCAACTCCAGATTCAGCTCGGGGTCAAAGGATTTATCGACGGGCTGCCATGGAAGCATGAAGAGCTGCTCGCCAAGGCGCAGCAGCATCCTCTGGACTTCGAGCAGATGACGCTTGCGCTCTCGACGCGCGAGGGGACTCCGCTCGGGCCGCCGCAGGCCTCGTTCACCGATACTGATTTGACCAACGCGCGCTATCTCAAATGGTCGGCCACGTTCACCAATGCACTGGCGGGGCTGGCTGGCCGCTCCGACAAGATCGAGGCACGCTTTTACGATCCGAACGGACTGCAGATCGCTTCGAGCGCGCAGCAAGTGTACCTGGGTCCCGCGCAATCGACTGCGGATTTCACCGGCGTCGCGCTGATGCCCACGATGACCGATAAGCCGCCCGGCAGCTACAAAGTCGCCCTCTACATGGGTGATCAGATGCTGGGCGAGAACCAGTTCTCAGTGACGCAGGATCTGTCCGCGCGTAAAGCCGCAGCCGCCAGCGAAGCGGCAGCCGTAGCCGCCACCAAAGCCGACGAAGCCAAACGCGCCGAAGAAGCGCGCCGCCTTGCGATGATCGAAGAGGCGCGCCGCAAACCTCTGCAACTGCGCGATATCCAGTTCCTCAATACCACCAAAACCGGCACCGCCATTTCCGGCGCGACCACCAGCTTCGACGTCTCCAAAGTCCTGTTCGTCGGATGGCAGGTTTCGTTCGACAATCGCCTGTTCGGACTCGAAGCGAGCCAGTACCGGGTCGATGCTGCGTATATCGCACCCGACGGGCGGACTCTCGGCAGCGTTAACGATTGGCAGAACGTAAATCAGGGACAGCGTACCGCGACCTTCAGCGGACGCGTCGGTAACTCCCGCGGAGGCGCATTCCTGCCGGGAACTTACACGGTCAACTTTTATCTGAACGGGCAATACTTCGGGCAGAAGAAGTTCCGCGTGATCGCCTCCACCGGCGCCCCGTACTCGTCCTCGCCCAGCAGCGGCGGCAGCGTCAGCGGGGGCGGTTACGGTTCATCGGGAACAGCCACCGCGAGCCTCACCGGTCCGACGCTCGCTACCGGCACGATAAGCGGTCTTCCCGGCGGGGGCCACCCGGGAATGGAACTCCGCCTGCGCCCGCAGCCCAACGGTTTCCTGCACGGCGAGCTGGTAATCCATAAGCCGGGCTTCGAGTTGGCACCGCTGGAGGGTTTCATCCGTGGGAACCATATTCAGTTCCAGGTGCCATACGGCAGCAATACCTATTATTTCGAAGGCGAACGCGGCGGCGACACTCTGAGCGGCACCTACAACGCAACGCCGGCGGGCGGCAGCGGTACCTGGACCGCGCAAGCCAACTGACTTTCCTACCCAACTATGATCACGCGGGCGCAGCGCGAAGGTCTGGCGAGTATCCGCAGGCTACAGCGCCAATGGCTCGCGATGCTGGTGGCGGGACTCGGGCTGTTCCTGCTTTCGATCGTGCTGGTCGCGCTGGATTTCATGCATCTCAGCCGCCCGGCGGTGACCGAATTGCACCTCGCGTCGTGGGAGATGTTTTTGTTCCTGGCCGCGCTGATCGTGGTCGCGGCGAGCACTTATGTCGCTTTGGCGATCCGCGTGCGGCGCTGCCCGGGCTGCGGCGAGCATTTCTTCATCCGATCTAGACGCCCGCACACCGCCATACGAGGGGAGCCATTTCCGGCGGGTCCGCTACGCCAGCAATGCCGCAACTGCGGCCTCAGCCTCGGCGAAGTGGCGGTAGATTCCGCGCTGCAGAATCCATAACGGAATCAATCAGCGCCTCTCATGATTGTCATTCCCGCGCGTGTGGCTGTCGCGCGAGGAATCCCGATTCGGATCGAGCACGGCCGCATACCGTGGCAGCACGCAAGACCGGGATTCCTCGCGCGCGGCAGCCACGCGCGCGGGAATGACACCGAGCACCGTGGGATTTGCTACATTGACACATTCGTCACATCGGTACATTATGGGTCCCAGGAAGAAAGACAGATGTCGAAATCGGCGACTTTTCTTAACGAGGACTTCCGAAGAATCGGTGACGTTGCGCTGGACGAACGGAAGCGGGTTTCGCTGACCAAGGCTCTCGCGTCTTTGAAGAAGACTTTCGGGAACCAACTGGATGCGGCGTTGCGATTCGGAGTTTATGTGAATGAGGCCGGACAGGTGCTGCTGTCGCCAGAGGTTTCCGTCCCGATGCACGAGCTGTGGCTGTACCGAAATCCGGAAGCGTTGAAGATGGTCCTCAAGGGCCTCGATGAAGCTCGCGCGGGCAAGGTCAAAGACCTGGGTTCGTTCGGGAAATATGTGGACGACGATCTCGAATAGAGGCGCCGCGGGGTGGGCAAGTTCAGCTTGCTGTTCGCACCGCAGGCGAGTGCGGCGCTCGCTGCGTTAACCAAGGACCGAAGCGCGGCCAAGCGCCTTCGTGCAGTTCGGAAAACTCTCGGCCTCCTGGAAACCAACCCACGCCATCCGGGCTTGCATACACACGAGTATTCGAAGCTCGCAGGCCCGCAGGGCCAGAAAGTGTTCGAGGCCTATGCCGAGAACAAAACGCCTGCGGCATTTCGGGTGTTCTGGTATTACGGTCCCCAAGGCGGGCAGATAACTATCGTGGCGATCACTGCGCATCCTTAGTCACGCGCGATTCTATTCCCGCTTGAACGCCGGGGCGCGGCGCGTAATGCTGTGCCCCTAATCTATCGATCAAATGGCAAGTAATCTTTCCAGCGAGAAACTGCTCTTCTATGCTGCCGCGGGCGGTTTGGGCGGCTTTGCCGCTTGGGGAGCCGCTGAGCCGTTTTTGGGCATCCGCTCGGTCTTCGGCCGCGATATCCTGCTTGGCGCGCTGATTGGTTTCTTTATCGCCGCGTTCCTCGCCTCGATCGAGGCGCTCAGCGTCGGCCAGTGGCGGCAAGCGCTGCGCGGAGTTTGGGCCGGCGGAATTATCGGACTCATCGGGGGCGCGATCGGGCTGGTGATCGCGGAGGTCGCATTCGACATCCTGGGCGGAATCGTTGGCCGGACGCTCGGATGGGCGGTCCTTGGCGTGTTTGTCGGACTAGGCGTCGGATGGGCGTCGCGCAGCAACGCGCGGCGCCGCAACGGCGCGCTCGGCGGGATCGTTGGAGGAGCGCTCGGCGGATTTTTTTATCAAAGCCTGACTTCGACCTTTCCCCAAGCCTTCGGCCGCGCGATTGCGATTATCGTGCTGGGCGCGCTGATCGGCTTTTTCATCGGACTGGTCGGCGAATTGCTCAAACGCGGATGGCTGATGGTGGTGCGCAGCCAGAGCCGCAACGCGCGCGAGGGACGCGAGTACCCGCTGGTGAAAGGGGTCACGATTATCGGCCGCGCCGAGGAGTGCGATATCGGACTGTTCGGCGACAAGTCCGTGCTGGGGCATCACGCGATCATCCGGCAGGAAGGCCGCGCCTATTTCATCAGCCCGACTGGCGGCGGCCAGGTTCTGCTGAATCGCCAGGCTATTTCCGGGCGCCAGCCGCTGCGCAGCGGCGACAGGGTTGAAGTGGGCGGTACGCTGTTTCTATTCCGTGAACGCGCGCAAGTCGCGCAACGTTGACGGGAGTCCTGCGTGCGACGGACTCACCCGATCGCCTTCGCGGCAAATCTCTCGATAGCGGCAGTGGCCGCGGCCGTCATGCTGGTGCTGTCGGGATGCGCCGCGGTCGGACTTGAATCGCAAGCCCCGGCGGTCGCGTCCACCTCGGTCGAAAAGCTCGAGTACTACCAGTACCAGGTGAAGGGCTATCAGAACAGTTTCCCGCATCGATCGATCCTGGTCCTGATACCGACCGACAGCCGCGATTTCTCGCAGGCGGGCACGCCCGATCACGCGCCGCTCGACGGCAATCCCGCGATCGGGATTTCGCTCGGCCAGAGCGGGCAGATCGTGCAGCGGCTCTATAGCAATCCGCTGCCCGCGCTGGTCCAGAAAGCGATCGGAGTTTCGGCGGAAGAAGCCGGAATGACCTCGAGGCTGAGCAACGACTCGGCCTACACACCCGGCAAGCCGACCACCGCTGATTACGTGCTGCTCAGCACGATTACACGCGGATGGGTGATCAAGCGGCGCGGACCAGACGGCGAATATGGTCCGGTATGGGCGACCTCGGCGGATTTCGCGCTTGAAATCACGATCTACAAGGCGCCGTTCAGCGTGCCGTTCTGGCAGGGCACGTCTTCATCGCTATACAACGACCCGCCGATCGGAAGCTTCGGTTTGGGACCCGAGGACGAGGCCGGAGTTTACGACAATCCGGGCGAAGTGCTGTCGGTGGCGTTGACCCGCGCGGTCGCGGGGATTTTTCAGCACGAGGATCTGCGGACGCTGATCTCGCAGGACGAGATTCATCCGCGCTAGCCGGCCGTCCTAGCATCAAAGAAAAATTCCTTATATTGCGGGGGTTTTTTGCTAACCTTGAGGTCACTTGCTTCGCGGCCGTGATGGTTTAGCCTGAAGGCATGCCTCAGCGGGCCGCGTCAAAATCAGGCGTGGTGCGCGACCCAGGACTCAAGGAGAATATTTCGCGATGGCTGCTTCCACCCACGAGACCGTCGCTATCAATCATCTGGCATCGAAGCCCGTCAACCCGCCGTGCGCGATCGTGATATTCGGTGGCGCCGGCGCACTGTCGCATCGCAAGCTGCTGCCGGCGCTGTACAATCTGTCGCTCGACGGCGATTTGCCGGAGCATTGCCCGATCGTCGCGTTCTCGATGGAAGATCTCGACGACGAAGGCTATCGGCAGCTCGCGCGCGATGCGATCGAAAAATTCTCGCGCCGTCCGCTCGAGGCGGCGGCGTGGGGGAAGTTCGGTCCGCGAGTTCACTATGTGCGCGGCCGTTTCACCGAACGCGGCGACTACGACGGATTGCGCGAGCGCCTCGAGGAGATCGATCACGCCTACGCGACCCAAGGCAATCACATCTACTATTTTGCGATTCCACCGTCGTTTATCGAAAGCTGCGCCGCGATGCTGCACGAAGCCGGGATGATCCGGCCGCCCGACGGCGAGGAGCATTTCACCCGCGTCGTGGTCGAGAAGCCGATTGGCCACGACCTCGCCAGCGCGACCGCGATCAACGATCGAATCGCGCTTAACTTTGACGAGAGCCAGATCTTCCGCATCGACCATTACCTCGGCAAGGAGACGGTCGAAAATCTGATGGTGCTGCGGTTCGCCAACGCGATTTTCGAACCGCTGTGGACCTCGCGCTCAGTTGATCACGTGCAACTGACCGTGGCCGAGGATGAAGGTGTCGGCACGCGCGCGCCATATTACGAACAGGCGGGCGCACTGCGCGACATGGTGCAGAGCCACATCCTGGGGGTGCTGAGCATTATCGCGATGGAGCCGCCGCGCACCACCCGCGCGCGGGCGGTGCGTGATTCGAAGCTCGACGTGTTGCGCTCGATCCGCCGGTTCAGCGACGAAGATATCGAGAAATTCGCGGTCCGCGGCCAATATAGCGCAGGTCTGGTCGCCGGCGCCGCAGTCCCAGCCTATCGCGAGGAAGAAAAGGTCGCGCCGGACTCCCGCACCGAGACTTTTGTGGCGATGCGATGCTGGATCGACAACTGGCGTTGGGCAGGCGTTCCGTTCTATATACGCACCGGAAAGCGAATGCCTAAACGCGCCAGCGAGATTGCGATCTACTTCAAAGCCGTGCCTCGAATCCTGTACAACTCCAATCCGCGCGCGCAACTGGCGCCCAATATGTTGACCATCCGGATTCAGCCTGACGAAGGCCTGTCGGTTCACATCATCTCGAAGGTGCCGGGCGCGCAGGTGCGCCTGCAGCAGGTCGCGGTCGATTTCCATTACACGACTACCACGCCCGAAGCCTACGAGACTCTCCTGCGCGACGTAATTCACGGCGACCAGACCCTGTTCATGCGCCGCGACGCGGTCGAAGCGTCGTGGCGCCTGGTCGATCCGATTATCGCAGCTTGGGCCGAATCGCCCGCCGATCCTCCTTTGTACGCGGCGGGCTCGTGGGGACCGATAGAGGCCGCCCTGATGATGGCGGCCGACGGACGCGCCTGGCGCGCGCTCTAGCGAGCGCACCGGGTGCCAGTTGGGGAGACTGAACCGTATGGGCATCCGAGGAGTAACGCTTTCGCATCGCGTCGCGACGCATCATTGTCCGAAACTGCCGAGCTCTGATCTTGGGCTGATCCTCGAGCAGATCGAGCTTATCGGCAAACGGATCGCGCGCGAGCTCGCGCACGCCTCGATCGGCGGCGAGCTCGGCTATACCGGCAAGACCAACGTCCAGGGCGAGCAGGTCAAGAAGCTCGACGAATGGACCAACGAGGTCTTCGTCGAGGCGTTCGCGCATCGCCGTCCGGTCTGCTGCCTCGCGTCTGAAGAGATGGAAGAGGCAATTCACGATAGCGAGCCGTGCGGCGAGCCCAGCTACGCGCTGCTTTACGATCCGCTCGACGGCTCGTCTAACACCGACGTGAACGGATCGCTCGGGACGATCTTTTCGATCCGCCAGCGCGCTCGCGGTCACACGGGCAAGATCACCGATCTCCTGCGGCCGGGAAGCGAGCAGGTCGGCGCGGGCTATATCCTGTACGGTCCGGGAACGCAGTTGGTTTTCACGGCGGGCGCGGGCGTCGATATCTTCACGCTGGACCATCGGAGCGGCGAATTTGTGCTGTTTCGTGAAGGGCACAAAATGCCCGCGCGCGGCGGCGCGTACTCGGTCAACCAGGGCAATCTCGGCAAGTTTCATCCGGGCGCGCGCAAGTTCGTCGAGCATCTGACCAGCCGCAAAGATAAATTGACGTCGTATTCGCTGCGCTACACGGGCGCCTTCGCCGCGGACTTCCATCGATGCCTGCTCGAAGGCGGACTCTATCTTTATCCCGGTGAAATCACGCCCGGCGGAAAAACCACGGGCAAGTTGCGCCTGATGTACGAGCTCGCGCCGATGGCGATGATCGCGGAGCAGGCGGGCGGCAAAGCCTCGACCGGCAGCGCGCGGATTCTCGATGTGGTACCGACGGCGCTCCACGAGCGCCAGCCGATTTATATCGGCAGCGCGGCCGAAGTGGATCTCGCCGAAGAGATGCAGGTCGAAGGCTGACGACGCTCCCGGGCTGGCGAAGTATTTATGGCCAAGACTCTGCTGGCCGGCGACGTCGGCGCGACCAAGACCCTGCTCGCGCTCTACCGCTTCGAGCAAGCGGCAGCGCCACTGACGCTGGTCCGCAAGACTCGGTACACCAGCAATGACTATCCGGGCCTCGAGCAGGTCTGCGCCGGGTTCTTGAGTGACGGCACGCGCGTCGATGCGGCGGCTTTCGGCGTGCCGGGCGCCGTAATCGCTGGCGCGGCTGATCCGAGTAATCTCCCCTGGAAGCTCGACGAGAAAAAAATCTCAGCCGCGATCGGCGGAACTCGCGTGCGGCTCCTTAATGATCTTGCGGCGACCGCGATGGGCGTGGTTAATCTCGCGCCCGAGGACTGCGAAATGATCCGTCCCGACGCCATGGATGGCGCCGCGGGCAACGTAGCGGTGATCGCTGCGGGGACGGGGCTCGGCGAATCGGCCCTTGCATGGGAGGACGGGCGCTACTGTCCGGTGGTCTCCGAAGGGGGCCATTCGAGCTTCGCGCCCGACGGCGATGATCAAATCGAGTTGCTGCGATTTCTCGCGCGCGAGTTTGGCCACGTGAGTTGCGAGCGGGTGCTCTCCGGGCCGGGACTCGTCAACGTGTACCGCTTCCTGCGCGCGCGCAGCGGCGTCGCGGAGCCGCAGTGGCTGGCCGCAGCGCTCGGCGGCGGCGATCCGGCGGCATCGATCAGTTCGGCCGCGATGGACGGGCGCGATAAAATCTGCGTTGACGCGCTCGCGATGTTTTGCGCACTCTACGGATCGGAAGCCGCGAATCTTGCGCTCAAGGTGCTGGCGATAGGCGGGGTCTACCTGTGCGGTGGAATCGCACCGAAAATCTTGCCGGCGCTCAAGCGCGGAGAGTTCGCGCGGGGTTTTATCGGCAAGGGCCGGCTCGAACCGATGCTCGAAAAAATCGCGGTGCGCGTCGTTACTAATCCTGACGTTGCACTTCTGGGTGCGGCGCATTGCGCGCTCGCGATGCTGTGATAATCGTGCAAATAATCGAGACCCCGGATGCGGGTCGGAGGAATCTGCAATGACCAAGCGAGTGCGCGAAATTCTTTCCTGGTACGATTCGGAAAATGCGGGCGTGCGCAGCAATCTGGCCCGGATGCTCAACCAAGGCAAGCTCGGCGGCACCGGCAAGTTCGTGATCCTGCCGGTCGATCAGGGCTTCGAGCATGGACCGGCGCGCAGCTTCGCGCCCAATCCTCCCGCCTACGACCCGCGCTATCATTTCGAGCTCGCGCTCGAGGCCGGATGCAACGCCTATGCGGCGCCGCTCGGATTTATCGAGGCGGCGGTGACTGACTTTCCCGGCGAAATTCCGCTGATCCTGAAGCTCAACAATCACGACGTGCTCTACGACGAGAAGGATCCCGCGCCTTCGGTGACGGGCAGCGTCAGAGACGCGCTCCAGCTCGGATGCGCCGCGGTTGGATTCACGATCTATCCGGGTTCGTCGCAATCCAAGGCGATGTACCAGGAGCTGCGCGCAATCGCGCAGGATGCGAAAGAGCACGGTCTCGCCGTGGTGGTGTGGGCCTATCCGCGCGGATCGAGTATTAGCAAGGCGGGAGAGACCGCGATCGACGTAGTCGCTTACGCGGCGCAAATCGCCGCGCAGCTCGGCGCAAATATAATCAAGGTCAAACCTCCCACGGAAAATATCGAGCAGCCCGAGGCGAAGAAGGCCTACGACGCGGCCAAGATTCCGCTGGGCACATTGGCCGATCGGATTCGCCACGTGGTTCAGGCTGCTTTCGACGGCCGCCGGATCGTGATCTTCTCGGGCGGCGCCAAAGAATCCGACGAACAGCTTCTGACTACTGTGCGCGGAATCAACGCGGGTGGCGGCTTCGGCTCGATTATCGGCCGCAACTCATTCCAGCGCCCCAAGGCGGACGCGCTTAAGCTGCTCGGCCAGGTGATCGATATCTACAAGAGCTGACGTCCAACCGCGTCTCACGCCCTGTTTCATTTCTCGCGCGCAACCGGCCAGACGCCGGCCCTACTTTCTTTAGTAGGACCGCTGTTTCGGCGGTCTCTTTACCGCGAGGAATCGCGCCAGCACGGCGCCAGGGTTCTATTGAACACACAAACGTGTATCTTCTCTTCGGTGAAGCAATCGTCTAAAACATTTTTCTGATCGAACTGGCTATTGGTTGCAATAGTCGATCTGACTATTGCTATCGAGTTTCCCATTGGAAGCAACGGTCACCAATGTCTCCGCAGCGCCAGCACTTGAACGTTCTTTTCCTGATCCTCTCGTCATAGACTCTACGACGATGTTCCAATCGCCTTGAATAGAAAATCCGTCGGGCGCAGCGCTGAAATAATGTCTCAAGCGGATTAACGCGCCGGACAGTCAACTGTGGCTTCTCAATAGCCTCTCTTTTCTAACGGAACCTACTCTGTGCTTTGAAGACCATCTGGTAGTCAGGTCGGCCGCCTACTTAGTATCCGAATGCCAACATATTTCCTTGCGAGCTAAGGAATCGCGCAGGTATTGTGATCTTTATTACGAATATCCGCCGCTCGGCGATGCCTGATTCAAAAGGGGGATCACGATGTCACCAAGACAACAGCAGACGAGTCTGTGCAAATACAATATCGACAGCCGGTGGTTCCTGACATTACTGATTACGTTTACATTTCTGACCGCTGCCTGCCACGGAGGTGGCGGCAATAGTTCGAATCCGGTCATCCACCATACGGCAACTCCGACCGCCACACCGACTTCCACTCTATCGCCCACTTCTACACCGACGCTGACGTCAACCCCGACTCCGACCCCTGCACCGACACCGATCGTCGTCTCGGTTTTTCCGCCCCTCTCCGGTTGCGGAAGCCAGGGCGTAGCGACTAATCAAAAAATCATTGTGAGCTTCAGCCAGCCGATGGATCCTACGACGCTTACCACCACAACCTTTACCGTGACTTCGCCGGGACCGACTTCGGTTGCGGGAACGGTGAGCTACGATGCTTCCAACGATACCGCGATCTTCATGCCTACCAGCCCGCTCACGGCGAGCACTACATTTACTGGAACGATTACCACCGGCGCTGAAAGTGAAGCACAGGTTCCCTTGGCTAGCAACTTCGTATGGACCTTCGAGACTGGAGCTGGCGCCGACGCCGTTGCCCCGACGGTTTTATCGACCAACCCGGCGAAAACCGCCGTAGCCATCCCTATTAACCAGAGCATCACCGCCGTGTTCAGCGAAGCTATGGACTCGAGAACCATTACTGGAACGACGTTCACTCTGGCCGATCCCAGTTCCAATCCGGTTGCAGGCACCGTGACCTATTCTCTCGTGGGCGCGACGGCAACCTTTACTCCGACGAACCCCTTATCAACCGCCGGGTTGTATACCGCAACAATTACTATCGGGGCCACAGACCTCAGCGGGAACACGCTGGCGACTGCCTATACGTGGACCTTCACGACAGGCGCGGGGCCGGACACAAGCGCTCCCACAATCACCTTGACTACGCCTGCCAGCGCAGCCATCGCAGTGGCTCCGAACGCGGCGATCAACGCAACCTTCAGCAAGGCGATGAACCCTTCGACCCTCAACACGGCGACTTTCACGCTAACAGGGCCCGGCCCAACTTCTATCGCGGGAAAAGTCACCTATGATGCGGCGGATTCGATCGTGACCTTTACTCCCACGAGCACGCTCGCGACCGGCACGCTGTACAATGCCAGCATCACGACCGGAGCTGCGGATCTGGAGGGCAACCCGCTCGCTACCGACGACTCGTGGAGCTTCACTACCGGTTCCACGCCGAGTCTCTCGCCGGTTAACCTCGGAGCCGCTTCAGGATATGGGGTCTTGGCGCAAGCGACGATTACCAATGCGGGCAATACCGTGATCAACGGAGATATCGGCTTGAATCCGGGAACATCGATTACTGGATTCCCGCCCGGAATAGTTAACGGGACAATTCAACTGGACAATGCACCTGCGATTGCGGCCCAGTCCTCGATGACGGCCGCGTACAACAATCTTGCCGGGCTTGGCGGTGCAACTGTTGTCGGCGAAAATCTGGCCAACCAAGTCCTGCCTCCGGGGCTTTACACATCCGCGGCAACCTCACTCGAGATAACCGGAGGGAATCTCACTCTCGATGGAGGCGGCGACACCAACGCGATTTGGATATTCCAGATGCCCGCGTCCACGCTGACTCTGACCACTCCTCTTTGCAACGTTATACTGACCAATGGCGCTCAGTTTGCGAATGTCTATTGGCAAGTAGGTAGTTCCGCAACCGCTGGAGTTGACTGCGTATTGGAGGGAAATGTCCTAGCCGATACTTCCATCACAATGAATGTCGGCTCAACGTTGCAAGGCCGCGCCTTTGGCGGTGCGATCGCTCCAAGCGGTGCGGTTTCTCTGGATGCCACCAACCTTTCCGCGGTCGGCGGCTGCAACCAATAGATGGTCGTCGTGACACAGTAAGAGGCCGCGGCCCGAAACGAACAATGCCTGAAGGTCACTTCAGCGGATTAGAGGTTAAAACCGGTTTACAATCATCGTGTAGCGCATATTTGAATTGTAGCTTGCTGGCACTATCGTGCGCAGCTTCTTTATGGCGCACATATTTCAGTGATGGTAGCGTTTTACGACAAGAAGTATCCGGGCGGCGTCATTTGGATCTGACCGCGTTGGTCGGATGGCGACGCCCGGCGTAAACCAGGTTTTCAGGAAGGAACGGGGAAAGGTTTGCGAAACAAATCGGTAACTACGTGGCGCTTCTTTCGATGCTGTCGCAGCGCGGCGCCGATTCAGTTGCCAGATACCTTGAAAAGCAAGGTGTCCCGGCAAGCCAACTTAACCCACGGGGCTTTGGCAAAACGAATTTCGGCGCGCGCAACTCGACTGACGAAGGGCGCGCCCACAACCGGCATGTCGAACTGGTGCCCGAGGGTCAATAAGGTTCACTGAACCGCCGGTTGGTCTAAAACGGCCCAGATTCCTTACCGATCTGGGCCGTACTTTTTTTTCCCTGACAGATCGCCCCGGAGGGGAGCATCGATTCCGGAGGGGAGCGTCGATTAGGGTTTTAAGCTCCGCGCTTGTGCGCTAAAGACGGGGGATGGCGACGATGGATTACAGCACCTATCAGCATCTGCTCTTCGAGCGTAAGGGCGACGGGATTCTGCTCATCACGATCAACCGGCCCGACGTTCTCAATGCCACCAACAATCGGCTGCACTGGGAGCTCTCCCACGTATGGCTCGATATCGCGCAGGATGATGAGACCCGAGTCGTCGTCATCACCGGCGCGGGCCGCGCGTTCTCGGCCGGCGGCGATCTCCAGATGATCGAAGGGATGGCGGGCGACGCCACCAATATCGGCAAGGCGTTCAAGGAAGCCGGCGATATCGTTTACAACATGATTAATCTCGAAAAGCCGATCATCTCCGCGATCAACGGCGTCGCGGTCGGCGCGGGGCTGGCGGTCGCGTTCATGGCCGATATCAGTATCGCGTCGGAGGCGATGCGCATCACCGATGGGCATTTGCGCCTGGGCGTCGCGGCGGGAGATCACGCGGTGATCATCTGGCCGCTTTTGTGCGGGATGGCGAAGGCGAAATACTATCTGCTCACCGCCGATTTTATCGACGGCAAGGAAGCCGAGCGGATCGGCCTCGTCAGCCTGTGCGTGCCCGGCGACAAGCTGATGGACAAGGCGATGGAAGTTGCACTCAAGCTCGCGCGCGGACCGCAGCAGGCGGTCAAGTTCACCAAGCGGGCGCTCAACAACTGGCTGCATCTCGCGGCGCCGGCCTTCGACGCCTCGCTCGCGATGGAGATGCTCAATTTTTTTAGCGCGGATTTGAAGGAAGGTGTAAGCGCGATTCGCGAGCGTCGCGCCCCAAAATTCCCGAGCGCAAAGTAGCGCAGAGTAGTTGAGTACCGATTCGCTGCGCTCAGATTGACGGACAGGTAGCAAGGACCGAATCGAATGAAGGCATGCGTGTTCAAGGCGGCCGGCGCGCCGCTGGAAATGGCCGAGGTTCCCGACCCCGTCGCAGGTCCCGGCGAGATCGTCGTGCGGGTCAAGAACTGCGGCGTGTGCGGCTCCGATCTGCACGCCGCGAAATACGGCTTTCGGATGCCGCCCGGAACAATCATGGGGCACGAGTTCTCGGCGGTGGTCGATGAAATCGGCGCGGGCGTCACCGGCCTTGCGCTCGGCGATGCGGTCGTCGTGATGTCGTACCGCGCCTGCGGCGTGTGCGATTCGTGCAAGGGCGGCACCGGCGCGCAGTGCCGCGCGATGAAGCTGGTCGGCTTTGGCGACGTGGCGGGAGCCTACGCCGAGAAAATGAAAACCACGCCGCAAAGCGTCTTCAAGATGCCGCCCACGATGAGTCATCGCCTCGGAGCGACCGTCGAGCCGCTGGTGGTAGGCCTGCATGGCGTGCATCGCGCGGGACTTCGCGCCGGCGAGTCGGTGCTGATCATGGGAGCGGGGCCGATCGGTCTTGTCACGCTGCAATGGGCGAGGTTCTCCGGCGCACGCGCGATCGTCGTATCGGAACGGGCCCCGGGACGACGCGAGGTCGCACTCAAGATGGGCGCCGATCTCGCCGTCGATCCACGCATCAAGAATCCCGCCTCCGAGCTAGCACGGCTTACCGGACGCGCCGCGGGCGCCGACGTTGTGTTCGAGTGTATTGGCGCGGCCGGAACTCTCGGCGAGGCGGTTTCTTATGCGCGCCGCGGCGGCAGAATCGTCGTGATCGGCGTGTGCATGGAAGAAGATAGCTGGGGACCGATCAGCGCGATGAACAAGGAACTCGACGTCCGCTTCAGCCTGGGGCTCGAACCCGGAGAGATCGAAACCGCGATCGCGATGCTGGCGGCGGGGCGCGTCGATACCTCCGCGATGATCACGAATATCGTCGCGATGCCCGAACTGCCCGCGGCATTCGCGGAGCTCGCACGGCCCAGCACGCAAACCAAGGTGATGCTCGAGCTATAAGAAGCAGGTGCTGAGGGGGCTTTTTTTGCGGGTAGCACTTCTGGAATAATGCGGGCTAACCGATTACGCGAAAAAGGACGGAGGGGACAGTAATGAGGAAATTTGCGATTGTAACTGCGTCGGCGATGCTCGGGATTGCGATGGCGTTTTCCGTCGCTATTCCTGCCTATGCCGCCAGTAAAGTGGACTGCGACGCCGTGATGCAGTCGCTCAACTCGGGCAAGCATGCCAAAGACGTCGCGACCGAGATGAGCATCTCGACCTCGAGCGTCTATCGCTGCAAGCGGCATGCAAAAGCAGCCGCCAAGGCCGAGACCAAGGCCCAAGGCAAGGGCCGCGGCGCACAGGGTGCCGTGCAGAATAACGCGACGGGCGGTGGATCGATGGGAGCGCCGGCGGCTGCGGCTTCTCCGGCTAACTGATCAGACTCGAATACGCCCCGCGGGACCATCTGGCCGCCCGCGGGGCGTGATTTTCTTCCTGGCGCGAGTCTGATGCCCAAGTGCGAGCTTTGCGAGCTGCGTGAGTACACGCAGCGTTACTGCGAATTTGTCCATCCGTTCAAGTTCGCGATTCTCGATTGTGATTCCTGCGATACTCCGATGGCTGTGCTCGGGGATCATCGCGTGGCGCCGTCGGACGACGAACGTGCCTTCATGATCGAGGCGCTGTCGCTGGTCGCTCGCAAGAAGTACGGCGAAGACCGTTTCATCATTGACGGCGTGATGCGCCAAATTCCGGACCATTGCCATATCCACGCGCGGCCGATCATGCGTTTCGGCGAGTAATCGGCGTCCGCTTTTTTCTTCGAATCCTCTTACAGCCTGTAAGGCGATTGCGCTCCGCGCCGTGCCACCGCGGCTTCCCATAAGCAATCGCCGCTTTTTGGACCGTTTGGCGGGCGGGCTACCATATGGTATATGCGCGCCGTTACGTTGCGTCGCCTGGGGAGGCGGCGCAACCCCCAGAGACATCGGCTTTTTTTGCTCGAGGGGTTCTTCAGGAGGTACGGGGGAATGCCTACCGGCACGGTTAAGTGGTTTAGTCCGAAAAAGGGCTACGGTTTCATCACCATGGAGGACGGACAGGAAGTGTTCGTCCACTACAGCGCTATCGACGGCAACGGCTTTCGTTCGCTCGAGCAGGGCGAACGGGTGCAGTTCGAGGTGGCGCAAGGTCCCAAGGGGCTGCAGGCCTCGGCTGTCAGCCGCGCCGCGTAAGCGGCAGGCGAGCAGCATCACGCAATCAAATGGGGATGCGCTCCGGGCTTTACCGCCCGGCGCGCATCGCCCTGCTCAAAATTCCGCTTAGCGAGCCTCCAATCCGATTCGGGTTTATCACAAACCCGATTCGCGCTATTTGAGTAGCCACAAGTATCTCTTGCCCGAGGGAAGCCGCGATGAGTGATGCGCTGCCGGTCGGTGACCGGATTAGATTCGGAGTGTCGGCCGGAGTTGGAAACGCGGAACAGGCGCGGCACATGCTCGACGAAATCGCGCGATGGGGTTACGACATCGTGTGGGCGGGCGACCACGTCGCGTTCACCGGACCGATCAGCGATCCATTTATCCAGTTGAGCTATTTTTCCGCGCTGCGGCCCGAACTCACATACGGCACCAGCATCTATTTGCTCCCGCTGCGCAATCCGACCAACGTCGCCAAGATGGTTGCGACGCTCGATCGGATGCTCGGCGCGGGTCACTTCATCTTCGGCGTCGGGGTGGGCGGAGAATTTCCGCCCGAATTCGAGGCGTGCGGCGTTCCGGTCAAGCAGCGCGGCGGACGCACCAACGAGGCGATCCAGCTAATCAAGCGGCTGTGGACCGAAGACAAGGTCGATCATCGCGGCAAGTACTTCAACTTCGGCGCGATCAACATGGAACCCAAGCCTGCCACTTTAGGCGGTCCGCCGATTTGGGTCGGTGGACGGGCCGAGGCTGCGCTCAAGCGCGCCGCTCTGTACGGCGACGGATGGATGCCGTACGTGGTCACGCCCAAGCGCGTGAGCGACGGGCTTGAGTTTATCGCGCGCGAGGCCGAACTCGCCGGGCGCAAGATCACCAACTTCGGAACCTGCGTGCATCTGTTCTGCACTCTGGGCGCGACCTACGAGGCCGCGCTCGAGGTTTCGGCGACGCATCTGAGCAAGCGTTATGCGATGGATTTCCGCGAGCCAGCCAAGCGCTACGCCGCACTCGGCACGCCGGCCGACATTGCGGCTCGGGTCCAGGAGTTCATCAAGGCGGGAGTGCGCGATATCGGAATCGACGCGATATGCCATCCGCGCGATCGTTCAGCGCAGCTCGATCAGTTCGCGCGCGAGGTCATTCCGCTCATCCGGAACTAGTGCGCTGCCATGCGTGTCCGAAGCGCCCGTCGTGCAGACGCGGCCACACCGGCTTGCGGTATGGCCGCTTGAAACCGTCTGCGGGATAGCCGATCGGAACCAGCGCGATCAGTTGAAAATCTTCCGGCACGCCGAGTAGCGCCTTGGTCTCCGGCTCGCGCGACGACAGCATCGTGGTCATCGCGGTGCCGATTCCCAGCGCGCGCGCCGCGAGCATCATCAGCTCGATTGCGGGAAAGATCGATCCATAGGTCGCGCCGAAGTTGAACAGATCCTCGGGCGTCCCGCGCACGACGCGCATCTTGGGGCGATCCAGAAAAATCACGATATGCGCGGGCACGATCGCGAGTGAGGCGGCAAACTCGTCGCCGACGGAGAGCGCCTTTTGTGCGCGCGGCGAAAGCGTCTTGCGTCCGCGGATAATCGCGCTCTCTTTGTACGGTCCCCACACCGCTTCGTACATTTTCTGGATTTCGCGGCGCGCCGACGCCTCGCGCACGATCACAAATTCCCACGGCTGCGCGTTCGAGCCCGAGGGCGCCATGTTGGCGGTCTCGAGCACGCGTTCGAGATCGCGTTGTTCAATAGAACGCGGCGAAAATCGCCGCACGGTCGGAGTGCTGGTTGCTACCTCGAAAAAATCCATCACAATTGCGCGCGCCCCTGAAGCGAATCTTACTCCGCATCGCGATTAGCGCGCAAAACTTCCGCGCCCTCACCGTTCACGCTAATTCGAGCGGCAGCGCGCGCTGCTCGACTACGCATCCGACGATCGCCGCGTCGGGATAACCCGCACGATGCAGCGCCGCCAGCAACGCGATCGCCTGCTCTTCGGGAAGCGAGACGAGCAGCCCGCCCGAGGTCTGCGGATCGAACGCGAGCGCCGCCATCACCTCGGAAACCTCGTCATGAATCTTGACCATCGGTTCGTAGTACTCGCGGTTCCGTGCGCCGCCTCCCGGAATCATTCCCGCGCGGCACAGCTCGATCGCTCCCGGCAGCAGGGGCAGATCCGATTCCTCGAAGATCATCGTGACGCTGCTGCCAAGCGCCATTTTCGACGCGTGGCCCAAAAGCCCGAAGCCCGTGATGTCGGTAGCCGCGTGAACCTCGTATTCGAGCATCGCGGCCGCCGCACCCGCGTTCAGTTGCGCCATCACTTTGACCGCGGCCTCGTACTGATCGGCAGGCAGCGCGTCGCGTTTGAACGCGGTCATCAGAATTCCGGTGCCGAGCGGCTTGGCCAGCACCAGCGCGTCACCGGCCTGCGCGCCGACGTTGCGAATAATCCGGCGCGGATCGATCACGCCGGTTATCGCCATGCCGAATTTCACTTCCTCGTCGGCGACGCTATGCCCGCCCACCACAACGGCGCCCGCCTCGCGCACTTTGTCCGAGCCTCCGCGCAGAATCTCCGCCAGCATCGCGCCCGGCATTCCGGATTGCGGCCAGCACACGATATTGAGCGCGCTTACCGGCCGCCCGCCCATCGCATAGACGTCGCTCAGCGCGTTGGCCGCGGAAACCTGTCCGAAGGTGTAGGGGTCGTCAACCACCGGAGTGAAAAAATCGACCGTGCTGACGATCGCCAGATCGTCGCGCAAACGGAACACCCCGGCGTCGTCGCCGGTCGAGATTCCAACCAGCAAATCGGGATGGCTCGGCAGTTCGAGCATCGCAAGTGTGGCCGCCAGGTCCGCCGGACCCAGCTTGCCGGCTCAACCGGCGGCCTTGCACCGCGCCGTCAGGCGAATGAGGTCGTCGCGCGACGGATTATTGTCCTTCGTCTCGAGCATCGGTCACATTGTCGCCTTTTTGCGCGTGCGATGTCAGCCCGCCCGCGAGCGCAAGCGCCGTGCGTCGCCGATTCGGCTCGTCACGCCGCTATGATCGAAATGGTCCAGCAGCGCGATCGCGAACTTGCGCGAGGCGCCGAGCAGATCACGATAGGTCGCCGCGGTGATTTCAGGATTCTTTGCCAGATGCTCGACCAGGACCGCGCGCGCACCGTCAATCGCGCCGCGCGTGAAATACAGATCGGTCGCGATCTTGACGATCCGCCCCTCACGCTCGAGCGCCGCCGCGACCGTGCGCATCGGCGCGAGCGTCGCTGCCGGGAGCTTCAGCTCGAGTGCGAGTTGGGTCAGATCGGGCGGTTGATAACGCGCAGCTTCGAGCGCCTGCTCGATCTGTCCGCCAAGCTTGCCCGCCGCGCCGCCCAGATGCACCTCGTGCGTCCCAAGACGGAGCACGCTGTCATCGCGCACGATGCCGGTTTCGCGCCCGAACCGATCGACGATTGAACGGAACGCGCGCGCGCTTACCTCCCACGGCAGCCGCGAGCGCATCGCTTCCATCTCAAGCCCGGGCGCAAGCGGCTCGGCCACGTGATACGCGGTAACGGCGGCGAGCGCAAAGCGTCCGAGCGCATCCCACTTCGCGGCGGTGGTGAAGCCTTCTTCATCGCCCATCGAGAGTTTGATGAAGCGCGCGTCTTTCAGCGCCGCCGCGATTTCTTTTTGCGGCGCGTTGAGCAGTTGCTGCGCACGCAGCGCAGTCACCGCAAGGCTCTCCTGCAAATCGATCAACGCTTCGAGCGCGGCGGCCCCGGCGCCGTCGCGCAGGATCTCAAGATTCGCCCGGTAGCGTTCGAGCGGCTTGCGTGCGCGGCGTCCGAGCGGGTTGAGCACCACGCCGCCGCCGAGAGTGCGCATGTTGGTCTCGTCGCGAATAACAAAGCGGTCGCCGCCCAGCGCGACAATCGGATCGTCGGTGACGATCTGCACCAGGCAGCGCTCCTTGGGCGCGATCGCGGTTTTGTCTTCCAGCAGAATCGCGCGGCCGATCGTTTCAGCAGTGCCGATATACAGGCGCAGACGCGAGTTCGCGCGCAGCGGACGTTTTGCGGCCGGCCGAATCTCGAGCGACGCATCAAAGCGCGTGGTCGCGAAGTCGAGCTTCTCGTCAGCGAGCACCAGCCCGCGCTTGAGCTCGATTCGCTCTGCGCCTGCCAGGTTGAGCGCCACGCGCTGGCATCGCCCCGCGCTCTGGACCGGCTCGGAATGCATTTGCACCGCGCGCACGCGCACCTCATCGCCGGCAGGCAGCACGCGCAGCTTCTGCCCGACGCGAACCTCGGCGCCAATCGCGGTGCCGGTCACCACCGTACCGTGTCCTTTGATCGCAAACGATCGATCGATCGGCAGCCGGAAAATTCCGGTCGCGCGCCGCCCCTCGAAGCCTTCGAGCTGGCGGACGATCTCGGCGCGCAGCTCGTCCATCCCCGCGCCGGTCTGCGATGACACCGCAATCACCGGCGCGCTCTCGAGCGTGGTGCCTTCGGCGAGCAACTCGATCTCGTCGCGGACCTCGCCGATTCGAGCGGCGTCGGCGAGATCCGATTTGGTGATCATGAAAATTCCGCGGCGCGTGCCGAGCAGATGCAGGATGTCCAGATGCTCTTCGCTCTGCGGCATCACGCCGTCGTCGGCGGCGACCGTGAACAGCACCAGGTCGATCCCGTGCGCGCCCGCCAGCATGTTGCGGATGAAACGCTCATGCCCCGGCACGTCGACCACGCCCGCGCGTGTGCCGTCGGGCAGCATGAAATACGCAAACCCGAGCTCGATCGAGATACCGCGTTCGCGCTCTTCCTTCAGCCGGTCAGTCTCCTGGCCGGTCAGCGCGCGCACCAGCGCGGTCTTGCCATGATCGATATGGCCCGCAGTACCAAGAATCGCATGTGTAACCTGCGCAGGCATCGAGAAGCCGAGTTTACACCGCATGCCGCGTCACCAGAAAGCCGCGTGACGAATCCCGGGTTTTTGCGGCCGGCCGGAAATAGTCCCGATTCTCGCTGCTGCCGGATCGGAATGTCCCGCGCGATAAGATATTCTAGGCGGACCAGAAGAAACCGTGCAGGAGCGTTCGATGAATGCCGTTCGAGAGGCCCGCGAGCGATACGCGGCGATGTTGCGGGACAAGGCGCATCTGCGATCGGCCGCGCTGGTGCGTGCCTTCGCGGAAGTTCCGCGTGAAGCTTTTCTTGGGTCCGGACCATGGCAGATACTGGGTTCGCAGACGGTCAACCCGATCCATCTGTACGACGATGTCCTGGTGCCAATTGATCGAACGCGATCTCTAATGAATGGATTGCCGAGCTTCATCGCCGGATCGATCGACGCTCTCGACCTCTGCGCGGGCGAGCACGTGCTGCACGTCGGATGCGGCACCGGATACTACAGCGCGGTTCTGGCAAATGTGGTGGGTGATCGTGGCAGCGTGATCGCGCTCGAAATCGAGCCCGACCTTGCAGAGCGGTCGCGTCACAATCTCGCGCATCTGCCGCAAGTGCAGCTCGTCTGCGCAAACGGCAGTATTTATGATCCTGGACAGGTTGACGCGATCTTCGTCAACGCCGGTGCGACTCATCCTTGCGATTTGTGGCTGGACCGGCTGAGACCAGGCGGCAGACTCGTATTTCCGCTCACCCGGTCTAATTGGGCTGGCGCAATGCTCAAAGTGACCTTTACTGCGGGTAGCTACGCCGCGGCCGTGATCTCAGCAGGAGGCATGTATCCATGTGCGGGAGCGATCGATGCCGAGGCGGAAAGGCGTCTTCGAGAAGCACTAGACAAAGGTGGGTATGACAGGGTGCGGTGCCTTAGGAGAGAGGCACACGAGAGGGAAGAGTCCTGCTGGTTGCACGGTGTCGGGTATTGCTTTTCAACCTTAGCTCCAATCGACACATCTTCTCATCGGTCGTGATTCGACGAGCAAGCGAGAAAAACTCCGAGCGGTAATCGTGCGGGATGCGTGTATGTATCGAATCCGGGATTCCTCGCGCGCGGCAGCCACGCGCGCGGGAATGACAAATCATCAGCATCGCGAGTAAGAGGCATCGAGCCTACACCGCCGGCCGTCGTGCCGCCACGATGCCGACTCGAACCGTCGGAATGTCACGCGGAATTAGATACTCTGAGAGGTAGAATGAATTGACGAAGAGTTGACGCGATGACGCACGATCAATATTCGCCGGATGCCTTTCGCATTCTCATCGCCGCGACAAATGGCGAGATCGACGCTGCGCGGCTGTTGTTCCAAGAGTATGCGGCGTGGCTCGGCGTCGATCTATCGTTTCAAGGTTTCGATGAAGAACTTGCTGGATTGCCGGGTAGGTATGCGCCTCCAGATGGTCAACTGCTGCTGGCGCGTAGTGGCGAAGACGCCGCGGGATGTGTCGCCCTAAGAAAACTCGACAAATGCTCATGCGAGATGAAGCGAATGTGGGTTCGGCCGCAGTTTCGCGGACGCGGCTTGGGACGGATGCTCGCCGAGGCTGTGATTTCAGAGGCACGCAAGATCGGTTACGCGCATATGCTGCTCGATAGCCTGCCGTCGTTGAGCCAAGCGCTCGCTCTGTATCGCTCGCTCGGATTCCGCAAGATCTCGCCATATGAATACAACCCAGATCCGCAGGCGATTTTCTTACGGCTGGATTTCACGAACCAGAAGGATTCTCGATGACTTTGCCGGGACTCGAACAACTGGGGGAAGCCGCGCGGGTGGTCACATCGGCGATGAGGCCGACCGCGGAAATCTGCTGGCCCACGCTCTCGGCGCGTTCCGGCGCCGAGGTTTGGGTGAAGCACGAGAATCACACGCCTATCGGTTCATTC
>JBARDN010000142.1:0-5584 GCA_049795175.1 Binataceae bacterium (SeqCode) | reverse complement strand
GTGATCATCGCGTGCAGGTATTCGGTTTCGTTCTTGAAGACTTCGATAAACTCGACCACGCCGCGGTTGCCGACGTTGAGCGCGCCGTTGAGTTCGAGCACGCGCGGGTCGCCCTCGGAATATTGATCGAGCTTCGAGATATCTTCGCTGCCGATGAGAACCGAGGTGTCCTGGTTGTTGGGATCGACCGGAGGAACCACGCCGACGCCGACGCGGTTGCGCTTGGAGAAGCTCTTGGTCTCGATCGGAAATTCTTCGTAGCGCTGATTGAACTCGACCTTCAGGCGGTAGCGGCACACCGGGCACAGATCGCCCTCGATATGCACGCCGAGCATCTTCTCGAACTCGCGCCGGAGATGGCGCGGGATCAGATGCAGCGGCTCCTCGTGCATCGGGCATCCTTCGATGCTGTAGATCATCCCGGTCTGTTCGAGTCCGCGCTGAAGGCGCTCGACCAGCGAGGATTTGCCCGATCCGACCGGGCCCATCAGGTAGAGGACCTGTCGCGATTCCTCGCCCTTGAGCGAGGCGGAATGGAAGTAGCGTACGATTTGCGAAATCGTGCGCTCGATTCCGAAGAACTCTTCCGAGAAAAATCCGAACACCTTAACCGGCTCGTCTTTGTACAGCCGCTTGGTGCGCGGATCGTCGCTCTCCTGGATGCTGCGCGAGCCGGACGCAGTGATCATGTCGTAGATGCGGGCGTGGGAGAGCTTCGTGATAGTTGGATCGGCCTTGACCAGTTCGAGATAGGCAAGCAGCGTTCCGCTCCACTTTTCAGATTCGCGGGCGGCGCGGTCTTGTTTGATTACGCGTTCGAAGTGATTGGGTTCAGCCATCGGCCAGCTCCTCGAGTTACGAACGTTTCGGGCGAGGCGTGACAGGCGGCGGTCAGAGGAAGGGCTGTGCTATTTTTCAAGCTCAGCATGGCGCCAGTATAACGGACCTTTAGCGATCCAACAAGTAACCCTTCGCGGCGCGCGGTTTTGCCTTGCGCGCGATCAATTTCGTTCGGGCACCGGGACTCTGTCGGTCAGGACGACGCGACCGCGATCGTTGCTGACCCGCGCGGCGAAAACCTGGTCATCATGGGCGAACGATACCCACGTGCGCTCGGCGATCGCGCGGCCCAAGTACAGCGACTTCTGTTTCATCGTGGTCAGAGCGTCGAGGTCGTAGGCCTGATTCCACGGGGCGCGCAGATGCGAGCGGGTCGGCACGATATCGGCCAGATGCGCGAATGACGCGCCGGCGTCGGCGACGGCGCATACCTGATGATCGCGCGTGTGGCCGCCGGTCGGGATAGCGGTCACGCCGGGGACGATATCGGTGGGGCCGTCGAGCGCTTCGATACGCGCGAGATTGGGCGCGAGGATTTCCGCGGCGTGGCGATATGCGGCGTGCAGGCGCTCGTTGCGCGGCGCGCGTGCGATCTCGAGCTCGCCCTTCTGTATAAAAATTCGCGCGCGGGGAAAGGCGGCTTCGAGCACGCCCGAATCGCGCCGGCGCACGAGACCTCCTGCGTGGTCAAAGTGCAGATGCGAGCAAATCACGGCGGTGATATCGCCCAGTTCCATTCCGAGCGCGCGCAGATGATCGGGCAGCCATCCGTCGCCATGGTCGAAGATCTTGCGCTCGACGTCGCTCAGCCGGTTGCCGATTCCGCAATCGACCAGGATCGCGTCAGCGCCGCGGGTGATCAGCGGACAGGTCAGGTTGAGGCGGATGCGGTTTTGCTCGTCGGGCGGATGCTCGCGTTTCCACAGCTCGCGTGGGACCACGCCGAACATGCATCCGCCGTCGTTGCGCCAGAGTCCGTCGGTAAGGAACGCGACGGTGAAGGATCCGATTTCAATTTTCGGCGGCGTGATGGTCATCGAAGTAGATAGCCTCTCCTTGTCCAAGGAGACTGTCGATTTTCTCGCAATTCGTGCGTTGCTGTCATCCTGAGCCGTAGGCGAAGGATCTCCGCGAAGCGATTAGTGCGAAAGCCCAGGTTGGTTGCACTAATCGCTTCGCGGAGATCCTTCACTGCGGCAGCCTCCGTTCAGGATGACGGACAAGAATCGGTACCACGCCATTGCTCAATTCGCGACCCGCCGGAATTCGTCGTTGTGCAGGGCTACGCACCAGGGCCGGCCGCCCAGGCGTCCGTACTCCTGGTCTTCGCAGCGCATCGTGGCGCCGGCGACGGTGCACGAGAGCTGGTGGGATTCGTCGATCGATTCGCGGGTCGAGAAAAATGGCAGCGCGTTGCCGACGTCGGAATGATGCAGCAGAAACCGCATCCGCATCGAATCCACGCCGTCGGTCGAGAGCACCTCGACCCGCGACCATTGGTCGGCCTGATTTCCGTACAGGCCGGGCTTCAGGCGCAACGAGGAAAAAGTCGGCTCGAAATCTCCGCTCGCAGTGCGCTGATAGCAAAATCGTCCGGAGTCCTGCGTATAGACGCATCCTTCGGGCGCACCGGGCAGCAGACGAACCGGGCCGTCCTGCTGATCGATCGCCAGCTCCCAGCAGCCTTTGAACACGCTCGGCAGCTTGAGCGTGCCGGCCTGTCGTGGCGCCGGATTAGTCGCAGTCTGCACGCCGGGATCAACCTGGATCTGATTGTCGAGCGCAAGGTTCGGCGTTCCCAGGAATCCGAGCGTCCTGGTTTCGGCGTCCTGCTTGCCGAAATCGGTAGCGACCTTTCCCGAGAGCATCAGAAAGGCGGGCGCACCCGACGCGTCGCGATAAACCTGCGCGGTGACGAAAGGCAGGCGATGCGATTTCAGATATGCGGTGACCTTGCTCGAGCGCGAGGAATCGAGCATCGATTCGGTGGGAAGCGTGAGCGCGTTCGACGCGGGCGGCGGCTGGCTCGGGATCTTCAATTCGTTTTGCTGAGCATGCGTGGGTGGCACCGAAGGATTGGCGGCGGGAACCTGTTTGGGCGCGGGCTGCGTCTGCAAACCTCCGCCAGACATCATGTCGGCGGCACCTGCGGCAGAAATGGGATTGGCGGAGCGCGCCTTCGACGGCGACGGCGACTCCTTTGATGCAGGCGTAGGCGAAGCGGGCTGCGCCGCGGCCATCGGCGATTGCGCGAGCAGCTCAGGTTGCTTGCGCATCCGGTTGAACAGGATCGCGCCGGCGGCGCCGATCGCGAACAGCACGCTCAGAATCGCGATAGTGCCGAGTACTCCGCGCAGATCGAGCGTACCGCGTTTGCGCTTCATTCTATGATTATGAGCCCATCAGCCACAGTCCGCACACAAGCGCAATTGCGCCCATCGCCGCGATCGCGCCGTGCCATCTGACGCTCCGCGTCGTCGCGCCGGGAATCGCAGCGACGCGGCCCTTGTCGGCGACGGCGCGGAGCGTCGCGGTGATCGAGAGCGAGCGTCCGAGAGCCAGCGCCATCGCGATGAAGAGGATCACCTTGATTGCCAGGATGATTCCGAACTGCGCGGAGAAATTGAAACTTCGCGCCACCCCTGCGAGTGCGAGATTGAAACCGCCGGTCACGAGCACCACAGTCGCGGCGGCGATATTGAAGCCGTCGATTTTGGGCGCCGCGCGCAGCGCGAAGTTTACCTGCTCTTCGCTGCCGGCCGCGATTGCGAGTCCCGCGATGACGAAGCATACGCAGGCGGTAACCCACGCGCCGCCGGCGAGTGCGTGAATCCAGAGAATCGTGCTGCGCAGTTCCATCGCGGGGCCGTGACTTATTGACGATTCTAGCGCGCGATGCGTGCGCGCAGAAATGGGCGGCGTCGATCCGCGCGGAGACGGGCGCGTCGCAACGCGCGTCTGCTGATTCTCTTCTTGTGCCGACGTTCCTTTAGGTGAGGGATCTTATTCAGCGCGGCGGAACGATGCCGCCCGATTCAGGAAAAGGCAGAGCAGCACCCTCACCCGCGGGTCACGATGCTTGCGAAAAACAATCGCAAGCATCGCGCCGCGCCGCCCTCTCCCGGTGGGAGAGGGTATACAGACGCCGCCGCACCGCTCCCTTCCCGGCGGAGAGCCTCGCATAACTATTCGGAAGCGCGTGCCAGCGCCGGGCGCGGGAACACAGGCTAAAGCCTGTGCCACGGATCCTCAATCCGGCTTCTTTAAGAGGCGCGGCTCGCGAGCTGCCCGTTTCGGTTTGGCGCTGAGCGCCGGTTTGAGCTAACAGACATCAACAGTGCGGCCGCGCGCGTGACCCGAATGCGCGGGCCAGGAGGTACGTCATGTTGAATCCATATATCGATGCGGCCGAATTGCGGGAACTGATCTTCAAAAAAGAAATCAAGCTGCGCGAGGTCGCCGAGTTTTTCATCGCGCGCGCTGAGAAGCTCAACCCGAAGCTCGGCGCGTTTATGACCCTGACGCCGGAACGCGCGATCGCCGACGCCGAGCGATTGGAGAAAACCCCCGATGCCGATCGGCGCCGATCGCTGATGTTCGGCATCCCGTATTCGATCAAGGACTTGAACGCGACCAAGGATATCCGAACCTCGATGGGCTCGAAGAATTACGAAAACTTCCAGCCGCCGTTCGATGACGAGATCGTGGTGAAGATGCGCAGTCACGGCGGAATCCTGCTCGGCAAAACCGCCACCCCGGAATTTGGCGCGCGGCCCACGACCGAAGGCGGGCTATGCCCGCCGGCGCGAAATCCGTGGAACCTCGAACATACCGCAGGCGGCTCGAGCGGCGGCGCGGGCAGCGCTCTCGGCGCGGGTCTCGGCCCTCTGGCGCAGGGCAGCGACGGCGGCGGCTCGATTCGCATCCCGTCGGCATGTTGCGGCGTGGTGGGACTAAAGCCCTCGCGCGGACGCGTCACGCTGGCGCCGCAGGCCGGGGAAGCGTGGGCGGGATTTGCGACCTTTGGGCCGATGGCGCGCACGGTCGGCGACGTCGCGATGTTCATGGACGTGATGTCGGGGCACGTCGAGGGCGATCCGTACTGGGCGCCCGATCCGGTCACTTCGTTCCGATCCGCAGTGGATATCGCGCCGCGAAATTTGAAAATCGCGATCCTGCCGCGCAGCGCGATCACGCGCGGCGACCCGGAGTCCGAAGCCGCGACTGAGGCCGCGGGCAAAGTCTTCGAGGAAATGGGTCATCGCGTCGAGGCGACCAAAGTCGATCCCGGCGCGAAGCTCCGCGACGTATGCATGCGGCTCATCGCCGCGGGCGTCGGCTCGGTGCCATGCCCCAAGCCCGAGCTGATGGATCCGGTGGTGCGCGAACTCTGGGAGACGGGCCGCAAGATCAGCGCCGGCGAGTACATCGCTACGGTCGCGCAGATGCACAACCTCTCGCGCGAGATCGTGCAGGCGCTCGGCGCGTACGACGCGATCATCTCGCCAACGCTGGCGCGTCCCGCGGTGAAGCTCGGCACGCTGCCGTCGCGTCCGGACCGGTATCTCGACGAGCTGCCGGAATGGATTCCGTACACCTTCGCATTCAACGCGACCGGGCAGCCGGGTTTCTCGGTGCCTAACGGATTCAACCAGGCCGGGCTGCCAATCGGGCTACAAATTATCGGGCGGCCCGCGGACGAGGTGACGATTATCGGGCTCGCGCGGCAGTTCGAGCTGGCGCG
>JBARDN010000141.1:0-8444 GCA_049795175.1 Binataceae bacterium (SeqCode) | reverse complement strand
GAGGCCGTCCGGATGGCGAATCACGATGACAACCTTCCCTTGCGGCGCGAGGCTGGTTCGTTCCTCGATGATTCGCTAGCGTGCGTGATGCGCGCAGTTTCGTGCCGGAGGAGATATTCGTGCAAGTAAGCAAGGAATCGATCGATTTGGGAATCGTCGTGACCGACGAGAAAGCGGCGATGGCCTTCTATCGCGACGGCCTCGGCTTGGAATGGGAGGGCGAACTGCCGCTACCGGGGGGCCGGATGTATCGCCTGAAATGCGGCACCACCGTCATCAAGCTACTCAAGCTCGATCGCGCCCCCACGGCCAAACCGGCCCCGGGCGGCCCGATGGGCGGGCTCGGGTTCCGCTACTTCACGATCTCGGTGCCCGATATCCGCGGACTGATGGCGCAGCTCGAAGCGAAGGGTATCCGCGCGACTGTGCCCGTCACCAACTTCCGTCCAGGCGTGACGATCGCGATGGTGACCGATCCCGACGGCAATACGATCGAGTTCCTGCAGAATACTGCGGGGTAGAAGAAGCGGAAATCTACGACTGGTTCACCGAGGGCTTCGACAAGCCGTTCTGCGCTTTTGAGCGGCGCTCAGCGCGGCGGTGCGGAGGAGAGCATCCGATATCCAAAGATCACGCGCTGGGCACCGGTTACTATTTCTAGCGCGGTCATCGCGTAGCAGAGGATTGGGCCCGCGGGGCGCATAAATCCGATCGACTCGACGCTGGCTAGGATCACGAAGAACGCGAGCGCCTCGGTGCGCTCGAGGATTCCCGGTGGATACTCGATTAGCTTGGGGCCGTGGCGCTCGAGCGCCGCGCCGACCGCGAGGAACACCGTGATATTCACGTACCAGCTTCCGACCAGCACGAGCGCCGCGAAGTAAAGCTCGGATTGGCTCCATGCGATTCCGATTATCACCGCGGTTTCGACCACGCGGTCGGAGACCAGGTCGAAAACTCCGCCGAGCGCGCTCGGCGCGGCGCACTCGCGCGCGATAGTGCCGTCGATCGCGTCGAACGCGGCGCTCAGCGCCAGTAGTGCGATCCCCCATCCTGCGGAGCCTTTCGCGAACGCGATTCCCGCCGCGATTCCGGTGATCGCGGCGAGCGCGGTTGCAATATTGGCGCTGACCCCGACGCGATACATCGCCCGCGCGACCACCGATTGTATTTTCCGGATATCCGGACTTTCGCCGAGGATCGTGTCGAGCATTGCGATACGCTCAGTTGACCGCGACGGTTTCGAGCTGCTCGAGCGTCAACCCGCGCGTCTCCGGTGCGAAGCGCCACACCAGCAGTGCGCCGATAACCGGGCCGATCGAGACAATCGCGACCGCGTTGCCGAGTCCGCCGACCCAATTCGACAGCGCGCCAATAGTAAACGGCGTGAGCAGTCCGGCAATCTGTCCGAAAAGTTGCACCGTCATGCTGTAGGAAGTCGCGCGGATTTCGGTCGGGAACAGCTCGGCCGAATAGGTCGCCGTGGCGGTGCGCGCGCATTGAAAAGCGAACACAGTGACCACCAGCGCCGTCAGAATCGCGCGGTGGCTCTCGGTCTGAAACAGCGCGAGGATCGCCACTGCGCCGACGACGTAGCTGGTCCCGGTCGTGGGTTTGCGGCCGATCCGGTCCAGCGCCCATCCGGCGACGATATTGCCCAAAGCGCCGATCACGTACGCCAGCACGATCGCATGACCTACCTGCGGCGAGCTCCAGTGATGATCGCGTTTGGCGTAAAGGCTGAAAAACGTAACCGCAGGAGAGCCGACCACGCCCACGCAATTCCACAATAGCGCCACCAGCAGGACCCGGCCGCGATACGGTCCGCGAATCGGCTCGATCGCGTTGCGCAGGGCGGCGCGGATCTCGCTTACCCAGCTCGCGGCTGCGCGGGTCGATTTGATCGCCTCGAAGCGTGCGGTTTCCTTTAGCCCGCGACGCAGAAACGCGACCAGCAGCAGCGGAAGGATTCCGATGAAGTACATCCCGCGCCAGCCCCATCGCGAATCCGCGACGACGCCATACAGTTCGCCGCCGGCGACTACGCCGAACAGGCCAACCGTTTGCAGCGCGGCGATTCCGCGTCCGCGAAGATTGTCGGGAAATTCTTCGCTGACCATGATGATCGCGATGCTGAACTCGGCCGACAAAAAGAGCTGCGCGAGGCTCTGAAAAATCGTGAAGCTGCGGAGCCCGCTCGAAAGCGCGGTCAGCAGCGTGAACATCGTGTAGAACAGAACCGTTCCCGATACGATCGGCTTGCGCCCTATCCGGTCCGACGCCATCACCAGCAGGAACGCGGCCATCCCACCCAGCCGAACCAGCGACGCAAGCGTTCCGATCGCGCGATTGTCGAGATGGAATGAGCGTGCGATATCCGGCGTGCAGAGATGAAAGATGGTGACGTCGTAACCCTCGAAGATGGTCACCGACATCAGCAGGCCGAGCAGCATCCACAGGTAGCCGGCCGAGCGTGGCGCGAGGTCGAGCGCCACCGCGGCGCGGCCGTCAGGGGCGAAAGAATCTGGGTTGTTTCGCGGCGGATTCACACGGAAAATCTCAGAGGCGACCAAGCTCCCAAATTGCCGCGCCCAGAGCAAGCCTCAACCGGCGCGGCTGAGGATGAAACTATTGCGCTCGATCTCGATGCAGCCCACGGCGGCGATTCTTCTGGTGGTCGCGCTCGCCATCTTTCCGCCATCGGCGGCGGCTGCTCCGGCGGTCATGCTGCTGGGATTCTCTTCGGCGGATTTCGAGATTCTGGATCCTGCGAACTTAAGCGTAATCGGCCACGCGCGGTATGCAGTGACCAAAGAGGGCGACGGAATCGTGCTGCACGGCGACGATCGCTATCTAAGCGGCGAATACGACTTCGAGATCGAGCGGTTCGACACGCCGGCCGGAGTGCTGCCGGTCCTCACCGCAGCGGATCATTATTTTTTTCTGGCCAACGGCGCGCCGGAATTCCAGACCGATTTCGACGTGAAGTCCGGACTTGCGACCTGCATCGATTTCCGCAGCCATCCGCCCCTAACGGAAAATGCCCGGCTCGAGGCGCCGTCAGACATCTGGATGGGAGCGTCGGTGATGGTTCCGATTCAGGAATTTCTGCGCCGCGGCGGCAGCGGAACGCTCCAGACGCATGTTTTCAGTTGTGCGCCGGGTCCAAAAATTTTCGCAGTCACGGTCTCGATCGCTCAGCCCCAGACACACTCACCGCTTTCCCTGCCAAGCGTGGTGGAAGTCGATTTCAAGCCGGACTTCGGATGGTTTAATCTAGTAGCCGCGCCATTTGTCCCGCATTTGAATGCGTGGTTTGATCCAAATCACGACTGGGATTTTGTCGGCGCCGCGCTGGTGCGATTCTATAAAGGTCCGAAAATCATGCTTGCGCGCACAACTGCGCCCGGCGCATCAGAGGACACCGTGCAGCAGACGCCGCTCAAGTGATGCGCGGGGAGCACCGCACGCCCGCGCGTGCCGGCCCCGATGTCTCGATAAAATGCCGGCTTAAAAGTGCGTGATGCCTTCGCCCTCGGGATGCCGCACGGACGAAGGTTTGGGTTTGCGATATTGGAAAGATAACTGACAGGTGGTGCAGGTGCCTTCCGGCTGTGGGTTGCCGGATTTGCGGACCAGCTTGACGTAGCGCACGCTTCCGTCGCTGCACAGATGGCTGGCGACGGGATAGTCGTACACGGTACGGACCGCGGTGGGTCGATCGTTCATTTTTCTTCGGCTAACGCTCCTTCGCTGTTGTCAGTTCTATTTTCGCCGCGCCGCGCGGATCTGCGGGACGCGCGGTTCACACGATCCATAAATAGTGATTTGCGCGCGTCGATCAATAACTTGCGGCCCCTCGGCGAAAATATTCTTTCAGCGCGGCGGCTGGGGCTGCCGCCGGCGCGTCACCTCGAACGTGACGATCTCGAACGGGCGCAGCTCGAGCACGAGCGCGCCACCGCGCATCCGGCGCATCCCGGCGTGTTTCACCGCGTTGCCGGCCAGATCGACCACGCGAATGCGCATCGCGCCGGGGAAACTGAATTGTGCGCGCTCGCTCTCGGGCGAAGTGCTGAAGACCCTGGCGCAGTACGAGCCAGGGCGCGGTCCCTGACGCGCGGTTGAGAACGCGACGCGCGGATTGTCGCACGAAATCAAACTCGGGATCGCCTCGATCGCGCGCGCCGCCGCGAACATCCGTGGAGGCGCCGTGTAGGCCGCGGCGCGTTGAATAATCCCGCCCTCGAGCAGGCTGCTTGCTGCGGTCGCTACGGCGAACTCGAAGCGATGCTCCCCGAGCTCCTGCGCTCCGGGAGTTTCCAGCTCGGGACCCGCGCCGCCGCGGCGCGTGGCGAGATCCGAGCGCGAAAGCCATCCGACCGCGCGAATCAGCGTGAGCGCAATCGCGGCGCCGGCGGGGTCGGCGCGCACCTCGGCCTCGTAGATCCCGCGGCTGACGAGCGCCACCGAGAAGTCCGCCGACTCGACCGCGGTGAACGTGCGATGCGGGCTGGTCGGATAGACGTCCTCGATTCCGTTCGCTTCCGCGGGCACAAGCGAGCGGCGCAAAGTTCCGAAGCTGGTATCGTGGACCGATTCCGACGCGTTAACCGGCGTCGTCAGAACGGCGCGCAGGCGATGGTCGCGCGAGCGGTTGTTTACGCGCGCTTCGAGATCGATCCGGTCGAGCCGGGCGTGAAGGGTCGCGTGCAATTCTATTTCGAGCGGCTCGACCCGGGCATCGCGCGCGGCGCGGCTGTGGGCGAGCGCGGCGGGTATCGCGTATTCGAGCGCGAGCAGGATTCGTTTGCGGGCGGGGCCGTCCTCGATGACGCGCGGCGATATTTTTGCGGGCGCGGTTATCGTCGCTGCTCCAGGAACCGGATCGAAGTTGTACTCGTCGCCACGGTCGCCGTCGTCCTCGAAATGCAGCGCGAGGCGCCGGTTGGCGCGCAGGTCTTCGATCTCGATTCCATTGCGTGCGGGACTGATGCGGTAGAATTCGTTTTCGATCAGATCGTGCGGAGCCGCCGGCTCCGGCGTCGTCGATGACGCCTCGCGCTCGAGCCGATAGAACGTGAAACCCGCTTGGTTCAGGTTGCCGGCCACAAAGGCGATCTTGCATCGCGCGACATTCGTCGCGCGAATTCGGATCATCGCGTCGTCGGGAACTTGCGTGCGAATCGCGTGGCGAAATTCCTCTAGATCGAGCTCGCTCGCGGCCGCGCGGCTCATCGTCAGCGCAAGCTCGACGTGGCCTGCGCCGGCCTGCTTGAGTTCGTATCCGTTGACGGTCCGGCCCATCAGGCTCGGATGACCGAGCGCCGCGACCATCGGCTTGAACTCCGTAGCGCGCAGCTCGATCTCGAATGCGCGGGCGGCGCGAGCGACTTCGACCGCGATCGGAATCGGCGCGCCGTCCGGTCCGCGCACGAGGTAACTCGCGCCCGGATCGGGAAGCTCGAGTTCTCCCGTGACCAGCGCGCGGCGCGCGAAGCTCGGGTTGAACACCGCGATCGACGCGTCCTGCTTGCCGTCGCCGTGCTCGAGGATCTCCGCCGCGGCGGCGCGGGTCACGTTCTCTGCGATTATCGCGGCCTGATCGAAGCGGTAGCGCATGTCGATGTGCACCTGGTCGATCGAGCATCCGCAAATCGAATCGTGCGGATGATTCTGCAGCTCGAGGCGCCATGCGAGTTCGAGAAATTCTCGATGCTTCGATATCCCGCCGAGCGCCGACGCAAGCGCCGCGAGCGGATCAGCCAGCCGCTCGAGCGCGTAGCAGTTGGCGAAGTCGCGCTGCTTGATCCAGGTGCGCGCCGACGTGACACCCGGCAGAAGATGCGCGCGCAGAGGCGAGCGCAACTCTCCATGATGACGCGCGCGGCCATTGGGCGCGAGCGTTTCCGCGCGGTTGACGAAGCCCTCGAGCGGACCGAGCTCGAAGCTCAGGTCCGAGGTCTCGCGCGCTTCCCGAATCCGCGTGGCCAGGCGCGGGTCGGGCTCGGTGTGGTCGGTGCCGGTCATTACGAGGATTGGGCCGCCGTCAGCAAACCCGCGCTCGCGCGCGGCGATTTGATTTGCGCGGACAATAAAACTCTCGACCGATTCGAGCGCAAGACTCGCGCCGTTCGAATAGCCGAACGGCAGGTACACGGTGCTGATCGGCGAACCGTCGAGCGCCTCCCACGTAAAACGATTCGCGGCGACGTCGGCGCCGACTCCGCGCCATAGCACGGCGGTGCGAAATCCGAATCCGGTCAGAATCTGCGGGAGCTGCGCAATATGCCCGAACTGATCGGGCAGGTAGCCGAGGTCGAGCGGACGGCCGAAGCGGCGCGCGGTCTCGATTCCAATTTCGAGATTGCGAATGAGCGATTCGCCGCTCACCAGAAAGCTGTCGGCAAGCACGTACCACGGACCGATCTGAATTTTGCCGGCGCGGATAAGCGCGCGCAGCCGCGGAGTCATCGCGGGCCGCACCTCCAGGTAGTCGTCGAGCACGATCGTCTGTCCGTCGAAGTGGAAGAACGGAATCTCGCCGCTTTCGACCAGCGGGATCATCCGATCCGCCATCGCGACCAACCGCGCGCGCATCTGCTGGAACGGCTGGTACCATTCGCGGTCCCAATGGGTATGAACGACGAAGTAAAGTTGATCCATCGAAATAATTCTAGTGATGCGCGCGTTTCAGGCCGGGCGGCGCGGGATCAGCACGCGGCGACGCAGGATTATCACCTGCCCGCCGTTCTGATTGAGCCCGCGGGTCTCGACGTACACAATTCCGCGGTCGGCTTTGCTTCGCGACGGGGTGGTTTCCAGAACCGTGGTCTCGGCGTAAAGCGTGTCGCCGGCGAAAGTGGGCGCGCTATGCCGTGCCGACTCGTACTCGAGATTCGCGATCGCGGTCTCGCTGATATCCTTCACGCTCATCCCGACCACGGTCGAGAGCACCAGCAACCCGTTGACGAGGCATCGCCCGTGCTGCGACTTGGCCGCATACGCGGCGTCGAAATGAATCGGGTTGGTGTTCATCGTCATCAGGGTGAACCAGGTGTTGTCGAACTCGGTGATAGTGCGGCCGGGCCAATGCTTGAAAAGCTGGCCGGAGGAAAAATCGTCGAAGTAGTGCGGCATCGTGATGCGCGCGATCGAGCGCGCGCGATATCGCCGGATTATCTCAGGCGGGCGGCAGTTGCAATCTCGATGTCGTGCGCTTGAGGCGCGGGGGCTATGTGGTAGGCTCCGGGTTTCGATGGCTCTGCGAAAGCTAAACGTGTTGCTGGTCGCCAATCGTGGTGAGATTGCGCTCAGGATTATTCGCACCGCGCGCGCGATGGGGCTCAGAACCGTCGCGGTTTATTCCGAGCCCGACGCGAGCAGCGCGCACGCCGCGGCGGCCGATGACGCGCGCCTGATTGGTCCGGCGGAGGCGGCGAAGAGTTATCTCAATATCGCAGCGATCATCGCCGCCGCGCGCGAGGCTGGCGCCGACGCGATTCATCCCGGCTACGGATTTCTTTCGGAGCGCCCGGATTTCGCGCGCGCCGTCGATGACGCCGGGATAATTTTCATCGGACCACGCGCCGCCGTGATGGCGCAGCTTGGCGACAAAGTCGCCGCGCGCAAACTCGCGATCGCCTCGGGCGTGCCAGTAGTTCCCGGAATCGAAACCGCGGAGCCGGCCGCCGCGCGCGCGTTCGCCGAGCGCGAGGGCTACCCGATTTTGGTCAAGGCCGCGGCCGGCGGTGGCGGGCGTGGGATGCGCGTGGTCGAAGCGGAGACGGGACTCGATGCGGCGCTCGAGGCGGCATCGCGCGAGGCGCTGGCCGCGTTCGGCGACGGGCGCGTGTTCATAGAAAAATATCTCTCGCGGCCGCGCCACGTCGAAGTGCAGTTTCTCGGCGATGAGCATGGAACCGTCGTCACGATGGGCGAGCGGGATTGCTCGATTCAGCGGCGGCATCAGAAAGTCATAGAGGAGTCACCCGCGCCCGGACTTGGCCAGGCTACGCGCGACGCGATGCTCGCGGCGGCCACGCGCCTTGCGCAAGCGGCGGGATATACGAATGCGGGCACGGCGGAATTCCTGGTCGAAGACGGCAAATTTTATTTCCTGGAAGTGAACGCGCGCCTGCAAGTCGAGCATCCGATTACCGAGATTCGTTTCGGATGTGATTTGGTTGCCGAGCAGATCAAAATCGCGCGTGGCGAAAAAATCACCGCGCCCGGCGCGCCGCGCGGCCATGCGATCGAGTGCCGCATCAATGCCGAAGATGCCGCCGCGGGTTTTCGTCCCGCCACCGGAACCGTGCTCGAGCTGCGCGTCCCGGCAGGCCCGGGCGTCCGTTTCGATAGTCATCTCACGCGCGGGACCATAGTCGGCGCATTTTACGACGGCCTGCTCGGCAAGCTCATCACGCACGGCGCCGACCGCGAGC
>JBARDN010000140.1:0-7128 GCA_049795175.1 Binataceae bacterium (SeqCode) | reverse complement strand
CGCGAATGCGATGATTCAGATGCGCCGCCGCAATCCGGTAGCCATACGCGCCGCGCAGGTCGATCAGCGCATGCAGCATCGCGACCGAATCTGCGCCACCGGAAATCGCGACGAGGATCAGCGCGTCGCGGCTGATCCGCACCCGCTCAAGCGCGCGTGAAATCGCGCTCAGGACCGTATTTCGAGGACTCTCGCGCATCGTGAGACAAAGGCTATTCCGCCGCACCTCGCGCGGCAACGTACTCGGATGATGGAATGCACCGGTCCGGTCTGGTAGCTGAGAATCGATGACGCTGCCACCCCCCGAGATGCTCGCCGCCCCAAGCGCGGCCTGCGCCGCTGATGGCCCCGCGAGCAGATCCGAGAAGCGTCAGCAGGTCAGGATCCTGCCGATCCTGTTTGTACTCATCATCGGGTTGGAGTTCCCGTTCTTCCCGTTGCTCCAAAAGGTCTTTCCGATATTTTCGCGCTTCGGATGGTCGCGGCCCACGATCGCCGGAGTGGAGACCATCCTTGCTCAAGCGACTATCGCGGTTGTGATTCTGCTGGTGGTGCATTCCTGGGAACGACTGCCGATGCGCTCGGTTGGCATCGTCCAATTCGCCGCGTCTGATCTTGTGCTGGGACTGGCGGCATTCGGAATGCTTCTATTCCTCGAGGGGATTCTGCCGTCCCTTCTGATGACGGCAACCGCTTTCCGCGGATGGGGTTTCTCGGGCATGGACACGCGCCAGCTTACGCTGATCGATCAAATCCGGTGGCCGGTGATGCTGGCGGTCGCGATCAGCGCGGGCATCTATGAGGAGCTTTGGGCGCGAGGTTACGGCGTCGAACGCCTGGAAGCGCTCACGCACAGCACGCTGGCGGCAGCCGCTATCACGCTTACACTCGACCTGGGGGCGCACGTGCCGTTCTGGGGATTCCGCTACGCCCTCCTGATTGCCCCGGGCCAGATGTTGCTTCTTGGCCTGTACCTCTGGCGCCGACGGCTGATGCCCTGCGTTATCGCGCATATCCTGTGGGATTTCGGCCGCCCGATTCTGCTCGCATTGATGTGGCTGCTGGCGACACTCCACCCGATGCACGCGATGTGGAGATGGTAGGCGTTAACCAGCTATCCCGGCGTTTCCCAGCGTTCTTCAAGGCGGCGGTATTTCCAGATCGATACCGACAGCGCCCAGCCGACTACAAACATCGCGACGATTGCGTAGCCCAGGGTCTCAAAATCCAGCGCCGCGAGTGTGCTGAAAAAGCGGCCGTGCCAATTCAGCGAGGCTCCTAAAACCTGGAGCAGCTCGACCGTGCCGATCAGCAGCGCGACCGCCACCGACAAACTCGTGGTCGTGATGTTGTAATAAATTTTGCGCAGCGGGCTCGAAAATGCCCAACTGTAAGCCTTCACCATGAAGACGCCGTCGGCGGTGTCCATCAGCGACATGCCCGACGCGAACAGGATCGCGAGAGACGTGACTGCCAGCGTCGGCACCGCCTGCGAGGCGGCCCCGGCAGCGAGCGCGAGCAGCCCAATCTCGGACGCGGTGTCGAAGCCGAGACCGAAAAGCATCCCGACCGGATACATCTGCCAGCTATGGCTGATCAGATTCTGCAAGCGATCGCCGAGAATTCGCCGCAGAAGGCCGCGCTGCGCCAGCAATTCTTCGAGATGTTCCTGATGATAGGTGCCGCGCTTCATCTGACGCCAGATATTCAGGATATCCAGCAGCACTATCAGATTCAGAATTCCGATTAGCCACAGGAACACGCCGGAAACGGTCGCGCCGATCACGTTTCCGTAGCTCTGCAATTCGGGCATCGCGGAGCGGACCGACTTGGTCGCGACCACCAGCGCGACGGTCAACAGCAGGACGATCGTCGAATGGCCGAGCGAGAAAAAGAATCCGACCGCCAAAGGCTGTTCACCTTTCTGCAAAAGAAAGCGCGTGGTGTCGTCGATCGCCGAGATATGATCGGCGTCGAACGCATGCCGCAGCCCCAATCCGTAGGCGAGCGCGCCCAGCCCGGCCATCGCGGGGAATCGCGGAGAATAGAGAAAGAACATCCCCCATCCGACGACGTGAAACAGGCCGACGATTCCGAACAGGGTGCTGGTCCGCGCCCAGGTTCCGTTAGCCAGGGTTGCGTCAGATGATGCAGGCGATGATTGATCGCATGGGGTCACGGATTTCTCTGGCGCAAATGATTCATGAAATCGCCGCAGCGCCTTGATTCAATCGCCAAGCTGATCGAGCAGATGCAGGATCACGCCGATACCGGGGATATTCACCTCGAGCTCTTCGGACAGCGTGCGGATTACTCGCACGCGTTCGAGCGCGGCGCGGTCGTAGAGCCGCTCGACCGCGTGGCCGGTGCGCGTTACTTGCGCGGGCGCGATGAATTCCTCGTGCTCCCAGACCGCAAGCTGGCGGTCGCTTACTCCCGTCATCACGCAAAAGACTTCGCGCGTCACGAGGATCGGGCCACCGCGCCGTGGCCGCCTGCTGGAACTGCTGTGCCGCCGCGCCATCGCCCTCAACTCCGCTTGATCATCTCGGCGCGAGGATCGGGCACGCCGCGCTCGCGCCGGCGCTCGGCGAGCTGCTGCATCAGCGTGCGCTCTTCGTCGGTCAGATCGGCAGGTGCGAGAATCTTGAGCTCATAGAGCAGGTCGCCGGCCGGCTCCTTGGCGCGCGCGGCAATTCCCCGGCCCTTAAGGCGCAGCACGCGGCCGCCCTGAGAGCCGGCAGGAATCTTGAGCGAGACTTTGCCGCCGCCCGGAGTTGGCGCGGTGACTTCCGCGCCAAGCGCGGCTTCGTAGTCCCACACCGGCAGCTCGCAGCGCAGGTCGCGTCCGGCGACGGTGAACACAGGATGCGGCTCGATCCGCACGGTCAAGAACAGATCGCCGTTGAACTCGGGCCGCGGGCCACGTCCGCCCTGCCCCTTGAGGCGCAGATTGGTGCCGTCGGTGACGCCTGGCGGAATTGTGATTTCGAGCGTGCGTGGCTGCGCGATCACTCCGGTGCCGCCGCATGCCGGACACGCCGCCGCCGACCGGATGACGCGAGCTTTGCCCTGGCGCTGCTCGCTGGCGACCATCCCGGAGCCGCCGCAGGTGGCGCATTCGTCCTGCGCGACGAGTTCGAGGCGCTGCTTGGCGCCGTTGATCGCCTCGGCCAGGGGGATATGAACGTCGGCGCGCAAGTCGGGGGCGCGTGCGGGCTCGGCGTCGAAATTGAATCCGCGCCGCCCACCACGGATACCGCCCTGGCCGCCGAAGAATTGCTCGAAGAAATCGCTGAAGCCGCCCGCGCTTGATTCCGGACCGCCCGAGTATCGCGCGCCTGCGCCTGCGCGCTCGCGCGCGGCGGCCTCTTGCGCGTAGCGCCGCATCATCTCTTCCTGCGATATGCCGTGTTCCCAATCGGCGCCGAGCTCGTCGTATTTCTTGCGTTTGCCGGCGTCGGAGAGGACCTGGTAGGCCTCGTTGATTTCCTTGAAGCGCTTCTCGGCTTCCTTGTTGTTGGGATTGACGTCGGGATGGAACTTGCGCGCGAGCTTGCGGTACGCGGTCTTGATTTCGGGTTCGGTGGCGCCGCGTTCAACCCCCAGGATCTTGTAGTAGTCGCGAAATTCCATTGCGCAGAGTGTGGTTCAGACGATCCAGCTATTCAAGATGCGTACGAAAAATCGCCGCGCAAGGAAGTATACCGAGAATTCGCGGATTACACAGGCGTTCCCGAATCGAGGAGCGGGCTCGCACTCAATCGCGTATGAAAGGAGGGCGTCGCCAGAAAAGCATCGCCCTGCGAAAAAATTATGTCAAATGCACGGCGACGGAGATCGGAGGACAGGACACGCGGAATTTATGTTCTGGGCGGCGACTGGCTGTGGCCACGGCGCGAGAAGCTCGCGGGAGCCTAAGCCAGCCGCCGCTGGCGTTTGGATCTAGCGTCCGACGAAAACTGATACAAAGCAGGTATTATCGGTTTCGGTTAGGGTGGAGCTTACCCAGGTAGCAACACTCACATCAATTTCTGTCTTGGAGGCGGCGGTCACAACGCCGTTCGAGACGCCGAAGATCGAACTCTCGGCAGTGGTGTTGATGATGACCTGGTTGGTCGTGATGGTCTTCGGAAAATGGCCGATGAAAGCAACGGAGTAGCTTCCGGCCGAGTTCCTTACCCCGCTGGCGGAGATCGTGCCTTTTCCGCCGAACGCAGTGAGCGCGCCGCTACCGCCATCGATGCGGGCGAAGGCGACTGCCTGACCGGTTTTGTCCGGACCCGCGATTGCGGTTCCGAAAAGTGAAGTTACCAGAACGACAGCAAAACCAAGAACCAATAGCCGACGGATCATGATTGTTTCCTCCTACCGCTACGATGCAATTAAAACGAGAATCCCACGTTGGGCTCTTTCCAGACCGCGATTTCCAACGATAAATCCTCCTCCGATGCCCTCCAGTTGCGATTCAGAAAGACCTCCCCAACTGTTTTAGCGGCCCGAGGTTAGAACCAATGCAAAGTTATGTCCAATGCATCGGCGCAAAATGACGAGTGCGACGTGCTGACACGATTCAGGTCTGCGATACGTCCGAAGGTGGTTCTGGTTGCGGGTCCGCTTGCGGTGGTGCGGTGAGCGCGGCGAGTTTCGATTCGAGCGCGCGGAGTTCGCCTTCGAGGCGGGATTGGCGATTCCAGATGAATGCCACGTAGAGGAAGATCGCGGCGAAAATCGCGCTATAGGCGGCGAACAGGAATCCGAAGTGATCCATCATCATCTCTTTTCTATGCGCTGGCGCCCCGCTCAGACGCTCTCGGCGCGAAACTCTACTATCGCGATCGTGCGCGCGGCTTCGACAATCCTGGTGCGCGTGCGCAGCACTGTAAGCCGCAGCATCAAGAGCCACACGAACATCAGGGTGAACGCCGCAACCGATACCAGCAGCGTGACAATCATCCGCGGGTCCTCGAGGCCATGACCGCCCTGACGCGTCACCAACACGGCAGGATGGATAGTGCGCCACAGCCGCACTGAGACAATCACGACCGGCACATCGAGCGCCGCGACGATTCCGACCACCGCCGCGAAACGCGCCACCTGCTCGGACTCTTCGAGCATCGCGCGCATGATCAGGTAGCCGCCGTAGAGCAGCCACAGCACGAAGGAGGTCGTGAGCCGCGAGTCCCAGGTCCACCAGGTTCCCCAAATCGGTTTGGCCCACAGCGACCCGGACAGCAGCATCAGGGTGCAGAACAGCATCCCGATTTCGGCGGCCGAGTAGCCGAGGTCGTCCCAGATCTGGCCGCCCAGCCACAGGTAGAAAATTCCCGCGACCGCGACGATCGCGAAGGCGGCGAATGCGACCCACGCGCACGGCACGTGGAAGTAGAAAATCCGCTGTACGATGCCTTGCTCGGCCTCGGTCGGGACCCAGGCGAAGATCATCCACAGCGAGACGACCATCAGCGCAAGGGTCGCGGCGCCGAGAAGATTATTGAAGGTCTTGCCCATCGCGAATGTTCCTACTTCCTACTCCTCTCCGATCACGTGCTCGAACAGCAGGTAGCCCGCGGTGACGAACAGCACGTCGAACGCGACGAGAATACCGATCCAGTCGCCCGCTGTCGCCATCGGAACGCCGGAAAGCGCGGCGATACTGGCGCGGACTCCGGCAATCAAAGCGGGCACGAACATCGGGACAATCAGCAGCGGCAGCAAAAGCTCACCGCCGCGCGCGCGGCCGGAGATAGCGGCCAAAAGCGTCGCCAGCGCAGCGAAGCCGACCACGCCCAGAAAGAGAATCGGCGCAAGCCGCAGCAGCGCGCCGGAAAAGTCGAGATTGAAAAACAGCACGGTCAGGATCGCGCCTGCCGCGACCGCGACGATCATGAAGATGGCGGACGCGGCGAGCTTGGCGGCATAGAGCGTCGCGCGATCGACCGGGCTCATCAACAGCGCGCGGATACATCCGTTTTCGTTCTCAGCCAAAAGCGCGCGCGACGCCCCGAGCATCCCGGCGAACACCAGCGCGATCCATAGCGCACCCGCCGCAGCCTCGGGACCGCGCGCCACGCCGGGTCCGAGCGCAAACACCAGGACCACCAGCACCAGCATCGCCAGCGCGACCATCGCGATCGTGCTCATCCCGCTGCGCAGCTCCAGGCGCAGATCTTTCGAGAGCACCGCGGCAAACGCGCTCATTGGTTTTGCCGTCCGAGCAGCGAGCGCAACCGGCCCGCACGCGCGGGCTCGAGCTTGCCGGTCAGGGAATCGAGCCCGCCATGCGAGATTTCATATTGATCGAGCTCAATCCCTTCAATCGACGCTTGCCCGTGCGCGCTGATAACAACGGCGCATCCGCGCGCGAGCTCGGCGCGGATCAGATCAACCATGATCGCGACGCCGTCGGAATCGAGCGCCGCGAACGGCTCGTCGAGCAAAAGCAGCATCGGCGCGGCGATCATCGCGCGTGCTGCGGCCAGCCGCTGCTCCATCCCGCGCGAATACATCCGCACCCGTTCGCCGGCAAAGTTCGCAAGCCCAACGCGTCTGAGCCACGTGTGAGCTGCGACACGCGGATTTTCGACTCCGTAGAGCTTGGCGTAGAATTCGAGATTTTCGCTCGCGGTGAGGTTCGGATAGAGAAAGCTGCGATGCGACAGCATCCCGATCTGGCGGCGTACCTCCGGGTCGAGCCGGCGCGAGTCCTGTCCAAACACCAGCGCGTATCCCGAACTCGGCGCGGCCAGCCCGGCAAGGATCGCAAGCAGAGTTGATTTGCCCGCGCCGTTGCCGCCGATAATCACCGCGGCGCGTCCGGCGGCGAGGCTCAGATCGACTTCGAGCAGGACGGGTACCAGGGCGAAGCTCTTGCCAAGCGCGTGAGTTTCGACCACCGCCGCGGCCATCAGTCGTTCCAGCCGGTGGCGCGTCCGGCGGGCCTGAGTCCAAGTCCGCATTCGGAGCAGTAGCGAGCGTCGGTGATCGTGCGCGTCCCGCACTGCGGGCAGAATCGCACCCCGCGCGGCGTCGCTGCGCTGGTGCGCGTAACACCAAAGGACGGAAACTGCGCGGGGCGCGGAGGCTCGGCGCGGCGGGGCGGCTCGACATGCAAGGCCGGCCGCAGCG
>JBARDN010000139.1:0-30105 GCA_049795175.1 Binataceae bacterium (SeqCode) | reverse complement strand
AAAGCGACCCGGCGCGATGTGCCGAAATCTATCGCGCGCTGATCGCCGAAAATCGCGCCGACCTTCTGCTCGGTCCCTACTCGAGTGATCTCGCCGCGGCCGCAGCTCCGATCGCGGAGGCCGCCGGGCGGGTGCTTCTAAATCATGGCGGCGCCGCCGATTCGCTCTACCAAAGCGGATACAAAATGATCGTCGGGGTGGCTGCTCCCGCAAGCGAATATCTGATCGGCTTCGTGCAGCTCCTCGCGTCGCTGAAATTCTGGCGCAAGCGGATGGCGATAGTCGCAACCGGCTCTCCTTTTGCCCGCGCCGTCGCCGGCGGAATCGAAACCGCCGCGAAGGATCGTATCGCGCGCCGGCGCGGAGTTCGCGTGCGCGTAAAATGGAACGGCAGATTCAACGCGTATCGCACACCCGATACCTTGTTTCCCGCGCTGCGCCGAAACCGCGTGAACGTGCTCGTCAGCGCGGGCAGCTATGAACACGACCTCGCCGTGATGCGCGCCGTCACCGCAGACCCGCGCCTCAACATCCCGGTGCTCGCGTGCGTCGCCGCCGGAGTCGCACGCTTTCACGACGATCTTGGCGAAAGCGCCGAAGGGATCGTTGGTCCAAGTCATTGGGAGGCCGACTCCAAAATCACTCCCAGCCTTGGGCCGGCGCCGCGCGAGTTCGCGATGCGAATGCTCCGCGACGCTGGAGTCGCGCAACCCGACTACACTGCCGCACAGGCGTATGCGGCCGCGATGCTTGCGGGCGCGGCGCTGGAAGCGGCAGGATCGCTCGAGCAAAATCGGATTCGCGCGGCATTCTCGGATTTGCGCGCAACCACGATGCTTGGCGGCTTCGCGATCGATCCGCCAACCGGCCGGCAGGTCGGACATCGTCCGCTACTGGTGCAATGGCACGGCGGGCGCAAGGTTATCATCGAGCTGGAAGCTGGCGACGACACCGGCTCGCTCGAAATTCCGGCGGGGTGGCGGTTGATCGCGGCGGGAATCGAGATGTTGAAATTGAATCGCGGCCCCGGCGACGACGAGGACCCGGAAAAACTTGGCGACGAACGCAGGCAGATCGATGAGCGCGAAAAAGACTGAGCGCGATCGCGGCGTCCTGGCGATCGGACTGATGTCCGGGACCTCGCACGACGGCGTGAGCGCCGCGATCGTGAATATAGATGAGCGCCAGAGGCCGCCCGCGCGCACGATCCATTTTCGGACCTATCCTTACCCGGCGGGTTTCCGCGCGCGCCTGCTGGCGGCGACCGCGGGGAAACCGGTGGGTTCGGGAGAATTATCCGCGCTCAATTTCGAGCTCGGCCGCGCATTCGGCCGCGCCGCGATCTCGGTGGCACGCGAGTCGCGAATCACACTTTCGCGGATCGACTTTATCGGCTCGCACGGCCATACGTTTTTCCATCGACCACCACGAGCCGCCGGCCGCGGCGCGACTGCCTCGACGCTCCAGCTCGGCGAGTCCGCGGTTATCGCCGCGATGACGGATCTTCCGGTCGTCGCCGACTTCCGCCCGATGGACATCGCGCTTGGCGGCGAAGGCGCTCCGCTCGCGCCGCTGGCGCATCTGTGGCTCTTCGCCGACGCTCGGCGTGGCCGTGTCATCCAGAATATCGGCGGGATTGGCAATGCGACCTATATTCCGGAGCGCGCGCGGCTGGGAAATCCCGATTTGATCGCGTTCGATACCGGACCCGGCGTCGGACTGATCGACGCGCTGGTAAATCAGATGACGGGCGGAAAGATGCGGATGGATCGCGGCGGAAAAATCGCCGCGCGCGGACATGTCAGCGACCCGCTGCTGACTGCGCTGCTGCGGCATCGGTTTTTTCGCCGCCGGCCGCCGAAATCAACCGGCCGCGAGGAATTCGGACTGCCATATCTCGCGGAGATCCGGCGCATCGCGAAGCCGATGAACGTGCGCGGCGATGATCTGCTCACGACGGTCACTGCGCTCACCGGTCGATCGATCGCCGAATCGATCCGGCGCTTTATCGCACCGCACGGACGCGTCGATCAGCTCATCGCGACAGGCGGCGGCGCGCACAATCCAACGTTGATGAAGTTGCTCGCGCGTGAAATGCCAACGCTCGAAGTCACGACGGCGGCAAGAGTTGGGGTGGACGGCGATTCGCTCGAGGCGGTCGCGTTCGCGATTCTCGGCTACCAGATGCTGCGCGGCCGGCAGGGAAATATCCCGAGTGTGACGGGTGCGCGCGCTCCGGCGATCCTCGGCAAGCTCACACCACCGCCGCGAGTGTCGTAAGACGGGAACCTGGCGATGGCGACTCGACGGATGATCACGCTGCGTGACGAATCCTGGATGTTTCAATATCGTGTCGCAGCAATCGCGCTTCGAGATGACCGTGTCCTCCTCTGCTGCGACAACGTGACGGGCTACTGGTACATGCCGGGAGGCCGCGTCGAGCTCGCCGAGTCGTCCGAGATCGCGCTGGTGCGCGAGATTAACGAAGAGCTGAACACCGCGGTACAAATCGAACGGCTGGTGTGGGTAGTTGAGAATTTCTGGGGCCCGAATTCTGATCAGGTGCACGAGATCTGCCTCTACTACCTGGTCTCGTTCCCGGAGCGCGCGATCCCACCGACCACGGCGGAATTCACGCTCGAAGAATCGGACGGGCAGAAAAATACTTTTCGATGGTGGCCATTCGACAAACTGGTTGGTGCGCGAGTTTATCCTTCGTTCCTGCGGACCGCGCTCCGCGATCTGCCGATGGGCGTACAGCACATTATTCATCACGACGCGGACGGTTAGGCATGCGGCGCGAGAGCGCGCGAACGCAACGTTCAGAAGCTGCGCTTGTCTTCTGGGGGAGCGATATCCGCCTTCTTCGATGATTCGAGCGCGGTCGAATGGAAAATTCCGTGCGCCATCGTCGAGCTCTCCGCGTCCGCGCGCGCCTGGTAGATCTTCGAGCGGGCAGTATGCGCGGATTTGTCTTCGGGCGCCGCGCCGACCGCCCAATCGGCCAGATGCGCCGCAAGCGCCAGGTCGCCCGTGCCCAGCTTCTCGAGCGCGCGCGCGACCACCTTGTCCACGCCGCCCGCAAGCGACACGATCTCCTGCGCGCGCGCCGCTTCAGTCGCGGGCTTAAGATGCGACGGCGTGCCGTCGTACCATCCGCCCTCGAGCCGCCAGATGTTGCGCACGATAAATTCCGGATCGTCGTAGACCGGCTGCAGATAAGGTTTGTCGGCCAAGTTTGCGGGAGGTTTGACCGAATGAATCACCTCGTCCAGCGACGCGCCGGCATTCATCATCGCGACCGCCTGATCGTAAAGGCTCTGCAGAAACTCCGCGGTATCGTTCAGCACGCGGCGGACCCGAAGCGCGCCAAAGACCGGATAGCCGTGGCCGGGCAGCAGAACTTCCGCTCCAAGCTTTGCCATCGTGCGCAGCGCCTCGGCCCATTCGCGCGCATAGCGCTGCGCCTTCTGCGGATTGCCGGCGTTGGGCGCGGCCCAGATAATCAAGTCGCCGGTGCATAGCACCTTGCGCTGTGGAATAAACACCCAACAATGATCGTCGGTCTCTCCGCGCGCATGATGGCAATCGAACTTGTGATCGCCTGCGACGACATTCAACTGATTATCGAAGTAGGTATCGGGATAAACATACTCAGTTGGAAATGAGGACGGACGGCTGAACTGGCGCGTATTGATGACGTTGTTGTAGCCCTGGGTCCGCTTGTAGCGATCAAACCGGGCCGAGACGCCCTTCTGTCCGACGATTCGCGGACGCGCAAGGTTGCGGCTGCGCGCTTCTTCCATAATCGCGGGCGTTCCGCACGCATGATCGACGTGGCCGTGGGTATAAATCGCGGTGTTGACGCGGTCGGGCGAGAACTTGCGCAGCAGTTCGAGCGTCGCCTGCTGATTGAAATACGCGCCGGTATCGATCATCACCAGCCCCTCGCTGGTTTTCGTCGCCGTGACGTTGGCGAACCATCGATAGAACATCACGCCATCGGCGACTTCTTCGTACTCTCCGGTCGGCATCAGCGGATGAAACTGGCGGGTCGTGATCTCGCCGTTGAACAACTTCTCAGACTGCTCTCTTATTACGCCCATCGAATTACTGCCGCTCCTGCATATCGGCGCGAATTATCCGCCGCGTCCGCTCGATCGCGCAACCGGTTACCTGGTCTCGGACGGTTCGCAGGCTAACGCTCATCGGGTTCTTTTTCGGGTTCGTTTTTCCATTCCTCGGGATAGAGCAGCAGCAGTTCCTGACCGAGTGTCCGCACCAGAAAGCGCTGGGTCTGCGCGATGGCGCGCTCGAGCGCGCGGCCACCGATAAGCCAGTGTCCGCGGCCGGGCAATTGCGCGAGCGTTGCGCCGAGCGACTGTGCGAGCGCGGCGGTCCGTGCAATCGGCGCGAAAATATCCGAGTCGCCGGCGACGATCAGCCGCGGAGCGGAGGACGTGGAGAACGCGATCTCACCGCGCGCGATCTCCAATGCGAGCATCGCGCTCTCCGGCACCATCGCGCGGATGATCGCGTCGCGCTGGAACCGATCGGCGTCGGCGACGAATTCGAACAGGGTGCGTTTTCGCGGAGGATCGATCGTGCCGCGCCGCCACGCAGACAGCCGTGCGGCGAATCCGGAAACCAGCGCCGACCGATAGCCCGGCACCAGAGGCGCCAGCGCGACCGCGGCTTTTATACCGGGACGCTCGGCCAGCTTGAGCGCCGCTAGGCCCCCGGCGCCGTGCCCGACGACGATCGCATCGCGCCCGAGCGCGTCAAGCGCCTCAGAGCAAAGCGCGATTAGATCTGCAAAGGAAAATTTCGCGAGCGGCGGAGTTTTGTCCCTCCCGATCGCGGCGCGCAGATCGGGAGTGTAAACTTCCCATCCAATCGTGGCGAAGTAACCGAGTAGCACGCCCAAATGCCGCGCGGTGGTGAACGAGTCGGGGATAAGAATGATCGGCCATGCGAATTTGAGCGGCTCTGGCCGCTCAACCACGCACGGAAAGCGTCCGAGTAACTCGTCCACCCGTTCCTCAGGCGGCGCGCGCCTGCCGCGCGAGCATCCGCGCGAACCGGAACGACGGGAAGCCCCCGGTTGACGCCATCTGGCCGAAACGCGCCATCTCGCGCGCCGCCCAGGTCTCGCGCTGCGCAACCAGATGCGCGGCGTGCGTGGTTGGGTCGTGTCGGAGTCCGCCAGAGGTTCTAACGGTGGAGGAATAGTAGGGCATCAGCAGGCGATCGCGACGGCTTACGAATTCGCTCATCGCGGCGGCGCCGACCACACCTCCGTCTCGCGCCGAGAACCATCCGGGTGCAAGCTCTCCGACGATCTCGGCGCTCATCAGCGCCAGCGAATGTCCTTGTCCGAATAGTGGATCGACATGGAGTCCCGCATCGCCGACGAGCAACGCGCCGTCGGCGATCGGATTGCGATAGGTATTGAGCAACATTCCCGACGAATAGATTTTTCCCGATGCGCGGCCGCCTTCGATTAGCGAGCCGACGACGAACGAACGCTCGAGCTCGCGCTTCAGATTGCCTTCCAGATCGGTACGAAAAGAATGCATTTGGGCCGCGTCGAATGCGACCGCGGCGACCACGCGCCCGTTCTCGCATCGGCACAAGATGGCGCCCTGGCCGGGCCCCGCGTCGAGCTCGGTCACCAGATCGTCGCCGAAGCGCTTGGCGCTTACATCTTCATAGTACGAGTAGTAGTACGCGCGAGCGCATGGGACTTCGGTCCGCTCGAAGGCGCCGAGCTTGGCCTCGGCGATCTTCGCGACGGTGCTGCGCATTCCGTCCGCACCGACGACGAGCGCCGCGCGAAATTCGTGCGAGCCGCTTTGGTCCTCGCCGCGGATTCCCGCGACCACGCCGTTTTCAATTACCAGATCGGTGACCCTGAAGCGCTCGCGAACCGAGGCGCCGGAGTCGCGCGCCAGCGCGATCATCGCGGCGTCCATCGCCATCCGTCCGAAGCAAAATCCGCGCAGGTCTTCGTCTTCGGCCGCGAGATCGACCGCGTAATCGTAACCGGGCCCGAGCATCCGCATCCTTTCGTAGCGGCGCGCGCCGGCGCGTTCGAGATGCTCCAGCGCATTCATCCGGGCCAGCACCTTCGCGCCGCCGGCCAGGACGATATGGGTGGAAAGAGTGTCGGACGGAAACACAGCCTTGTCGACCAGAAGGGTCTTGAGGCCGCGGCGCGCAAAAAAAATCGCGACGGCGCTTCCGGCTACGCGCGCGCCGACGATAATCGCATCAAAGGTGGAATCAGGAGGGTTCATCACAGCGCCCGCGCACATTGTGCCGATGCAATCGCAATCATTAGGATGGCGGCGGCGCGGACGCAAGGATCGTGGAAAAAGAAAGAGCCCCCTGTTACGGGGGCTCTCTCGGTTTACGAGGCGTTAGCGCCTCGGCTCATTCCAGCAGCTAGCCCGGCATCGTTAGCCAGCCTCCGAGGGGTTAAAGCTCGGAGGAAAACTTTTGGCTAGTTACTTCTTCTTCTTTTTGCCGGCTTTCTTCTTCATACCGCTCTTCAGCTTTGACTTGGATTTGGTGGCCCGCTTGGGGGCCTTCTTCTTCACTGGCATAGACACCTCCTCTTCCGTTGGCCGCTGCTGGATAAGCACCCTACCTAATGAGTGGTCTAACCTTCCCCACCCCTCGTCGCGCATTATAGAAACCCGTTATTGCGAATGCAACAGTTAACGCACAAATTTATAAAGAAATTCTAAAGTCGGCACGAGCCGCTGATCCTATACACTTTCCGAACTTTAGAATGACGTTAATATACATTGGTCTTGAACTCCGCCCCTGCCGTGCTTTACCATTGGTCCGATGTTCCGCTTAAGCAATTACCTGCGGCGCCAATGGCTCTGCCTAATCCTGGGTGGGATTCTCGTGATTCTGGGAGCGAGCCTCGCGATGGGGCCGTTGGGCCCGCGCGACCTGTTGGCGCTGCGCACCAGGCGCCGCTCGCTCGAGGCGCGGCGCGCGGAGCTGCTGGCCCGCAACGGTACGCTCAGAACGAACGTTCAGAATCTCAGTTCCAACGATCGCTACCTGGAACACCTGATTCGCCGCGAGCTCGGCTTCACCCGCGACGGCGAGTTGATCTACAAATTCACCGGCGATTCCGCTTCCGCCCAGCATTAAAGGCGTTAGAAGATCGTTCGCGGCAACAGCCGGTACTCGGCCGCCGCGCGCTCCAGCTCTTCGCGAAAATCCGGATGCGCCAATCCGATCAGGGCGCGCGCGCGCTCCGGTACCGACTTGCCCTTCAGGTTGACGATTCCGTATTCGGTGACCACGTACATCACATCGGTGCGCGGCGTCGTCACGACATTAGAGTCGTCGATTCGCGCGACGATCCGGCTCGCGCGCCGTCCCGCGCGCTCATAGGTCGAGGCCAGGCACAGGATCGCTTTGCCTCCATTGGAAGCGTACGCGCCGCGAATGAACTGGAGCTGGCCGCCAGTGCCGCTGATCTGCCGGATGCCGGCGGATTCGGAGCAGGCCTGACCGGTCAGATCGATTTGCGCGGCGTTACAGATCGCGACCGCATTGTCGTTGCGCATGATGTGATGCGGAAGATTGGTGTAGTCGACCGGCCCCGCGAAGCAGGCGGGATTGCGGTCGAGAAATTTGTACAGGCGCGACGAGCCTGCGGCGAAGCAATAAGTCATTTGGTAAAGATTGTCCGCTTTGTGCGCACCTGTGATCTTGCCCGCCTCGTACAACGAGATGAGCGAGTCGACGAACATCTCGGTGTGCACGCCGAGATCCTTGACTGGCGAGGTCGCCAGAAGCTCGGCGACCGCATTCGGCATCGCGCCGATTCCGATTTGCAGGCACGCACCATTTCTGACTTCCGGTGCGATCAACTCCGCGACTTTCTGATCGGCGGGACCCGGTGCGGGATTCTTCAGCTCGGGCAGCATGCCGGCGCCCGCGTCGATCACCTGATCGACTTCGCTGATGTGAACGCCGCATTCGAGCCCGAACACATACGGCACACTTGCATCAGTTTCGATTACCAGGTGCGTGGCTTTTTCGGTGATCGCCTTGTGATAGGTCACCGAAGGACCGAAATTGAAATAGCCATGCTCGTCCATCGGCGCGCACTTCAGCACCGCGACGTCCACGTCGATAAAGCGCCGGTAGTCGTCCGGCGCCTCGCCGAAGTTCATCGGAATATGATGGCACCGCCCGCGATCGTGCAGCTTTCGTTCGAGTCCCGAAAAGTACCACGAGAAATAATCGATGTGGCGCCCTTCGGGATCGGCGTCGATCACGGCGCGCGGTTTCATCGCAAGGCATCCGCGCAGCTTCACGCGCTCGAGCTTGGCGACGCGCGCAGCCAGTGCCTCATCGAACAGATCGGGCTGTCCCAATCCAAATCCGTACTCGACCCAGTCGCCCGACTTGACCGCCGCCGCAGCCTCTTCGGCGCTGACGGTTTTTCGCTTCAGCTCGGACAGATATGAATCCGCCATCTCTAACCTCCGTCGCTCGCTGTTTCATAAATGCTATCCGTCGGGGCTGCTGGCAAGCGCCTGATCGAATTTGCGGCCGCTTCTACCGCTCGCGTCGATACGGTACGGTCGTGCAACCGGTGAACTTGATCCAGCTTAAAGGTCCGTCTGAGGAGATACCGAATTGAGCGACGCCGTCTTCCAAATCGTGTTGGCACTTCATCTGTTCGGCGTGATTTTCTGGATCGGCGGATTGCTAATGCTCGCGAGCCTGCTCGGCCGTGTGCCGGAGGAAGTCGGGCTTCCCAAGGAGCGATTGCTCGGAACCATACGGCGACTGTTCGAAATCACGGTAAACCTGGGCGCCGCGATCACTATCGGCCTTGGAATCATCCTGATATTGATGCGGCCCGAAGTTCTGCGGCAGGGATGGCTTCACGCGAAGCTGCTGCTGGTCGCCGTGATTTTGTTTTATCACGTGCGCTTCTACCGCCGGATTCGATTCCTCGAAGACAATCCGAGCGCCTCGACGCGGCGCGAGTTCGCGGTCGTACACGGAGTCGTCAGCTTGCTGGTACTGGCGATCCTGATGCTGGCGATTCTGAAACCGTTCTGAAACCGGCCGCTAGAACCTGTCCTTCAATTCGCGGGCCTTGGCGAAAATTGCGACCGGATCGTTCGCGAGCGCCGGATCGATCTTCTTGAGGCTCGCGCGCAGCTCGGCGCTGTCGGTGCGCAGAAACGGATTGATTTGCTTTTCGTCGCCGATGGTCGAGGGAACGGTCCACTTGCCCTCGCTGCGCGCCTTGCGCGACCAATCGTGCTTGGCTTTGAGGGCGGCGTTATTGGGCTCGAGCGTCAGCGCGAAGCGGAGATTTTTTTCGGTGTATTCGTGGCCGCAGTAAACCCGCGTCGAATCGGGCAGCGCCGCAAGGCGTTTAAGCGACGCGACCATCGTAGCCGCGACGCCCTCGAACACGCGGCCGCATCCGCCGATAAACATCGTGTCGCCGGTGAAAACCGCTTCGAGCTTCGGAAAATAATATGCAACGTGGCCGTTGGTATGCGCGGGAATGCCCATCACGCGCGCTTCGAGTGCGCCGATCCGGATCGTATCGCCGTCGGCCACCGGATTGGTCAGCGCGGGAATTCTGCCGTTCTCTGCGCTGGCGCCATAAACCTTGAGATCCGCGACTTTCGCCGCGAGATCCTGGTTGCCGCCGCTGTGATCGGCGTGCCAATGCGTCGTCAGTATCGCGGCGATCTGCACGCCGAGGCCGCGCGCCGCCGCGATAACCTTGTCGGCCTCCGCGCAATCCACCACCGCGCATTCCTTGCTGGTTTCATCGACGACCAGATACGCGAAATTGTCGGAGAGCTGGGGAACGATATGAATCGCCATCGCACTTCTCCTTGAAGTAACCTCAGACGAAATCAGAATCCTACGATGTTGTAACCCACGTCCACGTATACAGTCTGCCCGGTGACGCCGGTCGAAAGATCGCTTAAGAGCACGGCGGCCATCTTGCCTGCCTCTTCGATTTTCATGCCGCGGCGCAGCGGCGCGCGATTTTCAACCTCGTGCGTCATCGTATGAAAGCCGGCGATCGCCGAAGAGGATAGGGTGCGCGCGGGACCGGCGCTGAGCGCGTTGACGCGGATATTCTTCGGACCCAAATCTATCGCCAGGTAGCGCACGCACGCTTCCAGAGCCGCTTTGGCGACACCCATCACGTTGTAGTTGGGAACCGCGCGCACCGCGCCGATATAGCTGAGCGTGACGATCGAGCCGCCTCCGCGCGCTTCCATCAGCGGCTCGACGGCGCGCGCGAGCGCGACCAGCGAGTAAGCGCTGATCTCGAGCGAGCGGGAGAAGTTCTGCCGCGAGACATTCAAGAAGCGATCACGCAAATCTTCGCGCTCGGCGAACGCAACCGCGTGAACCAGCATATCGAGTCCGCCCCACTTACGTTCGAGTTTGCCGATGACTTCGGCGATCTGCCCATCGTTGTTGACGTCGAGCTCGCCAACGACGTCCGCCTCGATCTGCGCGGCGAGCGGACGCACACGTTTCTCGAGCACTTCTCCTTGATAGGTGAGCGCGATCTCGGCGCCCTGCGCGTGCAGCTCCTGCGCGATCGACCATGCGAGGCTCTTGTCGTTGGCGACGCCGACGATCAGCGCGCGTTTTCCGTCTGCTATTCCCATGAGCGAGTTTCCTTCCGCGGTTTCGCGCCGCGCGCCGCGCTAGACCGCGAGTTTCATGCCGTCGGACGCCATCTCGATTTTTATCTGACGCCGATGGTTCAGCACTTCGCGGCCGATATGCGTCAGCAGCATCCGGCCGACCTTGAATTTTCCGCGCTGCGCGGCGAGCTCGGGATAGTTGAGGTGGAATTTCAGATGCTTGCTCTCGAAGTAGGTGCATTCGCACACGAACAGGTCGGCGCCCGCCGCGAGCTTTACCAGCGCGTCGTTCCATCCGGTATCGCCTGAAAAAACGATCGTCTTGCCGCCCACTTCTACTCTGAGCGACAGCGAAATATCGGGCTTGGTGTGCGGACTGCGAATCGCCGAGAGCTTGACCTCACCGATTTGCAGTGTGGCGCCCGGCTCGATCACCACAAAATTCAGCTTGTGCTTTATCCGTTCCAGGTCGAAGCCAGGAAACAGGGCCTTCAACACCCGCCAGCATCGCGCCTCGAGGTTGCGCGGACCCACAATTGTGATCGGATGGTCGAGCCGGCTTTCCCACATGTATTCGAGGATCAGAAACGGCAGGCCGCCAAAGTGATCGCCGTGCAGATGGCTGACGACAATCAGATCCAGGTGATTGGGCCGAACGCCGTGGCGCTTCATCGCGCCCAGAATCTCCGGGCCCGCTTCCATCAGGATGCGCGTGCCCGCGGCATCGATGATAAAGCCGGCCTGCGCGCGGCCGCCACTTGCGAAAGCGTCGCCTGTGCCCAGCATGGTTACGCTCGCGCGGCTCTTGCGTGCTGGCGCGTGATTGGAATTCATCAAACCGGACCTCATGCTAGTATCTACCTACCATATGGCTATGCAAAATACGGTGCGCCGAAATAGTGTGCATTCATGACACCGCAAGTAAAGATAGGTGCTGGTTTTGGATTGTGGCGGTTAGGAATGCCGTCGGCCGAGACGATCGCGCGAGTCGCGGAGCGCGCCGAAGACTGGGGCCTCGATTCGTTCTGGCTATCGGACCACCTGCTCGCGCCCTCGCCGGAGCTCGATGTCGTCGCGACACTGTCGCTCATCGCCTCGCGCACCTCGCGGATGAAGCTCGGGCCGAGCGTGCTGCTCTTGAACCTGCGGCATCCGCTGATGGCGGCGAAGTCATTCGCGTCGCTGGATTATCTCTCGGGCGGCAGGATGGTGATGGCGGTCGGCACCGGCTCGAATCTGGCCGACTATGCCGCGTGCGGAATCTCGCCGGACGCGCGCGGCAAGCGGCTGGACGAGGGAATCGAAGTTCTGCGCACAGTCTGGAAAGATCGGCATGCGAGCTATCATGGCCGGTTTTTCAATTTCGACAACGTCACGATCGAGCCGCGGCCCGTAGCACGCGCGAACAACGACTTCGGCACGATGGACATCTGGATCGGCGGACGCGCGGATTCGGCGCTGCGGCGCACGGCGCGGCTCGGCGACGGATTTTTCGCGTCGTTCCAGACCCCCGAGGAATACGAATCGAGCATGGCGAAGATCCGCGCCTACGCCGTCGAGTACGGGCGCGCGAATGCGCGAATCGAGTCGGGTCTAATCCTGCTCTGCCGAATCGCGAGCTCGCGCGAAAAGGCGCTCAAGGAAATGCAGCCGATGCTCACCGCGATGGGCCGCGGGTCCGAGGCTTTCCTCGAGCGCAGCGTGTACGGCTCCGCCGAAGACATTTCCGCGCAGATGGAGCGATATATCGCAAAGGGACTCGACAAGTTTGTGCTATGGCCAATCGCCGCACCCGATTCATGGGACCAACAAATCGAGCTGGTCGGCCGCGAGATCGCCGCTCACTATGCGCGCGCTGCCTGAGCGTCAGAAGATAGCGCGTCTCGTTGGCGCGCTGATCGCCGCGACCGCGCTATGCGCCACCGCAGGATGCGGCCGGCCCGCGCCGGCGCCTGCCACGCATTCGGTCTATGCCAGCGCGGAGTCGGTCGAGGAAAATTTTCGCGGACGCGAGTTTATCCTCGGCGACAGCAACACGGTCGCGATGGTTCGGCCTTTAGGCTCGGGCAAGACCGCGTGGATGAAGCTGCCGTTCTGGTTCGGCGTCAACATCCTGGTTCCCGGCGTTACGCAGCCAAAAGAAGGCGACTATTACGTGATCAGCGAAGCAACGCTCGAAAAACCGCTCGGTACTACCGGCGAATGGATGATCGACGCGGGCAGCACGCTGGTGAAACAAGAGACCGTTTTCGTCACCACGCGTACGCATTACGACGGCACCGGAAAGATTCTTCCGACGATTGTGCAGTACATGGGCAAGCGCGAATTTACCCGCGGCGACGGCAAGAAAGTCGAGATCCCGGTTGTGCGCGAGGTCTCGCTGCCGATGAAATGGACCCTCGAGGGCCGAGTGCCGGCAAGCTACGCGCGTTTTCGACTCGGATGAATCGCGCGCGAATCAAAACCTGCGCCTTCTTTTCGATGATGGCGATTGCGGCGCTGATGATCGTGGGTGGCGCGGGATGCACCCCGGACAAGGCGCTGGATTTCGGTCCGACTGGTGAGATCAACACTCCGCCGCAAGACCAGCTAAGCCGCGACATCCTGCGCGATTTCGACGGCAAGGATTTCACCCTCGGCGACAACGATCGCCGCGCCGAAGTTCATCTGACCGGATGGGCTGAGAATCGGCGCGTCGTGATGCCGTTCTGGCTGGGAGTCAATCCGCTCTACCCGGGGTTTCTGCGGCCGACGGTCGGGCATATCTATGTGATGAGCGAATCGACGATGGTGCGGCCGCTCGGCCACAACGAGTACCTGATTCGTGCGGGCTCGAAACTGTTCAAGTTCGACACCCTGCTCGAAGCCACGCACACCCGCTACCTCGACACCGGCAGGATGCTGCCGACGGTGGTGCGTTTCGTCGGCACGCGCGTGATCACGGTCCCGAAAGACGCGCCCGCGACCGGCACGATCACCGAGAAGGTCCCGGTCCTGCGCGAAGTCTCGCTGCCAATGCACGTCGATGAGCCGGTACCCGGCTACGTAAAGTTCCAAGTGATGAAGAACCCCACCTGAAAGTCGACGATTCTCTTGCCTACCATTCTCATAACCGGCGCCGCGGGAAATCTGGGCAACCGCCTCGCGCGAAGGCTGCTGGTCGAACCGGTCGAACAGCGCCTGATGATCCATCGCACGCCGTTGCCAGACGACCTTGCCGCGATCGGCAAGGAACGGCTCACAATCGTCTCCGCAGATCTTGCGCGCCCCGAAACTCTGATCGCCCCGCTTCAAGGCGTCGATTGCGTGGTGCATTTCGCGGGAGTTCTCTTCCGGCCGCGGCCAGCCACATTCCTTCCGGAGACCAACACCAAGTGGTTCAACAACCTGCTCGATGCGGCCCTTGCGGCGCGCGTCCCACGCGTGGTGCTGATCTCATTTCCCCAGGTTGAGGGCCCAACCACTCCGGAGCATCCCGCCACCGGGCGGATCGACTACGCACCGGTCTGGATTCATGCGCGGACGCGGCTCGAAGAAGAGCGCCTGCTGTTCGAGAAGACGCGAGGAACCTCGACCACTCCGGTCGTCCTCCGCTCGGCGACAGTCTATGGCCGCGGCATCTTGATGATCGAAGCGGCCAGATGGCTGTCGCAGCACCACCTGCTCGCGGTGTGGCGAAAACCGACCTGGTACCACTTCATTCAGACCGAGGATTTCCTCGAAGCTGTAGCCGCATCCGCGCTCAAGCCGGGGATCAGCGGAATCTACCAACTCGGCGATGATGCGCCGATGACAATCCAGGATTTTCTTGATGAGGCGGCCCGCATCTGGGGAAAGTCGCGGCCGTGGCGAATGCCCTGGTGGATGATTCTAGCCGCGGCGACCGCATGCGAGGCATTCGCGATGATCTTCGGAACCCGATCTCCGCTTACTCGCGACTTTGTGCGCCTGGGTCGCGTCGATCACTACTGTGACACTCGTCGAATGCATGCCGAACTCTTGCCGCAGCTCAGATATCCGACCTTCGAGCAGGGCAAGAGAACCTTGCTTTAGAGTTACTGCGTTTGTTCCGAATCGGTCGCGTCTTGCAGCGTGGCTGTCGGTAGAATTTCGGCGGGTAGATCGTCCAGGAAGCGGGAGGCGCGGCCCATCATGTAGCCGTTCATGCGATCGAACATGTAGATCGGATAGGTCAGGTAAAGCTCGTCGCGGGCGCGGGTGCTGGCGACGTACATCAGGCGGCGCTCCTCTTCGATCGATTCTTCGTCCACGCTCATCGGACCGGGGAAGCGACCGTCCGCCGCCCAGATCACAAACACGATACGCCATTCGAGACCCTTGGCCGAATGAATCGTGCTGAGCGTCAGGAACTCGTCCTCCGGACCCTCGGCCAGAACCCCGCCAAGAGAATCGCTCGGCGGCTCGAGCGCCATGTCCGAGAGCATCGTTTCGAGGCTGCGGTAGCGCTCGGTGATGTTCTGAAAGTGTTCAAGGTCGCGCTCGCGTTTGGGAAAATCGTCGGGGTACGCCTCGCGCATCAGCGGCAGATAGTACGCAAGCGTTGCGGCGATCTGCTCCGCCGGACGTTTCGATTCGCCGCGAATTCCCGCCAGCAGCGCCGCAAGCTGCGCGTAACCCGACGCCGCGCCTCCCCGTCCTCCCGATTGCCCAAGCCGCGCGAGCTCGCGCTCGGGCGCATCGGCGGATACCAGCATCTCGACCGTGCGCTCTGCGGTGCGATGCCCGACTCCGCGCACGAGCATCAACGCGCGCAGCCATGAGACCGCGTCGGCGGGATTTGCGACCACGCGCAGATGCGCGAGCACGTCCTTGATATGCGCGGTCTCGATAAACTTGAATCCGCCGCGCTTGATGAACGGAATATCGCGGCGCTGAAGCTCGAGTTCGAGATCGAAGGAGTGAAAGCTCGAGCGGAACAGCACCGCCATCTCGCCCAGCTCGACGCCCTCTTCGCGCAGCTCCAGGATGCGCTGCGCGACGAAACGCGACTGCATGTGCTCATCCTGCGCGCGCACCAGGATCGGCCGGAAATCGCCGCGGCGTGAGGTGAACAGAACCTTGGTGTACTTCTCGGCCGCGCGCGAGATCACTTCGTTGGCGACATCGAGGATTCCCTGCACCGAGCGGTAGTTCTCTTCGAGCTTGATCACGCGGGCGCCGGTGAACAGCTCGGGAAAATCCATGATGTTGTGGAAATTCGCGCCGCGAAACGAATAGATCGACTGCGCGTCGTCGCCCACCGCCATCACGTTGCGATGCTCGGATGCGAGAAGCTGCACCAGCTCGGCCTGGATTCGGTTGGTGTCCTGGTACTCGTCGATCATGATGTAGCGATAGCTCTGCGACAGGCGCTGGCGCACCTGCGGATACTGGCGCAGCAATTCGGCGAGCCGGTAGAGCAGGTCGTCGTAATCGAGCAATGCGCGTTCGCGCTTGTAGGCCTCGTACTTCTCGGCGAGCGCGACGATTTCGCCCTGATGCTCGATCAGGTGCGCGAAGTCGAGCTCGATCTCCTCGGCCAGATCGTGCATCTTGTTGCGCGCCATGCTGATCACTTCGGCGACCGTGCTCTTTTTCGGAAAGCGCCGCTCGCGCGAGGCAAGTCCCATCCGCGCACGCAGCAGATTGATCACGTCCTCCATATCGCCGCGATCCAGAATCGTGAAATTCGGCTTAAGCCCCATCTGCGCGCCGTGGCGGCGGAGGATATTGTTTGCGAACGAGTGAAAGGTGCCGCCCGCGACCGAGCGCGAAGTCTCGCCGACCAGCCGCTCGACGCGATCGAGCATCTCCTGCGCCGCGCGCCGGGTAAACGTCATCAACAATATTGCGCCAGGTGGAACTCCGCCCTCGATCAGCCGCGCCACGCGATAGATGAGGGTGCGAGTCTTTCCCGATCCCGCCCCCGCGATTACCAACAGCGGGCCGTCGCGATGCGTCACCGCGGCAAGCTGGGCCGCATTCAGCAACTCGGCATACTTGATCTTATAGACGCGCTCGCGCGACTCCCGATCGGGATCGCGCAGGAAAATAACCTTGTCCGCCACAGCGCTCGCGATCCTATCACGCGGCACGCTCCGCCGTCGCGCCTACGGCTGGCCTGGAGAGCCGTTCGACGGTAACGGCTGTGCGCCGTTTTTGTAGATTCCCTGCATCGCATTGTTCCACTGCGAGTTTGAGTTTTGTGCAGGAGCGTTCGCGGCGTCTGGCGAGCTATCCGCACCGGCGTTCGCGCCGTGAGAGTTGATCGACGGATTGATCTGGATCGAATTGGTGATCGGTACTCCCGCCACGCCCAGATAGCGCTGCGCCTTGCGCTCGGCGTCGGCCTTGCCCGCGTCCGTCGCGACGAAGCCGTACAGATGCACCTGCGGATCGCCGGCGTCGTCGCGCCGGACCTGGGCGCCCACCAGCGGCAAGCGATGACGGTGCAGGTACTTGGTCAGCGCCGCGCTGCTGCCCTGATCGACGTGATACTGCTGCGCGTGCACGGCGCTGGAGAGCATGAAGATCAGGAATATCGGGACGGTGAGTATGATTCGCACTGTTGTTCTGATCCTGGCTGACAATATACGGCGGGCGGGCGGATGTCGCGAGACGGGCGATGCGACGCCGCTTGAGCGCCGGCCCCGGTCCGCATAATCTTAGACGGGTTTTGGGGTAATGGGTTCGTTCGGTAAAGCCAGCCACTCAATTTTCGCGATGCTGCGCACGCTTGGATGCGTGCTCGCGCTCGGCATGGCTATCGTCCTTCCGGCGCTCCGTACCCGGCATTACGGACCATCTTACAAGCCGGTTGAAGTCCGCCAGACCGCCGCCCGCCACGAGTACCTGGGCCTGTCCGAGGACCGCAGCGACGCCGGCGAGAAGTCAATTACGGCGTTTTCTGGTCCCGCTCCCCTATCTCTCTTCGATCCGACGCCCGCCGCAGCCGATGCATGGCGCGCGGCCACCCTCCTGATGCCTAAACCTACCGCGCCGCGATATTTTCGGCGTCTCAAAATCTCCTCCGACCCCTGCGGTCCTCCGTTCTCTCGCGCCCGCTTAGCCACGTAATCAAGTATAGCCGTCGCCGTGGGCGAGAAGTCCCCGATGACATTTCATAAACTGGCGCGCTCGTTTGAGCCGCCTGGAAATTCGCGCGAGGTCCATTGACGTGCCGAGCTTTGCGTTGCGCAACCCGTTCACGGTAATCGTCGGGGCGCTGATCGTTTTAATTCTTGGAGTCACCGCATTCGCCCGAATGCCGGTCGATGTCTTTCCGAATCTCAAAATCCCGGCGGTCGTGGTCGCGACCTTTTATCCCGGCATGCCGCCGTTGGACATGGAACGCGACATCACGACTCGCTACGAGCGATTCTTCACCCTCGGCAGCGGAATCGAGCATATCGAGTCGCGCTCGCTGCCCGGGGTCAGCATGATCACGGTTTATCTGCACAGCGGCGTTGACGTGGATGCGGCTTCCGCCCAGTTGGCAACGCTCGCGATGGCGGACTTGGGCGTATTGCCGCCCGGTACGTTGCCTCCGCTGGTGCTCAAATTCGACGCCTCGTCGTTGCCGGTCACATTGGTCACGGTCAAGGGGCAGGGATTCAGCCAGGTCGATCTCGAAGATCAGGCCCGTTACAACGTGCGCAATCAGCTTGCGACGGTCTCGGGCGCGTCGATCCCGATGCCGTTTGGCGGCAAGTTCCGGCAAATCATGGCTTATGTCGATCGCAACGCGCTGCAGGCGCGCGGATTGACGCTCAACTCAGTGGTCCACTCGCTGAACCAGACCAATCTCATTCTCCCTGCGGGCGACGCGAAGATCGGCTCGACGGACTACTACATCTACTCGAACGCGATGATCGATCATCCGGAGAGCCTCAACAACCTTCCGATAAAGATCGGCAACAACCAGGCGCCGGTCCGGCTCGGCGATGTCGGCAACGCCGAGGACTCGACCGCGATCCAGTACAACGTGGTCACGATCGACGGCCAGCCCTCGGTTTACATCCCGGTGCTCAAGCAGGGCGGCGCGAACACGATTTCGGTCGTCAACGGAATCCACAATATCCTGCCCAAACTCATCGGCGTGCCCAAGGGGATAAAGCTCAAGGCGATTTTCGATCAGTCGGATTACATCCTTGACGCGGTCCATTCGCTCGAACACGAGGCGATATCGGGCGCGATTCTCGCCTCGCTCATGATCCTGATCTTTCTCGGCAGCATGCGCTCGACCGTTGCGATCTTTCTGTCGATTCCGCTGTCGATCCTGGCCGGGACCTTCTGCCTGTTCATGGGCGGCTCGACGATCAACATCATGACGCTCGGTGGATTCGCGCTCGCGATTGGCCGGCTGGTCGACGACTCGGTGGTGGTCCTCGAGAACATCAACCGCCATCTGGCCGAAGGCAAAGAGCCTGCTGTCGCCGCGCGCGAAGGCGCGGAGGAAGTGGCGCTGCCGGTGCTCGCCTCGACTATCACGACGATCGTTGTCTTCTTCCCCGTGATGTTCCTATTCGGCGTGGCCAAGTACCTGTTCAGCGCCCTCGCGCTGGCGGTGGTGCTCGCGATGCTCGCGTCGTACGTGGTGGCGATGGCGGTGATTCCGATTTATTGCGCGCGCTTTCTGAACGCGGAGGAAGCACGCGCGGCCGAAGGCGGCGACGCCACCGGCGAGCACGCGCAGTCGATTTTCCGGCGCGCGTTCGGCGTCTTCAACCGGCGCTACCTGCGGTTTGCCAATTGGTACGAAAAAAAACTCACCAGCGCGCTCGATCACAAATTTATCGTGATTGGCGCGGTTTCGGTGTTGTTCGCGATCTCGCTCTTGATCTATCCGCTGCTCGGAACCCAGCTTTTTCCGACCACCGACGCCGGCAAATTCATCATTCATATGCGTTCTCCGGCGGGCTCACGGATCGAGGTGACGCAGAAACTCGCGGGACGAATCGAAGATGAGATTCGCAAAATCATCCCGCCCTCTGAGCTCGGCACGGTGGTCGCAAATCTGGGTATCGCGCCCAGCATCTCGGCCATCTACTCGTCGAACTCGGGCGAAGACACGGGCGAGATCATGGTTGCGCTGAAAGACAATCATACCGTTTCGACATTCCACTACATGGACGAGCTCAAAAAGCGCCTCCCGGTCGCGGTGCCTTCGGTCAAAGCATTCTTCTCCTCGGGCAGCATCATCGACGCGGTCCTAAACTTCGGATTGCCGGCGCCGATCGACATTCAGGTGAGCGGTCCTGATTACGGACCGCTGTTCGAGGTTGCGCGCCGCATCCAACGCGACGTGCGCGAGCTGCCGGAAGTATCGCAAACCTATATTCCGCAGGAGGCCGATTACCCGACTATCGATGTCAAGGTCGATCGCGTGCGCGCCGCGCGCCTCGGACTGACGGAGAGAGACGTCGTGACCAATGTGATCACGGCGCTCAGCTCGAACCAGATGATCGCACCGTCGATCTGGATCGATCGCGCCACCGGCAATGACTACTTCCTGACCGCGCAGTATCGCGAGGAAGCGATTAACTCGATCGACACGCTGAAGGACATCCCGGTCCATCACATCGACGGCGCTGATGGACACGACGCGCACGAGCAATCGATACCGCTGCGCAACGTTGCCACCCTGGTTCCAAAAAAATATCCGTCCGAAGCCGACCACTACAACATCCAGCGCGTGGTCGACGTGCTGGTGCAGCCGTCAACCTCGAACCTGGGCGGCACCCAGAGCGCGATCGAAAGCCGCCTGCACAAGATCGCGCTGCCGCCCGACGTTCAGCTCACCTATCGCGGCGCGGTCGCCGCGATGCAGCGCTCGTTTTCGAGCTTCGGCTTCGGGCTCGGAATGGCAGTCGTGCTCCTGTACCTCGTGATGGTGGCGCAGTTCGCTTCGTTCCTCGATCCGCTGATCATCATGTTCGCGGTGCCGATGGGACTGATCGGAGTTATCTGGACGCTGTGGCTAACCAACACGACCCTCAACATCGAATCGTTCATGGGGATCATCGTGATGGTCGGGATCGTAGTGTCGAACTCGATCCTGCTGGTCGATTTCGCCAATCAGCGTCGGCGCGAAGGCCAGGCGCTGCGTCCCGCCGTGGTCGAGTCCGCGCGTATCCGTATGCGCCCGATCCTAATGACCGCGCTCGCCACTGTCGCCGGACTGATGCCGATCGCCCTCGAAATCGGTGCGGGTTCCGAGGCTTCCGCTCCGCTGGCGCGCGCTGCCGTCGGCGGCTTGACGGTCTCGACCGTTTTGACACTCTTCCTGGTCCCGTGCGTGTACGAGCTGTTCTATTCGCGGAGGACAAAACAGTGAACCGTCTTGGAAAGTCGTTACTGATCGCCGCGGTCGTCCTCGCAACGGCTGGATGCCATGACAGCAGCGACACGCCCGCCGTCCCGACCAAACTGGTGGCAACCAGCACTGACTTGCGGACGGTCCCGGTGATGCGTCCGCAGCGCCACACGGTGGTCGAGTCGATCGATCTGCCGGGCGACCTGGTGGGCTTTTATGAAGTCGCGCTGCACGCGAAGGTTACCGGATATCTGGTCAAAATGAATGTCGACAAAGGTGATTGGGTCAAGACCGGCCAAGTTCTCGCGGTGCTCGAGGTGCCCGAGCTCCAGCAGAACCTCGACCGTGCCGAAGCCAATCTACAAATCCAAAAGCTGACCTGGCAGCGCCTGGATCGAGTGCGCAAAACCGATTCGCGCCTGGTTGCAAAAGAAACCGTCGATACCGCGTACGCCAAGTATCTCGAAGCGAAGTCTGACGCCGGCGTGCTCGAGACGATGGTCTCGTACACGAAGATCACTGCACCCTTTGACGGGGTGATAACCGGACGCTTCGCCGATCCGGGCGCGCTGATTCGCGCCGGCGGCGGCGACTTCGGCGTAACCGGCTCCGGAGCGGCGGTCAGCTCGGGCGCGATGGAAGGCGCGGGCGGCCATCTGACCGGCGGAGGTCCGATCCTGGCCGAAGCCGCAATCAGCAAGCTGCGCGTCTATGTCTATGTCCCCGAACGCGAAGCCGGAAATGTGCGAATCGGGATGCCCGCGTCGATGACGCTGCGCTCGTTCCCGGGCCGGACTTTCCATGCGACAGTCACGCGCTATGCGTCGTCGCTGGATCTCGCTACCCGCACGATGCTCACCGAGATCGACATCCCCAACCCCGATCACCGGCTCTATCCGCGGATGTACGCGAACGTGACGCTGATTCTGGCGCAGCATCCCAACGCGCTCGAGGTTCCGCGCACCGCGGTCTCAGGCATCGGGCAGCCCGGCTCATTCATCTTTACCGTCCGCAACGGAAAGCTGCGCAAAACTCCCGTCGTCACCGGCATCACCGACGGCACCAATATCGAGATCGTCTCGGGTCTGAACGATAGCGATGAAGTAGTGCCCCACATGAGTCTCTCGCTCGAGGCGGGCGAACCCGTACGGGTTCTCGCTCGCGCCGCCGAAGACGAAAACGCCTCCGAGCACGGAGATTGAACTATGGATTGCAAGCTTGTCCGACGAAGTAAGTTGAAGCTGTCGGTTGCAGCGCTCGTACTCGGAATTGTTGCCAGCCTGTGCACTCGCGCGCAGGCCGAGCAAGTCATGATCCAGCCAAACTCGGACCTGACGCTCCAGCAGGCCACCGAGATCGCTCTCAGACTGCATCCGCTACGGATGCAATCGGAGGCTGACCAGACCGCGGCGCGAGCCGGAGTGGGCGTTGCCCGCGCCGACATGCTGCCGCAGGCCTATGGCTCGGCGCAGTATCTGCGTAGCACTGATAACGGCATCGGCAACACCAACTACTTCGGCCTTAATGCGTTTCCGCGTATGACGGGCCGGAATCACAATCAGGCCAGCAGCGACACCTCGCAAACCACGGAGTCATCTAACAATTTTCTTGGCGGAGTATCGGTCTCGCAGTTTCTGTTCGACTTCGGCCGGGTGCGCGGCTATATCAACGAGCGCCGTGCCGACCTTGAAGCCGCCGACGCCCAGCTCAAGCTCACCGATCTCAACCTGATTTTCGCAGTCGCCGAGAGATACTATGAGCTCCTGGCCGCCCAACAGGAAATCAAGGTTTACGACGAAGCCGTCCGCCAGCGCAGCGAGCAACTGCATCAGGCAACCGAGCTCGCCAAAGCCGATCTGCGCCCCGGAATCGACGTATCGATTACTCAAGCCGACCTCTCGCGCGCCCAGCTGGAGCGCGTCAAGGCCGGCAATGCGCGCGACGACGCCAAGGTCGCTCTCGACGCCGCGATGGGCATGGCCGACTCCGCGCCGCCCTACCACGTGGTCGGCACGCTGGCCTATTCGCCGGTCACCGATACGCTGCCAGATTTGCTCGCGCGCGCCTTCCAGTTACGTCCGGACCTGAAAGTTCTGGTGAGCGAGGCACGCGCCGCCGGCGCCCGCGTCGATCAATACAAGAGCGACTATCTTCCCACCGGTACCGCCCAGATGGGTTACAGCGCGATGGGAACCGGACTGCCTGCTGCAAACAACTTTTTCGCCGGGCTGGTAATTACCTGGCCGCTGTTCAACGGCTTTCGCACCGCCGATCAAGTCGCGGAAGCCCGCGCCCGCGAACATGCGATCGGCTACGCCTTCGCCGACCTGCGCCAGCAGGTTGTCGAACAGGTGCATACCTCGTTCCTGAACTGGCAGGCATCGGTCGTGGTGATCAAAAGGGCCGAAGAGACTCTGACCGCCTCGCGCCAGGAGCTGAGCCTCGCGACCCAGCGTTATCGCGCCGGTCTGAGTTCGATCATCGAACTCGACGACGCCGAGCGCCGCTACACCGACGATTCGGCGGCCTACGTCAACGCGCTCTACGGATATTCGTCCGCACAAGCTGCCGTCCAGCGCTCAACCGGAGAATCGATCGCGAATATCAAGTGAGAGCCGGGTAGCCACCAAAAGAAAGGGCCACGGACGCCGGGGAGGAGTTCAGCCCGGCGCCCATGGCCGCACACTCCGGCTCCCACGCGCACTTCGCGGGAACCGGGTCGGGGGGCTATTTCACTTGCGTCGCCCTGTCGATCCTTCCCTTAGCATTGGTCTCGAACACGAAATGATGACCCTGGTACGAGTAGAAGAGCATCTCGCCGCCGGTGTCGGTCATGGGCACCGCACCCTTCGGGTCACCCATCTGGGCCGCTAGATCGCTGCGGGTCTTGCCAATCCATTCGCTCTGGCTCTGTTCCTGCGACGACGCGCATCCCGCCGTCGCAAGCATCGCGAGTGCCAGCACCCCAGTCATTATCGTTCCCTTCATGCGTAGATGTCCTTATTCGTCCGCGCTTCTCGCTTTCCGTTATGCGGTTAGTAGTTCACTTCCATGTTGATAAAGAACGCATGGGTATCTCGCGGTACCGCGTCTTTCACGAACAGCCCCGTCGTCGGACCGGTGAAGACCGGCGCAAAAGAGTTCACGTACGATTCCGGAATATTGCGCTGCGAGTGATAGAACATGAGATTTTGCGAATCGATCGCGAAGCGCAGATACTCATTGTACTGATAGCTGATCCCTGCGACCCAGCGCTGGAAATCTAGCGGATCGCTATCCACCTTGGTGTTCGGCTGGAACCACTCGAATGTCCCAAACAGAGTAAATGGCGTCGTCGGGATATGGTAATGCCCCATAAAGTCGAGTCCGCGCTCGACCGCGTTGCCATTTTCCAGAAACCCCGTCGTCATCTTGCTGAACCCGGCGTAAGAGGTTGTGGCCGTCCCAAAGTAGTCCGCCGGTCCGCTTGACGAGAACAAATTCCCGCCGGTGAAAGCGTTGTGGCCGAAATCATACTCCGCGATGAGGCCCCAGTTTTCCGCGGTGTAATGCAGCATCGCGGCGGCCCGCATTATGTGACCCGCCTTGGCGTTCAGCAACGAGGTTCCCGTGGGACTGTCGGGCGCGACATTGCCATAGCCGTAATCATAGAAGAACGTCGCCCCCAGTCCCTGGAAGCGCCATTTCGCGCCGAATGGATACACGCTCAGCCGCCCCATTACCTGCTTGGTATTGGTTTGTTCGAACGCATGGAAGGTCGAGTTGTTATATGCGCCAACATCATAGTCGGCATACTGCTTTTCGTTGATCTTGATCGGCCCGGAAATTGATATTCCAGGCTGGGTCGAGGACAAGCTCAAATAGTTCCACGGAGTGAGATTGACATATCGATAGCCGTACAGGTCCTCTTCCCATGCCACCAGCGGATTGGGAATGAACCCGCCCTGAATACTGTCGCCCTTGAGCGCGTCGGATAAACGGTCAAACACTTTACTATATTGCAAGTATGCATATTTGAGCCGATAGTTCATGCCGCCCGACAGATTGCTGCCAATCGCACTCGAGCTCCCGAACTTGTCCGCCGGCGCAGTTCCATCGCCGCGATATATGTTCGGCGTCACCCGCAGCGTAAATCCATCGGCCGGAAAGAAAAAGAAATTCAGATACGCCCGGCTGATATCGAACGAGTTGAAGCTATTGTTGCCCGGTCCCGGCGAGTTGATCTGCGTGAGTTCCTGGGGTCCGAACCCGGTATGCGTGTAGAAGCGGTAATCGCCATATACCAGGGTGCCGACGGCGAACTTGTTCTGGAAGTTAGTAATGTAGTCGCGCCATGCGGGTTTGATTTCGGCGACCTGCTGTGCCAGTTGATGATTCTGCGACGCGAGCTCATCGTTCTTTTTCTCAAGATCGAACAACTGCTGCTGGTTCTGCTGCAACTGCGCCTGCGTTTTTTCCTCGACGTGCCGCTCGATCGTGTTAGGGTCGAGCGCCGTCGCGGGAATCGTTGTCAACAGCGAACGGCCTTTGCCAGGACGTGTAAAGACTTGGCCGGTTGCCGGATCGACATACAGCGTCAGCATCGGCGTGGCTCCCGCCAACCTGCTTTGCGCGCGCGCCACGCCGGTTCCCGCCAGAGCGGCCAGCACCGCTCCCGCCAAGGCGGCGGCCGCATACCTGAATCTTCTCCTTTTCACGGAGATCCTCCCATTCTGGGATCCGCGGCAGCGCCGCGCATCCGGTTTTCCGCATCGGCACGCTTCTCGTGCGCGGTTTGCGTGCGGAGGTTAAGCAATCCGGTTATCCACGGCTTGCGCTAATTCTCGGACTTCTGAGAGTCGCTCCAGTCCGCGCGCATCTGGGTTATTTGCCGCGAGGTATATACCTTGCCGTCGCAGGCGTATTTGCTTGGCGATCCGATGCTTACGATGCCGCAATCCAGAATATTTGGCGGCGGCGCGGGCTTTGCGCTCGCGCTCTGCGCAGACGACGGCGGCAGGTCATTCGGCCTCGCCATCGTAAAGGCCGAGTCGGAGCATCCCGCGGCCGCGATCATGATTGCTGCGGCGAGAGTACTCACTTTCAGCGCGCCACGAAGCGTACTGCTAATCGACTTGGTTCGATTCATCGCATTTCTCCCCTTACCAATTTCGAATCTCTGACTGATCCTCTTGTCTGATTTACCGGCATTTTGATCTTTCCCTCCAGTCAGAGTCGGGCCGGCGCAATTCAATGCGCGGCAGATGGAACCTAAGCGGCCAAGGTTACGGGCGAATTAACGCACCGTTGCCCCCAATTGAATTCGGGAGCGGTTCTTTCGCTTATAGGGAAAACAATCGAAGCAATCCGGGCCGTTTGCATTTTTGCGCCGTGCTCAACCACAATTGCCGCACGACGCCGTGCGAATGCGGCGCAATTTTTCTTCGAGGCTCGTGATGAAGGCGCTTGACGGAGTTAATGTTCTCGAACTCGCTTCCAACCTGGGCGCGGAATACGCCGCCTGGATCCTGGCCGAGCAGGGCGCGCACACGATCAAAGTCGAGCCGCCCGGCGGCGCGGCGCATCGCGGGTCACCGCGTTTTCATCTTCTGAACCGCTCCAAACGCGCACTGTTCTTCGACGCCGCCGATCGCGCGAGCAAATCTCGCGTCGCGGAACTCCTGCGATGGGCCGATATTGTCGTCACCGGCGCCACTCCCGCCCGCGTGGCCGCGCTCGGGCTCGGCTACGAATCGATCCGCGAGATCAATCCGCGCGCGATCGCGGTCAACGTTCCTCCCTTCGGCAGCCGAGGACCGATGGCCGAATTCGACGCCAACGACGATCTGATCGCTGCCTTCGGCGGTATCACCGGCAGCCAGTGGGCGCGCAGCTCGAATCCTGTCGCGCTGGTGTTTCCGGCCGCGAGTTATTCCGCGGGCCTGATGGCGGCGACCGGCGCGGCTGCGGCGCTCTATGCGCGCGGCGATGGAGCGGCGGGACAGGCGGTCGAGGTCTCTGTCCTTGCCGGCGCGTTTTCGCTACAAACCGGCGGCATCCTGTATCACGAGTCGCTGACCCGCCTCTATCACGGCCCGCAGGATCCGCTCGGTCCGATTCCGGTTTACCGGCTGTTCCAGTCAAGCGACGGAAAATATTTCTTCGCCGCGTGCGGCAACGCGACCTTCTGGGGCAAGTTCGCAATCGCAATCGAGCGCCCGGACCTGGTCGCCGATGAGCGCTTCGAGAACGCGCCGTGGGGAGTTCCAAGCGCACACTGGCAGGAACTGAAGGATATCATCGAGCCGATCATCCGCACCCGCCCGCGTGCCGAATGGCTGCGGATCCTGCGCGAGGCCGACGTTCCGAGCGCCCCGGTGATGACCCGGCAGGAATTTATCGAATGGGAGCAGACCCGCGCGCTGGGGATGCGCCAAGAGATCGACGATCCCACCCTCGGCGCCACGATCCAGATGGGCCTGCCGTTTTTTCTGGGCGACACTCCCGGCGCGACCACCGGTCCGGCGCCGGCTCTCGGCGACGAACGCGGCGCAACCCAGTGGCTCGCCGAACCTCGCGCGCCGCATGCGAGCGCCGTCGCCCCGCAACCTGCCGCTCGCTCCGGCAAAGGTCCGCTCGACGGAATCCTCGTGCTGGATTTCGCGAGCTACATCGCCGGCTCCTACGGTCCGATGATCCTGGCGCAACTCGGCGCTAAAGTGATCAAGATTGAAAGCCTCGAAGGCGATTCCTTTCGCCACTTTGGCTTTGGCTTTCTCGGATGGAACCAGGGCAAACACGGCCTCGCGCTCGATCTCACCAAACCCGAGGGTCGCGAGATCATCCACGGCCTCGCCGCGCGCGCCGACGTGCTGGTCGAGAATCTGCGCCCCGGCCGGATGCAGCGGTTCGGCTACGACTACAAAACTCTCGCCGCGATCAACCCGCGCCTGATCTACATGTCGGTCAACGGTTTCGGTAACCGCGGGCCCGAACACAATCAACCCGGCTTCGATCCGCTGTTGCAGGCGCGCTCGGGTGTGATGACCGCGCAGGGCGGCCCGCATTCGCATCCGGTCTATCTGACCTGCGCGATCTGCGACTACGGTGGCGCGATGATCTCGGCGCTCGGATGCGTGATGGCGCTGCGCGCGCGTCAGCAGACCGGCCGCGGCCAATTCTGTGAAACTTCGCTGCTGCAGGCCGCGATGGCTCTGCAAGCGGGCGAGTTCATTTTCTATCCCGGCCGTCCGGACCTGGAAAACGGCAACCCCGAACGCCGCGGAAGCACGGCGCTGTCGCGCGCCTACTGCTGTCAGAACGGAGAATGGCTATTCATCTCGATCGACAAAGCCGCACAGTGGGAAGCGCTTCGACGCGCGCTGCCTGTCGTTCCCGCACTCGATTGGAACGCCGCACGCGCCGAAGCAGCCGACGGCCGCGTTGCCGCCGCGCTCGAAAGCGCTTTTGCGTCCCATCCCCGCGCCGCAATCGTCGAGCAATTGCGCCGCGCGGGCGTACCAGTCGTGCCGGTGCGCCACTTCAACGAGATGTTCGACGACCCGCAAATCGCGGCCAACGAATTGATCGCGGAAGTAACCCATCCGGAATTCGGCAAAGTCCGCCAGACCGGAATGCTAACCAAGTTTTCCGCCACCGAGGCCCGAATCGACCGCGCCGCGCCCCTCTTGGGCCAGCACACCGACGAAATCCTCCGCGAATACTTAGGCTACGATCCCGCGAAAATCGCAGCATTGCATCAATCGCGAATCATCCGCTGATTTCAAAGTATCGCGAGTTCTGGACCCCCTGCCTCCGGAGGACTTTGCACAACTACCATGTCGAAAACCGCAGAGCAGCACCCTCACCCGCCGCTTCGCGGCACCCTCTCCCGAAGGGAGAGGGAATCTGCGCGCGCGGGGCGTCTTGGGTTGCAATCTGAAATACCCTCTCCCTTCGGGAGAGGGCGACGCGGCGCGATGCTTGCGCATCTTTCGCAAGCATCGTGACGCGTGGGTGAGGGTGCTGCTCTGCTTTTCCCCCTGCGGTCGAAATGAAGAATGAAGTCTCGTGCCACATCCGTCAGATTGTTTAGTCTAAGAATCTAAAGGTCAGCGACATGAAGAAGACTTTGCCCAAGTTTCAGAACGAAGAGCAGGAGCGTGAGTTCTGGGCGCACCATGATTTGGCCGATTACCTGGGTTGGGAGCGAGGGGCAACGATGGCATCACAAGCTGACGCGGTTATCGCGGCCGAGCTTCAGCCCGGTGAAGAGATGCTCTGGTGCGCGCAGCCCGACGGCACCTCGCGATTTCTCATTCGCATCGCCTTGGTCGCGCTGTGTATCGTCGGAGCGATCGGCATTCACGGCATAACCGACACTGTTGCCTTCAGACTCGCGATGCCGTTCGGGCTTAAGCCCGGCTCGGCCGCTCTGTGGGCCCTCGCCGCGGTGATCCTGGTCGATTCGATCCTGTTCGGCGCCTATATAGTCAATACCTACTACGGACTGACTAATCGCCGCGTGATCATAGTTTCCAACCTGCCGCGGCATAGCGTAAACGATTTCGCGCTGGATGATTTTCGCGGCGCGAAGCTCGGTTTCGTGCGCCTCGGTACGACCGTCGAGATCTATCGCGGTTCGCCGGGAACATTCTTCAGCAACAACTTGATGCTGTTCGCGAATCCCTCGATCCAGCGACCCGGCGGCTCCGGCATCGAGCACTATTTCCTGGTCGGAATTCCGGACGCCGGAATCGTGGAGCAGGCGCTTCGCGACGCCGCCACCGGGATCCCAACCACTCCATTCGCATCGCCTATCTGATCGATTCAGCGAACGGGCGACCCACTCACGCCCGATCATCAAGCTGCAAGCCGCTTAATCACCGCGTAGGTACGCATGCGCCCCTGTCAGTCAATGCGCAGTGCGTCCGCCGACGGGAGGGCGGGGAACGGTGCGGCCGGTAGCGTCTGATACCAATATGCGACCGAGGCGATATCGTCGCGCAGCGGCAGGAACTCGGCGCCCTTGCGCGGGTCGCCTTTCCATCCGAGCGCCTGGATCGTCACGCGAAGCTCGCGCCGGAAGCGCACCGGATCGCCGATATGCCATCGGTACATCCCGAACCGCAT
>JBARDN010000138.1:0-5707 GCA_049795175.1 Binataceae bacterium (SeqCode) | reverse complement strand
TGATTCGATTCATCGCACGCCGTCACTCTCCGAGCAGGTATGCGATATGCCCAATTTCCGGCAGGATCAGTTTTTCCATCGCGAGCTGGCATGCCGCGGTCGAGCCGGGCAGCGCCGCGACGAATTTTCCCTGGATGATTCCCGCGACCGCGCGCGAAAGTATCGCGGCCGCGCCGATTTCCTGGAACGAGAGCATCCGGAAAATCTCGCCGAAGCCGTCGAGCTTCTTTTCGAGCATCGGCTCTACCGCCTCGATGGTCGAGTCGCGCCGCGCCACCCCGGTCCCGCCGGTTACGATGATCGCGTCGAGCGCGGGCAGGTTCGCGATTATCGCCGCGGTGATCCGCTCACGCTCGTCGGGAATCACTTCGTAGTAGCCGACGGCGTGCCCCGCACCTTCCAGCATCTGGCGGATAAGCGCGCCGCTGCGATCGGTCTGGGCGATCCGCGTGTCGCTGGCGGTGATTATTCCGACCCGAAGATTTCGGCGTCCGTGCGCGTGATGCTCGTGCGATGGCATTTTTTTGATCCGCTTGCGCCTCGATTATATGCATCAATTACAGATCGCGCACCTCGTTCAGTCAGGTCCTGACACGACCCCCATGACTCGCGCGGCATATATGCTACTTTATGTGGCTGATTCTGCGACGGGTTGTAGTACCCGGCGCGAAAAGGGGACGACGATGAAGCTGTTGATGGCGCGAATGACGCGGGTGATGAAGGTGTCGGCGGGCGCGGCGATATTGGCCGCTGGATTGATCCTCGGGGTGGCGACGAATCTGCCGGCGGCCAGCGTTCCCGACATCAAGAGCAGTCCGATCCAGAATCAGGTCCTGATCGCCGGCGGCGAAGATGCGCCCGGCGACGCGCTGGATACCGCTGAACTCTACAATCCCAATCTTCAGACCTTCACCCTCGTGACCAGCACGATGAGCGACCCGCGGATCTATCACACCTGCACACGAATCAACGGCAAGGTGCTATTGATCACCGGCGGCGAGAACTCGTCCACGACCGCGCTTGGGAGCGCCGATCTGTTCACCGTCAAGGGCCTGACGCTGACCCCCACGCATGAGATGATGGTCTCGGCGCATTCCCGGCAGGTCGCAATGCTGACCAAGTCGGGCAAAGTGCTGATCGCGGGCGGGATCGATGATACCGGTGCGGTGACCGGCGTCGCCGAAAATTTCAAAGACGACAGCAAGGGCGGTACCTTCACCGCAACCGCAAATCCGCTGCGCACCAAACGCGAGTTTGCCACTGCGACGAAGATCAAAGGCGGGCTGGTGCTGATCGCGGGCGGAACCGATCCCAACGGCCTGGTGCTGCAGAATGCGGAAATTTTTAACATCGCCAAGGGTACATTCAACTACACCCTCGGCAACATGGTGGTTCGCCGCACCAATCACACCGCGACGCTGCTCAAAAACGGCAACGTTCTGATCACCGGCGGATACAATAGCAACGGCGTCCCGCTGAGCGCGGCGGAACTGTTCAACCCTTCCACCCGCACGTTCACCGCGGTCGGATCTATGAACTTCGCACGCGCCCAGCATACCGCGACGCTGCTGCAGGGCGGCAGAGTCTTTATCGCCGGGGGCGTGGGAACCTCGAAGATTCTCGCCTCCGCCGAAATTTATGATCCGACGACCGGGACCTTTACCACCGTGGGACCGACCATGACCGACAGCCGCGCCGGGCATACCGCTACGCTGCTCAACAACGGCACCGTGCTGATCGCGGGCGGAGCGGACCAGGCGGGCGCGATCGTGGCCACGGCGGAGATCTACAATCCGGCCGGTTCGAGCAGCTTCAAGGCCACCGGTTCGATGAACTCGCCGCGCCTGTATCACACGGCCGTGCTGATCAAATAGCCGCGACGATCGCTATTTCCGACGGCGCTCGCGTCTGCGGCGCAGGTTCTGTATGAGTTCCTATGCTCCGCGGCGCCGCGATGACCGAACAATCCAAATCCAATCCGGATTCCAAACCGCGCGCGCGCCGCGCATGGCCGTGGCTCGCCGCGATCGCGATTGCGCTGGTCGTCGTGATCCTGCTTGGACGGCGCTTCGGCGGCGAACTCTCGATCCTGCTCGATCGGATTGGGATCCTCGGACCAGCCGCGCCGATCGCGTTTATCGCGATCTACATCGTCGCCTGCGTGCTGTTCATCCCCGGTTCGATCCTGACGATCGGCGCGGGAGTTTTGTTCGGCGTCGTATGGGGCTCGATCTACGTATCGATCGCGGCGACCGCCGGGGCGAGCGCGGCGTTTGTCCTTGGACGGTATTTTCTGCGCGCGATGGTCGCGAGGCGGATCGAGGGCAACCGCTCGTTCAAGGCGATCGATGAAGCCGTCGCGCGCGAAGGATGGAAGATCGTTGCGCTCACGCGCCTCTCTCCGGTCTTCCCGTTCAACCTGCTCAACTACGCCTTCGGCCTGACTCGCGTTTCGTTTACGCAATATGTCATCGCGTCGTGGGCCGGAATGATTCCCGGCACGGTGATGTACGTCTATATCGGTTCGATAAGCGGAGACCTCGCGCGCGCCGCGTCGGGGAATCATCCGCGTCCCGCGGCCGGATGGATCCTCAATGTGGTCGGCTTCGCCGCGACAATCGCGGTCGCGGTCTATGCCACCCGGATCGGCGCGCGCGCGCTCAAAGAACGGACCTAGGCAAACGAAATCGCGGGAGGATATCCCAGATGGATTCGCAGTCGCTTGGAATCGCTCCGCTTGACGATCACAATCTCGCACTGCTGGAAAATGTTCATCCCGCCGGATGGATCAATCCGGAGCCTTCCGGCCGCTACAACCTGGTTGTCGTCGGCGCGGGCACGGCGGGACTGGTGTGCGCGGTAGGAGCCACGGGTCTGGGCGCGAAGGTTGCCATCATCGAGCGCGACCTGATGGGCGGCGATTGTCTGAATTTCGGATGCATCCCGTCCAAGGCGCTGATCGCGTCTGCGCGCGCGGTCGCGGCGGCGCGGACGGCGAACGAATTTGGAATCGAGGTGCCGCTTGGAGTATGCGCGAACTTCGCCGCGGCGGCGGCGCGGATGCGCGCGCTGCGCGCCTCAGTCGCGCATAACGACTCGGCGGCGCGCCTGCGCGATCTGGGAGTTGACGTATATTTCGGCGCAGCGCGATTTGTCGCCTCCGACGCGGTCGAGGTGGGCGGCAAGCGGCTCACGTTTCGCCGCGCCGCGATCGCAACCGGAGCGCGCGCCGCCGCTCCTCCTATTCCCGGACTTGCCGAGACCGGCTACCTGACCAACGAAACCGTCTTCTCGCTGACCGAGTTGCCGGCGCGGCTGGCGATAATCGGCGGCGGTCCGATCGGATGCGAGCTCGCGCAGGCACTGCGGCGTCTCGGCGCCGAGGTCACGCTGCTGGAAGCATTGCCGCACGTGCTGATTCGCGAAGATCGCGACGCCGCCCAAGTGGTCGAAGCCGCACTCAGGCGCGACGGCGTTGCGATCGCCGACGGCTGCACGATCCTGCGAGTCGAGCGGCGCGGCAATGACAAGATTTTGCGTATCGAGTCCGACCGCGCGCAGTCGGAAATCGCCGTCGATGAAATTATCGTCGGCGCCGGCCGCACTCCTGCCGTCGAAGGCCTTGGGCTCGAAGCCGCAGGGGTCAAATACGACCGCAGCGCCGGAATCCATGTCGATGACTACCTGCGCACCAGCAATTCGCGCATCTACGCGGCCGGCGATTGCGCGTCGGCGCTGAAGTTCACGCATCTGTCGGACGCGCACGCGCGAATCGTTTTGCGCAACGCGCTGTTTCGCGGCCACCAGCGGGTAAGCGCGCTCACGATCCCATGGTGCACCTATACCGACCCGGAAATTGCGCACGTCGGCCTTGGCGAGGAAGAAGCACGCAAGCGAGGAATCAAGATCACCACCTTCACGCAGCCGATGGCGGAGGTCGATCGCGCGATCCTGGAGGGCCAGACCCACGGCTTCGTGAAGATTCACGTCCGCGCCGGAACCGATCAGATCGTCGGAGCAACTATCGTCGCGGCGCACGCCGGCGAAATGATTTCTGAAATCACGCTTGCGATGACGGCCGGAGTGGGGCTCGGCAAGCTCGGCGACGTGATTCATCCCTATCCGACCCAGGCCGAGGCGATTCGAAAGGTCGCGAATCAGTACGCGCGCACCCGGCTCACGCCGTTTGCGGCGAAGCTGTTCAAGCGCTGGTTCGCATGGACGCGCTAGCGCTTCAGCGCGGAGAAACGAACCGCGCAATTTTTCGTCAGCGCAGGCGCAGGTTGAACGCTTGCCGGCCCTTCTCTCCGGGGCGGACCTCGAACTGTACCTCTGCGCCTTCGCGCAGATCCTCGAAATAAACTTTGGGCGACAGCCGCGATCGATGGAAAAAAACTTCGTCGCCGCCGTCGTCGGGCTCGATAAATCCGAAGCCCTTGTCCTTGACGACTTTCTTGATCGTGCCAAACACTGCATTGTCCTCCGACGATGCTTTCGCAGCCGATATTGTTGAGCTTACGTCGCCGTCACCGTATGTAAAGGGAATCGCACGCTGCCGGAAAATCAAATTATGCTGAAAGCCGTCACCCTGAAGGAAATCGAGCGGATTTTTGAAGTTCTCGACGCGATGAACCTCTCGCGAGAGGCAGTCGTCATTCCGCTGCGGCCGGAACATCCGGGCCGCATTTCGATTATGAAGGACGGCAAGCTCGAAATCATCGTCGAACGCGACGGCGACTTCGAGGACTGGGTCAGTGGGCTTCGCGCGCAGATTGATTCGCTGATGAACCCGGAACAGGACTGAGCTCGACCAGCACCGCGCCGTGATCGATATTGTCGCCTGGCGCGACACGCACCCGCTTGACCATCGCGTCGCTCTCGGCCGCAAGCGCGGTCTCCATCTTCATCGCCTCGATCACGACCAGCGGTTGCCCGGCCGCGACGCGGTCTCCATCCTTGACCAGCACTTTCAGCACCTTGCCCGGCATCGGCGCCGTCACCTCGGATGCGGCCAGACCGCCACGCGCGCGGCGCGCGCCAGCTTCGGCGGGAACGAAATCGAACGTGCGCGGACCGATCGCGACCAGGATTGCGTCTTTTCGCCGCGCGCCAAGAACTCGAAACCGCCGCTCGCCGACGAGGAGGATCGCGCTGCCGTCGCCAAGCTGTTCGATCATGGCCGATACTTCGCGTCCGTCAACGCGCCCTCGAATCGCGCGCCCGTCTCGCGAAATGATTTCGACCTCGTGCTCTCTCGCGCCGCTTTTGAATTTCACGAACGTCTCCATAGCTCGAAGCCGCGCAGCGCCGTCCATGGCGAGCGCTCGGGGGCCGCAGCGGAAGCGTTTGCCGATCCAGCGACGTATCCAAGACTGGCTCCCAGAGCGCCCGCCGAGGTGAGTGCCGCCGCGATCAGGGCCGCGTCGGTCGTGGCACTATCCTCGGCCGGCCAGCGGGGAAAATGCTCCTCGATAAATCTCGTTGACAGATCGCCGCGAGCGAATGCCTCGCTCGCGATCACATCGCGCAGGAATCCCGCCGTATTGGTGACGCCAAGAATCGCTAGCTCATCGAGCGCGCCGACCATCCGCGTGCGCGCTTCCTCGCGGTCGGCGCCGTGCGTGATGAGCTTGCCGAGCAGGCCGTCGTAAAATGCGCCGACTATGGTCCCGCGCGTGAGATGACTATCGAAACGGACGCCCGGGCC
>JBARDN010000137.1:0-5261 GCA_049795175.1 Binataceae bacterium (SeqCode) | reverse complement strand
CGCAAGGCTGGAGTCCACGCTCCAATGAAGGCGGCCGAACACTAGCCTGTGGTGGTGTATCTCAGGTCGGGACCTTGCTTGAGAAGACTCACTTTACGTCCAATTCCTTGAGTTTTGCCGCTGCCGTTGCGTAGTTGCCAAGATGAAAAACAGATGCTCCTGACGGAGAGAAGGTGAACGTTGGTACAAGGAGGTCCTTGAGAGTCTCTCCTAAGCAATTTTGAGCAATTTTGATTCGACGGGTTTCCCCAATCACACCCCACCAATGTGACTGCGCTAAGCGGTGGCGGGGGGGGACGGTTCCCCTCACGCTGTACAGAAGCGCGGTGGGGGCGGTTGCGGCGTCGGCTATGGGCGCAAGCATCGCGAATCGCGATGACGCTTCGCGTTGGCCGACGGGCCGTCGGCATCCACTGACAGAAGGGAGCTGCTGGCCACAGGCGATCGGGCTCTCGGCTACATCGCGCGGAGGCGGTTGAGGATTTCTTCGGAGAATAGTTCTGCGGGGAGTAGTTCGGGACCTACGAAGGCGGCGGGGGCGAGATCGGGAAAGGCGTTGCGGGCGCGCTCCCGGCGAACTCTTATTCGGCGGGCTAGCGCGGCGGGGCCGAACTCGACATACAAGATCGACAGCGTCGAGGCGGTCAGGCGCAGCCGGCGCATCCGCTCGCGCCGCTCTTCAGCATAGGGACGGAAAATCTCGGGGGACCAGTTCTGATTCTCGAGCATCAGGTCGCGCACGATACGCACGTCGCGATAGGTGATCGAAAGTCCCTGCCCAATTATCGGATCGTTGTGGCCGGCGGCGTCGCCGATCAGGACTACGCCGGGGGCATAGGGCGTGTCGGTCCAGGTATCTTCGTTAGCGTAGGAATTGCAGGGACCGGCCGGGGTGGCGCCCGCGAGATGCTCGCTTGCGGGGACGCATTGGAGCTTGAAGGTCTCGAGAAAGCGCGCCTGGTTGTCGGCGCCGGCGAAGCGGCGGCGATCTTCGAGCGCATAGCAGATGTACAGCCGGACCCGGCTCGGCGATTGCGGAAACGCGAGAAAGTTGATCGTGTTTTCGGTGCCGAGGATTTGCAGATCTTCGGGCCATCCGTCGGCGTTATCGACCAGCAGACCCCCCATCAGATGATGCGGCGGGTCGCGATGATACTCGATACCGGATTGGCCGCGGACGATCGAGTTGCGGCCGTCGGCGCCGATCACGATGCGCGGCGTGTATTCGCAAGCGCGCCCTTCGTGCCGAAATCGCACGACCGGCGCGGCGCCCGGAGTAACCGCGACGTCGGTGACGCCTCGCAGCATCGCGGCGCCGCGCGAGATCGCTTCGGCGTTGAGGAGATCGCACATCACGGGGTGGCGCATGCATAGCGGCGACTTGAGGCCCATCGGCGCGAACGCAGTGAGGTCGAGCGTTTGGCTTTCGGCGCCGGCGATATCGATATCGTCACCATAAGGGATGTGGCGCTTAAGATGATGGCCGCCCGCTTTTATAAGCAGGTCATACAATCCGAGCCGCTGGGTCTCGGCGACTCCCCATGGGGCGATCCATTCGCCGCGGACGTGATCGACGTGGACGGTGGATTTTTCGAGGATGGTCGTCGCGATCCCGGCTTGCGCGAGTGTGGCGGCGAGTGCGCCTCCGCCGATTCCTCCGCCGATTATCACCACCTCGGGATTTGGATGGTTGGACATGGTCGGATCCACACGATGATAAGCACAGAATCCGTGTTGGTGTCATCGGTGTCATGGGAATGCACAATGACGCTTCGCGTCGGCCGACGGGCCGTCGGCTACCACTGGCAGATAATCTCGGGGGAAGCGGAAAAAGAAAAGGCTTTGCTAGCGGGAACCCGGTGGTGCTTGCCCGGCGGGCGCTGGTGTGGTTCGATGGCGGTTCCGGGTTTGGGCGTGAGCCGTTAGCGGCCTTGTGCCCGCAATACTCGAAATCTTAAAGCGCCAGATCTCTGGCTCTTATATAAAGTTGGCCCCGACCGATGAAAAGGACCTACCAGCCGCACAATCGCCGCCGCAAACGGACTCATGGATTCCTTGCCCGGATGGCTTCGCCCGGCGGACGGGCAGTGTTAAAACGCCGGCGCGCCAAGGGCCGCAAACGCCTGACTCCGACGATTCCGCGCAAGCAGCCGGGCTGATCCGTGCTCATCCCAAGCTCATTCAAAGATGAGCTTCCCAAGATGAGCTTCCCAAGATGAGCCTCCACAGATGAGCCTCCCAAGATGAGCTTCGGAGCGATGAGCTTCGGAGCCGCCGACCGGCTGCATCGAAGCGCGGAGTTTCTTCGCCTTCAGCGCCGCGGAATCCGGCTGCAGGCAAAACACTTCGTCCTGTATGCCGGCAGAATCGACTATGCCGGCGATCATGCGAGCGCATCCGAACCGGCAGCGAGTCCGCGCAAGCGGCTCGGGATTACGGTCTCGCGCCGGGTCGGCAACGCGGTGGTGCGGAACCGGGTCAAACGCCAGGTGCGCGAATGTTTTCGGCAGATGCTGCGGGAGCGGCTTGACGACGGGATGTCGATAGTAGTGATTGCGCTGGTGGGCGCGGGGAATCTTGAGCGGACGGCTATCAATGCCGAGCTTGTGACTGCTACGTTGAATCTGGCCGGAAAGCGGCCACGCCGATGATCTTTCGCAGGGGCGACAATATCTATCAATTAGCCGGCCGCCTTGCGGCCAGCGGATTCCAACTAGCCGGCCGCTGCGCCGTCGGCGGATTCCAACTAGCCGGCCGCTTGGCGACCGTCGCGTTCAGATTCGCGACGCGCGGGATATCCGCGATCGCCACAGCGCTCGCGATTGCGCTTATCGCGATCTACCGGGTCGCGATATCGCCACTGCTGGTTGCGATGTTCGGGCGGGCGTGCCGCTTCGAGCCGACCTGTTCGGAGTACGCCGCGATCGCGATCAAGCGTCACGGGATCGTGCGCGGCGTCGCGCTGGCGGCAAAAAGGCTCGCACGATGCCATCCGCTGGGAGCGCATGGCTACGACCCGGTTCCTGCTGCGAGTGACGGGCAGAGAAATACCTCAGGAAGAATTTAATTGGATTCGAGCCGCGTACTGATCGCCGTCATCCTGTCGTTGGGATTGATCTTTGCTTACCAGGAACTGGTTCTGAAGCGGGTCTATCCACCGCCGGGAAGCGAGAAGGCTGAAGGCACTGCGAAAGCCACCGCCGAAGGGCAACTTCCGAATGCGAACGCCTCTGGCGCGGCGCAATCGGCGGCAGCCGCTTCCATTGCAGTTGCAGCTTCGTCTGCCGCAGTGACGTCCGCGATTGCGGGCGCGCCGTCGGCGGCAGCCACCACGGCGATAGTGAGGCCGGTTCCGGCGCCGGCGCTGGCGGCGGCCAAGTCGGGTGCGCCGCCGCGCTCGATCACGATCGACACGTCGCTCTACAAGGCGACGGTGACGACGCTCGGCGCGCGCCTGTCGAGCTTTGAACTCAAGCGCTACAGCGCGACCGCGGCTCGGGGCAGCGGTCCATACCAGATGGTTCCGCAAGACGATGCGCGATATCCGCTCGGAGTGACGCTCGCGCGCGAGGGCAAGCTGGCCAACGATTCGGCGCTCGAATACTCGTGCTCGGGTCCGGGCGCGATCGACGTGGCCGGGACCGGAACAATCACGATCGATTGCGTGGCGACGGCGGCCGACGGCACCAAGATCGACAAAGCGATCGAGTTTCATGGCGCGTCGTACGCGTTTTCGATGAAGGTCGCGGTGAGCGGCGGGGCCAAGCTCGACGGAATCGGGCTGGCGATGAGCGAGCCGATGGCGGCGCACGAGGGCTATCGCGACGTGCCCGCGGTGCAGGCGTACGTGCAGGGCAAGACGATCAGCGACTACGAATCGACGCTCAAGAAGGGCACGCCGGCGGCGGCCGGGAAGATCACCTACGCGGGTTTCGGCGACCGCTATTTTCTGTCGGCGTACCTGCCGCGCACTCCGACCCAGGGCGTGCTGTCGATGACGCTGGAGCCGGGAGGCAACGCCTTTGCGCGAATTCTGTTCGGGCCCAGCGCCACGCTTTCGGCCGAAGTGTACATGGGGCCGAAGCTGCTTGAAGCATTGGAGACGGTCGATCCGGCGCTGAACAAATCGATCGACTTTGGATATTCGGGAATTATCGCGCTGCCGTTTTTGCGCGTGCTGAAGCTGTTTCATCTGATCGCGCCGAACTGGGGCTGGGATATCGTGCTGCTGACGCTGGCGCTGCGGGTGCTGTTGCTGCCGATGTCGATCAAGAGCCAGCGCTCGATGATGAAGATGCAGCGGTTGTCGCCGCAGATGGAAAAAATCCGGGAGAAATTCAAGGACGACAGCGAGCGCCAGCAGAAAGAAATGGTCGATCTGTACAAGCGCAACCACGTCAACCCGGTCGGCGGATGCTTACCGATGGCGATCCAGTTTCCGATTTTTATCGGGCTGTACGAAGCGCTGCTGAACGCGGTCGAGCTGCGGCACGCGCCATTTATGTTGTGGATTCGCGACCTGTCGGCGCCCGATTGCCTGCCGCTGTCGTGGATGCCGCGGATTCCGTATATCGATTGCCACGGATTGCCGGTGCTGGTTCTGCTGATGGGCGCGAGCACGTTTTTGCAGCAATGGATGTCGCCGACTTCGCCGGATCCGAATCAGCAGCGGATGATGATGCTGACGCCGATTATCTTCACCGTGATGTTCGTGAACTTTCCCGCGGGACTCTCGCTGTACTATTTTGCCTCGAACGTACTCGGGGTCGTGCAGCAGGTGTTCCTAAACCGCGAATTCAAAGCCTATAGCCCGGCCACCGCATGACTATCACCGACCCAATTGAAGTCACCGCCGCCTCGGTGGAAGAAGCGATCAAGCAGGCGCTCGCACAGCTCGGAGCGTCGGCAGATAATCTGACGGAAGATGACGTGACGATCGAGGTGCTGGCGACGCCGCGCGCGGGCGTGCTCGGCCTCGGCGCGCGGCAGGCGAAAATCCGCGTGACGCTGCGTCCGCAATCCGCAGCGACCTCGGGCGTGCAGTCGCCGCCGCCCGCGCCGCCCAGGCCCTCGCATCCGCCGACGCCTTCTGCCTCAGCGCAGCGGCCCGAGCGCAGGGAAGATCGACGCGAAGATCGTCGGGAAGATCGACGCGATAGTCGCCGGGAAGATCGCAGCCAGGAGCCTCGGCCCGACCTGCGAGAAGATCGGCGCGGTCCGCGTCCGCAGCCGCCGCCGCGATCGCAGGCGGCGCCGCAGCC
>JBARDN010000136.1:0-2844 GCA_049795175.1 Binataceae bacterium (SeqCode) | reverse complement strand
TTCCACTCGACGATCCCGAGAGCTATCGCCTGCTCGCGCGCGGCGACACGGTCGGCGTGTTCCAGATGGAAAGTTCCGGGATGCGCCGGTTCCTGTCCGACTTGAAGCCGACCTGTTTCGAGGACGTGATTTCCGCCGTGTCGCTGTTCCGTCCGGGTCCGCTCGACGCGATCGAAGACGGCAAGACGATGGTGCAGCATTTCGTCGATCGCAAGCACGGGCGCGAGAAGGTCGAGTACGACCATCCGCTGCTCGAGCCGGTGCTGAAAGACACCTACGGCGTCATCGTTTATCAGGAGCACGTGATGCGCGCGGCTCAGGCGATCGCCGGATACACTCTCCAGCAAGCCGATATCCTGCGCGCCGCGATGGGCAAGAAGAACAAGGCCGCGATGGAGAAAGAGCGCGAGGGGTTTATCGCCGGCGCGCTCAAGAGCGGACTCCCGCGCGATCTGGCGACCGCGATTTTTTCCAAGATCGAGACTTTCGCGGCGTACGGATTCCCGCGCGCCCACGGCGCCGCCTACGCGCTTACGAGCTATCGCACTGCGTACCTGCGCGCGCATCATCCGCACGAATTCATGGCGGCGCTGATGTCGCTGGACATGGATGACGTCACCAAGACCTACAAAAATATCGCCTCGCTGCGCGAGATGCGGATCAAAATTCTGCCGCCCGACATCAACCAGAGCCGGGTCAAGTTCGCGGTGGTCAACGGCGACATCCGCTTCGGCCTTGCCGCGATTCGCGGAGTAGGCGCAAAGGCCGCGGAAGCGATTATCGCCGAGCGCGAGAGCAACGGACCGTATGATGGCCCGGTGGATTTCTGCACCCGCGTCGGCGCGCAGACGATCAACCGCCGCGTGCTCGACGCGCTGATCAAATGCGGCGCGTTCGATTTCTCCGGCGTGGCGCGCGCCGCGCTCGCAGCCACTTCTGAAGACGCGATCAAGCTCGCGCAGAAAGCCCACAGCGACGCCGAGCGCAACCAGATGGGCCTGTTCGGCGGCGCCGGCGCCAAGCCGCCCACGCTCGCCCCGCGCGAAGCGGTGACCGAATGGGAGCCCAAGGAAAAGCTGAAATACGAAAAGGAAGCGCTCGGCTTCTACATCACCGCGCATCCGCTGGACAAATACGCGCGCGAGCTGGCGGCGGTAAGCAAGGTGACCACCGCTGATCTTCCGAACGTCCCCGACGGCAGCCGCATCAATATCGCGGGCGTGGTCCAATCGCTCAAGCTGAAGAACAACAAATCCGGAAAACGCTACGCGACCTTCTCGCTCGAGGATCGCGCCGGCATCCTCGAAGCGATTGCGTGGCCCGAAACCTACACCAAGTACGAGGCGCTAATCGCCGGCGACGATCCGGTGCTGGTCCGCGGCAAGCTCGACGTTGACGACGACCGCGCCCAGATAATCATCGACGAGATCCGTCCGCTCTCCGCCGCGCTGGTAGATTCCGTGCGCGAGGTCCGAATCCGCGCGCCGAAAGCCCGTCTCGACAACGGCGGCCTCGACGCGCTGAAAACCGCGCTGACGCGCCATCGCGGAAACTCGATAACCTATCTGCACTTGGGCCTCGAAGACGGCCGCGAAGCCGTCCTCGTGCTCGGCGACGGTTTCCGCGTCTCCCCCACCGACGCCTTCGTAACCGACCTCGAACAACTACTAACCCCAGGCGCCGTCCAGTTGAGATAGATGGATCCAGAGCTGGTTTGCGCAGGCGTTAGATCGTTGACGAAATCCAAAGTCGAACCGCCTGGAGCTGCTCGATCAAATCCAGCGCGCGACGATCGATGACCAACGCGCTATCTTAAACTTGCCGCATCTTGGCAGATGAGTGACTCCTCTGTGCCGTGCTGAACTGTCCATCCTTATCTGACTCCGACCGGTATGCTATAATTATTTTGATGAAGCGCTCGGTGGAACTAGAGCCCCGAGCGCGCCGCGTCCCAGTCGTGAGGTTGCGTTCTCTATTCCCTCTCCGACGGGAGAGGGTGCCGCGAAGCGGCGGGTGAGGGTGCTGCTCTGCTTCCTCTCTCTGCCGATGACCCGAATCGGGGATTCCTCGTGCGTCAGCCGGAACCTGCCCGAGTCCGCTGAAAGGCGCGACAATAATGTTTCCCTGCCGCGCCGCAGAACGCGTAAATGCCCTCCGGAGCTGCTAAGCGAAGGGTTAGCGAATCTTAAACGAACTATCTTTGTCTGACAAAAAATCCTTGATTTACTGGAATAAAATGATTTGCTCGATCGCAAATCGCCGGAACGAAGCCACCGATGAAACATCGTATTAAAATTGCGGCGGCATCTTGATAGACTCGAAGCGATGCCGCACTCGAGACAGCGGCTGACTCATTTGCATAACATCACTACCGAAGGGCAAGACCGCGCGATCCTGGTCGGAATCGAACTCGGCGCCGCCGAGGGCATATCGACTGAGGAATCATTGGCGGAGCTCCGCGCGCTCACGCTTAGCGCCGGGGCCAGCGTCGAAGCGACGGTAAGCCAGAAGCTCAAGGCTCCCGACCCGCGCACCTTTATCGGCAAGGGCAAGGCGGCCGAAGTCCGCGAGCTCGCGCATCAGACTGGAGCGACGCTGGTGATCTTCGACGATGCGCTCTCGCCGGCGCAGGCGCGCAATCTCGAAAAGGAACTCAAGCTGCGCGTGATCGATCGCAGCCAGTTGATTCTCGATATTTTTGCGCTCCGGGCGCGCACCCTGGAAGGCAAGCTGCAAGTCGAGATCGCGCAGCTCGCGTATTTGCAGCCGCGCCTGACGCGCCAGTGGTCGCATCTGTCGCGCGTCCGCGGCGGAGGCGGAAGCGCCGGCGGCGGAGGCGGCGCG
>JBARDN010000135.1:0-7338 GCA_049795175.1 Binataceae bacterium (SeqCode) | reverse complement strand
TTTTATTGGTGGGCGGTGCAGGTTTCGAACCTGCGACCCTCGGCTTGTAAGGCCGATGCTCTACCACTGAGCTAACCGCCCCCTCGCGAAAAGAAAAAGCCCTGCCCGTCAGGGCAGGGCTTCATATTACTGAATCTGAGCGACTGCTGGCAGCCGCGAACGCGCGGACCGCCGATCACGAGCCTGTGCTGGGCGCGGCGGGCGCTGCCCCTTCCAGTCCCTCGTTAAGCGAATCCTTCAATTGCTTGCCCGGCTTGAACTTGGCCGAACGGCTCGCCGAGATCTGAATCGTCTCGCCGGTCTTCGGATTTCGTCCCGCACGCGCCTGGCGCGTCGAGACTGCGAATGTCCCGAAACCCGAGATGTTCACGCGGTCGCCGGTCTTGAGCGCCGCGATCACGTCGTCGAGCACGATATTCACCGCACGCTCGGCGTCGGCCTTGGGAAGTGGAAGCTTGTTCGATAGTGCTTCAATAAGTTCGGCCTTGGTCATGGCTCTGCTCAATGCGGCCTGCGCCGCCGGTTAGGCCGTGTCCCGCGACGCGCGGGAATCACGGAGCCCCAGTTTTCTCGCACCCCCCGGTTATTGCGAGAGGTTAGTCGGCGACGGCGCCGAGTCTTCATCGTCATCGGCGGCAATCGGCGTCTTGCTCTCGACCTCGTTCAGGAAAGCCGGATTGACCGACGGCGGCCGCGGCTTGAAAAATGCCTCCGGATCCGTCAGCACCAGCGCGTGCCGCAGCACCTCGTCCATGTGCTCGACCTGGATGAGCTGGATCCCCTTGAGTATCGCCGGCGCGATCTCGCTGATGTCCTTGCCGTTCTCTTTCGGCATCAGGATCGTCTTGATTCCACCGCGATGCGCCGCGAGCACCTTTTCCTTGAGTCCTCCGATTGGCAGCACCCGTCCGCGCAGCGTGATCTCGCCCGTCATCGCAAGATCGTTACGCACCGGCGTGCGTGTCAGTGCAGAGACCAGCGCGGTCGCCAGCGTGATTCCGGCCGACGGCCCGTCCTTGGGAATTCCGCCCTCGGGAACGTGAATGTGGATATCGATCTTGTGGTAGAAGCTCGAATCGAGTCCGAGCATATCCGAGCGCGAACGCACGTATGACAACGCCGCCTGCGCCGATTCCTGCATCACGTCACCGAGCTGCCCGGTGATCGTAAGCTTGCCGCGCCCGGGGACGATCGTCACCTCGACGCTCAGCAGCTCGCCGCCAAGCTCGGTCACCGCCAGCCCGGTGGTGACACCGATTTGCGGTTCGGTCTCCGCGATTCCGTAACGGAACTTCGCGGGTCCCAGGTACTTCGCAAGGCTCGAGGACGAAATCTTGACGTGCGCGTTGCGGTCGGTCTTGACCACTTCGACCGCGACTTTGCGGCATACCGACGCGACCTCGCGCTCGAGGTTGCGCACCCCCGCCTCGCGCGTGTAGTGGCGGATAATTCCCAAGAGCGCCTTGTCGGAGAACTCGATGTTCTCGGGCTTGAGGCCGTTGGCCTCCATCTGCTTGGTGACCAGGTATTTCTTTGCGATTTGCGCCTTCTCGGTTTCGGTGTAACCCGGAATTCGGATCACTTCCATCCGGTCCTGGAGCGGACGCGGAATACGATCGAGCGTGTTCGCTGTGGTGACGAACATCACCTTGGAAAGATCGTAGTCGCAATCGAGGTAGTGATCGTTGAAGGTGAAGTTCTGCTCCGGATCGAGCACCTCGAGCAGCGCCGACGACGGATCGCCGCGGAAGTCGGTTGACATCTTATCAACCTCGTCCAGCAGCATCACCGGATTGGACGATCCGGCCTTGCGGATCGACTGGATGACCTTGCCCGGCAGCGCGCCGATATATGTACGGCGATGCCCCCGGACCTCGGCTTCGTCACGCACGCCACCCAGCGACACGCGCACGAACTTTCTGCCGGTCGCGCGCGCCAGTGATTTGCCGAGCGAGGTCTTGCCGACTCCCGGTGGCCCGACCAGGCACATGATCGGTCCCTTCATCTGGCCGACCAGCGTCTCGACCGCGAGGTATTCGAGGATGCGCTGCTTGACCTTATCGAGGCCGTAATGATCTTCCTCGAGGATACGCTCGGCTTCCTTTATATCGAGCTTGTCTTCGGTGTACTCGAACCACGGCAGCGCCAGGAACCAGTCAAGGTAATTGCGCACCACGGTCGCCTCGGCCGACATCGGCGACATCATCTTGAGCTTCTTGATTTCGCGTTCGCACTTTTCGCGCGCCTCAGCCGGCATCTTCTTCTGGCGCAGCTTCTCTTCGAGTTCCTGGATCTCGTTCTTGAATTCGTCTTTCTCGCCGAGTTCTTTCTGGATCGCGCGCATCTGCTCGTTCAGGTAGTACTCCTTCTGGGTCTTCTCCATCTGCTTCTTGACCCGGGAGCGGATACGCTTTTCGACTTCGAGAATTTCCAGCTCCGAGCGCATGTAGCCGAGAATCTTTTCCAGCCGCTCGGCCGGATTGGTCGATTCGAGCAGCGCCTGCTTGTCCTCGAGCTTGATTCCCAGATGTTCGACGATCTTGTCGGACAGGAATCCGGGATCATCAACCGCCGAAATCGAAGCCACCATTTCCGGCGGAATTTTCTTGTTCAGCCGCGCGTAGTTGTCGAAGGTCGATACGACTGAGCGCATCAACGCTTCGACTTCGGGTGAGGGTTCATACGCTTCTTCGATTTCCTCGGCCTCGACCTGGTAGAAATCCTCGTCGGGAAGGTAGCGGAGTATCCGCGCGCGTTTTTTGCCCTCGAGCAGCACCTTGACGGTCCCGTCGGGCAGGCGCAGAAGCTGCACCACGATCGCGAGCGTGCCGATATTGTACAGGTCCTGCGGCGACGGCTCGGCAATCTTGGCGTCTTTCTGCGAGACCAGCAGGATTGGTTTCTTCTGTTGTTCTGCGGCCTCAAGCGCTTTGATGGACTTTTGGCGGCCCGCGAAAATCGGGTAGACCGCATGGGGGAATACGATTAATTCGCGCAGCGGGAACAACGGAACCACGTTCCCGGTCGCGTCGCGATTATCTTTTTTGTCGTTACGAAACAGCATCTGTGTGGATCCCGAGTCTCCCTCGCGTCAGGCGGTTTCAGCGGTCTTCTGATAGACCAGAAGCGGCTGCTCCTTCTGCGTCACCACTTCCTCCGAAATCAGAACCTCCTTGATATTCGGCTGCGACGGTATGTCGTACATCAGGTCCACCATGATGCTCTCCATGATGGCGCGCAGTCCGCGTGCTCCGGATTTGCGCTTGAGCGCCTCGCGCGAGATCGCGCGCAACGCTCCCTGCGTGAATTTCAGATGCACGTTCTCCATGTCGAACAGCTTTTGGTATTGCCGCACCAGCGCATTCTTGGGTTCGTTCAGGATGCGCACCAGCGCTTCCTCGTCCAGTTCACCCAGAGTCGCGATTACCGGCAGACGCCCGACAAACTCGGGAATCAATCCAAACTTGAGCAGATCTTCCGGCTGCACTTCGAGCAGCAGCTCCGAGATGGTCTTGGGGTCGCGATGGGTCAGATCGGCGCGAAAGCCCATCGTCTTGCCCGCGATTCTGCGCCGGATAATATCGTCCAGGCCGACAAACGCGCCGCCGCAGATGAACAGGATATTGGTCGTATCGACCTGCAAAAATTCCTGTTGCGGATGCTTGCGGCCGCCCTTGGGCGGCACCGACGCCATCGTCCCTTCGACGATCTTGAGCAGCGCCTGCTGCACGCCTTCGCCCGACACGTCGCGCGTGATCGAGGGGTTGTCGCCCTTGCGCGCGATCTTGTCGATCTCGTCGATATAAACGATCCCGCGCTGGCAGCGCTCGATATCATAGTCGGCGTTCTGCAACAGCGACAGGATGATATTCTCGACGTCCTCGCCGACGTAGCCCGCCTCGGTCAGCGAGGTCGCATCGGCGATGGTGAAGGGAACCTGTAGAAAGCGCGCCAGCGTTTGCGCCAGCAGCGTCTTGCCCACGCCGGTCGGACCGATCAGCAGGATGTTGGATTTCTGCAGCTCGACGTCGCCGGTCACCATTTGCGAGTCGATTCGCTTGTAATGGTTATGGACCGCGACCGAGAGAATTTTCTTGGCGCGTTCCTGGCCGATTACGTACTGGTCGAGAACGCGTTTGATTTCCGCGGGTTTGGGAACCGCCGACGATTGGCTGAAAGCCTCTTCGCTGTCCGTCTCTTCGGCGATTATGTCGTTACAGAGATCGATACATTCGTCGCAAATATAAACCGTCGGTCCGGCTATCAGCTTGCGTACTTCGTCCTGGCTCTTGCCGCAAAACGAACACACCAGATTGCCCGAACGGTCGTCATGCTTGGCCATTACTGCCTCCCACGGTTCACTTGGAGGGCCTCCGGCTAACGATTACCTCATCGATGACTCCGTATTCAACTGCTTGCTCCGGAGACAAGATGAAATCGCGGTCCGTATCCTTCTCGATTTTCTTCACGTTCTGCCCCGTGTGATGCGCCAGGATGAGGTTCATCTCTTCGCGCGCACGGACCATTTCGCGCGCCTGGATATCGATATCGCTGGTCTGTCCTTGCGCGCCGCCATGCGGCTGATGCATCAGGACGCGCGCGTGGGGCAGGGCGTAGCGCCGTCCCTTCTGTCCCGCGGCGAGCAGAATCGCCGCCATGCTGGCAGCCTGGCCCAGACATAGCGTCGAGACCCCAGGCTTGATGAACTGCATTGTGTCGTAGATCGCCATCCCGGCGCTCACTTCACCGCCCGGCGAGTTGATATAGAAGCTGATTTCCTTTTCCGGATCTTCGGATTCGAGGAACAGGAACTGCGCCGTGATCAGATTGGCGACGTCCCCATTAACCTCGGTCCCGAGAAATACGATCCGGTCCTTCAACAGGCGGGAAAAGATGTCGTAGGCGCGCTCACCGCGGCCAGTTTGTTCGACTACGATCGGTACCAGGCTGCTCATAAACCCTAACCGCGTCGCAGCCGGCGCTCTCATGACGGTAACAGGCCGCTGACGCCATCAAATTGTATCCACTCCGCAATAGTTGGGCAACGTCCCACGGTTTTCAAAAACTGTTTGGGGACTTGACTCACGCCTTCTCCACACTCCCGGCGTCACCCGTATCGCCCTCGAGGTGCTCGCGCTGGGCGCGCGCCATCACGAGGTCCAGCGCCTTTTCGCGGCGCATCGTTACCCGCAGACCCTCGCGGTTGGCTTCTTCGCGATAAAACTCGGCGGCGCGATCACGCTGGCGGCCCGATTGCGTGACGATCAGAGCGACCCGATCTCCCAGCTCCTCGTCGCTGACCTCGATATTTTCCTGGTCCGCAATCGCGTCGACCACCAGCGAAGTGCGCGCGCGCTTCTCTGCCCGCTGCTTGAGCTCTTCGGCCGAAGCCTTGACGCGCTCCTCGACCTGCTCGTGCGGGATACCTCCGGCCTCGAGCGTGTTGTGCAGCTCCTGCTCCATCACCCGCTGCTCGCGAGACACCAGGGATTCCGGCAGCTCGACGGGATTGCGCTCGATCACGAGATCGAGCAGTCCCTGGCGCGCGCGGGAGTCGGCCTCGTCGCGGGCGTGCTTTTCGAGTTCCTCGCGCACGCGCACACGCAACGCATCCAGGTCCTTGCAATCCCCCTGGTCCTTGGCGAACTCGTCGTCAAGGTTGGGCAGAATCCGCTCGTAGATTTCCTTGGCGTTGACGCGCCATTCGACGGTCTTTCCCGCCAGCTCTTTTTCCGCGTAGTCCTGTCCGTAGGTCTTGACGCCGCGCGCGGTCTTGCCGATCTCGGCGCCGATCAGGATTTCGTCAATCTGATGCGCGACCGCGGTCTTCGTCGCCTGCAGCAGCCGTTCCTGTACCGGAACTCCCGACAGCGCCTTGTCGCCCTCGAAGCCCTCGACGGTGGCGAGGACGTAGTCGCTCTCCTGAACCGTTGCGCGGCCTTCGATTTTCTTGAGCGTAGCCTGACGCTCACGCAGCGCCTGAATCGTGCTGTCGATCTCCTCTTCCTTTACCTCGATCTTGAACTCGGGAATCTTTAGGCCGGCGTAGTCCTTGACCGTCAGCTCGGGACGCAGATCAAAGGTCGCGCTGAACTTGAGCGATTTGGCGAGGTCAGTCTCTTCGGTGACGATCTCCGGAGCGACCACCGGCTTGAGCGAGTTTTCTTCGAGCGCTTTTTCGGTGTACTCGCGCACCAGCTTCTGCACGACTTCGCCACGAACCTGGTCGCCGAAAAATCGCTCGAGCATCAGCCGCGGAGCGTGGCCGGGGCGAAAGCCCTTGAGCACCACGCCGCGTTTCAGCTCATTGTAGGCCGAGTCGAGTTCGCGCTTGATCTCGTCGGGTTCGACTTCGATGGTGAGTTTGCGCCGCAGCGCCGAAGGGGTATCGATATTTACTTGCATGGCGTCTTGAACCTTACAGATAAACACACGCGAGCGCCGCGATTCAACCATCGGAGATCAATTTACCGCGGCGAAATGATGAAGCCGGCGGTTGCCGAGCGATCCCGATTGAGGACCCTGCAGAAACCACGATAAGAATGGCGCCACGACGCCGATCTCCGCGGGTGACGGCGCGGCGCGAGTTGCTTCGGGCTCGACGAGCTGACGGTTGAGGGCTGGTTGCTGCGGTGGGCCCCGGATTTCTCGAAGCGCCGGTTTCGTGTACAATGTGGTGTTTCGCCGCCTGCGCCATGCAGATGGGCGATATCAATTCCAATCCTCAGGACGGCTCAAATTCGTTATGGCTGAAAAGAAAGCAAAGACCGCGGAAAAAACTGGCGAGGTTCAGCACAAGCATCTGTGCCCCAACTGCGGCGCCGAAAGCAAGGTGACCAAGTTCGCCGGCTACGGCCGCAAGGGCTTCTACCTCGTATGCGAAAAAGCTTGCGGATACATCGGCAAAACCCGCTAAGGAAACTTGACGATGGGCAGAGCGCGAAAGCGAAAGACCTCGAAGCGCGATAAGTACGCGAGCTTCTCCGAATCCGGCGACGAGTCCGAAGAAGATGCCGATCTTCCCAAGGACGAAGCGGGGCGGCGCAAGATCAAGCGCCAGTACGCCGAGCTTTTGGGAATCCGAATCGAAAAGCTGCGCGGCCGAATCCTCAACCGCGAGCGGATCAATAAGACGATCGAGGGTATCTACTTCATCTGCTCCGGATGCATGAAGGTGTGCCATTCGCTCGACGACGGCCTGACCGAAGATCCCGCGAACCTGAATAACCTGTGCGGCGCATGCAGCAAGCTCCAGGCCCAGGCTGCCGCACAAGCCGCCAAAGAGGCGGCCGCGGCGCCCGCCCGCGCCGCGCGTCCGTCGCGCGCGCGCAAGAAGCG
>JBARDN010000134.1:0-26797 GCA_049795175.1 Binataceae bacterium (SeqCode) | reverse complement strand
GGCAGTAACGGCGTGCTCGGGCTGGTTGCCAAAGACGAGACGCCGCTTAACTTTGTGCGCCGCGCGATCGATCGCGGAGCCAAGGACCGGCGGATCATCGGGTTGGCGGTAAAGGTGATCGATCCGCAGATGGATCTCGCGCAGGCGCAGGAGATCGCCGCGCTGATCAAATCATTTCGCAAGACCGGCAAATGGACGGCGGCGTATATCGAGAGCGCCGGCGACTTCGGCCCCGGCAATCTACCGTATGTGGTTGCGGCCGCGGCCGACGAGGTTTCGCTGATGCCGCAGGGAACGCTTGGAATCACCGGCGTCGGGATCCGGGAATTGTTCGCGCGCGGGACGCTCGACTGGATCGGTATCCATCCGAACTTTGGCGCGATCGGAAAATATAAATCGGCTGGAAATATCTTCACGCAAAAGGACTTCACTCCCGCGCAGCATGAAGAAGACGCCGCGCTCGCCGGCGACATGTACAACCAGATCGTTGCGCAGATCGCGGCCGAGCGCCATATCGATCCGGCCGCCGTGAAGAGCTTCGTGGACCAGGCGCCGCTCAATGCCGACGCGAGCCTCAAGGATAAGCTCGTCGATCGTGTCGAGTACGAGGATCAGTTCACCGATCGCGCGAAGCATCGCGGCGGCGATTCCGAGCACAAGTTCGTGGACTACTCTGACTACAGCAGCTCGGGAGGATCGATTTTCGCGTCGTTCGCTCCGGGCGGCGACAAAATCGCGATCGTGTACGGCTCGGGCGCGATCGAGCGCGGGCAGGGCGGATTCGATCCGCTGCTCTCGCCGGAGGGCAACGCGATGGGCGCCGACGATATCGTGGCCGCGTTCAAGAGCGCGCGCGAAGACGATTCCGTGCGTGGAGTCGTGTTCCGGGTCAACTCACCGGGAGGCGACGTGGTCGCGTCCGAGCTGATTCGGCGCCAGGTCGAGCTGACCGCGGCGAAGAAGCCGGTCGTGATCAGCATGTCTGGTTACGCTGCGTCGGGCGGATACTGGATCTCGACGCCGGCCGCCGCGATTATCGCCGACCCCGGAACGATCACCGGATCGATCGGCGTGCTCGGAGGAAAATTCAACATCACGCCCGCGACCCAGAAGGTGTACCTCAACACCGGCGCGGTTAGTTACGGCGCCAATGCGGATATGTTCGACGCCTTCACCGACTTCACGCCCGCGCAGGCGGGGGTGTTCCAGAATCAGATGCTGGGCGACACCTATCAATACTTCGTCAAGATTGTCGCCGCCGGACGTCATCTGAGCGTCGAGGACGTGGACGGGATCGCGCAAGGGCGCGTGTGGATGGGCGACCAGGCGCTGCCGATCAAGCTGGTCGATTCGCTCGGGACCTTCGACGACGCGCTGCGCAAGGTTAAGGAACTGGCGCGGCTCGACCCCAATAAAGAGATCGCGATCCAGGAGTTGCCCGAGCAGCCGAGCATCATCCAGGCGCTGCTCTCGGGCCACGTCAACGCCGCGTATGCGCTCGGCGCCAATCCGGCGCGCGCACTCGAGCCGATCGCGAAGATGATTCGCACCGCGATTGACGGTCATGCGGGCTTCGGCGCCGCGTACTGTCCTGTGGTGCCGACGCTATAAAATCAGTAATCAGCAAGAGGTTAGCGATGGACACACAGCTTGAAGGATTTCTCAACACGCTTGGCGAGGCCGAGCGTGCCGGCGGCCGCGTGCTGCACGAACTGACTGAACTTGCGCGCTCGCTCGTGCTGCGCGAGATGCTCAAGAAGGTCGGCCACGACGAGGGGTACTATGCGAACGAACTCTCGCAGCATGTGCGCAGGCTGGGCGGAGACGCGTCGAACAAAACCGGCGACTTCGTTGAGAAGGTGCGCGCGGTAGGCGAGTTTCGCGCCAAGTGCGAGTTGCTCAACCGCGGCCAGCGCTGGGTGATTCGTAAAATCGAGGAGCAGCTTCCGACCATCAGCGATCCGCATCTGAACGCGTTTCTGACCGTGATGGCGGCCGGGCATCACACCAATATCGGGGCGCTCGAGCAGGCGCTGAAGGACGGCCTGGCCTGAAACCCCGGAGCGCGCGCTATGTATCAGACGATTTTCGGAATTGCGATGGTGGCCGTGACCGCGCTCGCGTTCTGGTGGAAGGCGCGGCATCACTACCGATGCCCACTGTGCGGAGAATTCGTGCAGTGGAAGGACGTCAACTGTCCGCACTGCGGCAACGATATGAACTATCGGCATCGCGAGGGCGCCGACGCACTGCCTCGCGCGGCGGCCGAGTTGCGCCGCGGCTCGAGGTCGCGCCGCCACTAGCGCTTGAGGGCGTTCACCGCGCGATCGAGCAGCGCGGCGACCTCGGCGCGGGTGTTCACCAGGAAGCGACGCTCGAAGTCTTCGCCGGTTTTCAAATCCTATGAAGCGCGTCGGACCGCCGGCGCTCGTCAGCTATTGCCGACCTCGATCACGTAACCGTCGGGATCCGCAAGATAAGCGTACGGCACTCCGGGCGCATGGTTGCCGCGGCTCAGCAGCTTGCCGCCCGCCTGCTCGATTTGGCTGACCGCCGCGTCGAGCATTCCCTTTTCCGCCAGTCCGAAGCCGAAGTGCGACACGCCGGCGCCGCCGATCGGCGCGCTCTTTTCGGCCTGGCACAGCGTGATCGTGTCGTCGGCGCCGGGCGAGCGCAGAAACACCATCCGCTTGCCTTCCCAGAATTGAACTTCAAGCCCGAATGCCTGCTGATAGAACCTAAGCGACCGCTGAATGTCGCTCACGTTCAGATTGATATGTCTCAGTCCGCGGGATTTGATCATCGGATCGCCTCCTGAACTCGGATGATTTTTCGCTTCGCGCTCGAGTGCGAATCAGGATGTGGCTGGCGCCGGCGCGGGCGCCGCGATCAGCACGCCTGCGCGCGCGAGTTCGTCAGCCTCCGCGGCGGACAGGCCCGCGACCTCGGTCACGATCGCCGCGTTGTCTGCGCCCATGCGCGAGGCCTTGACCTCGGTGCGATCGGGCCACGCCGAAAACTTCACGGGCATCCCCGGGATATCGAATTCGCCGAAGGTCTCGTCCTTCACGCGGCGCACGGTCTTGCGTCCGCGTAAATGCGGATGCGCCATCGACTCCGCGAGCTTGTACACGGGCGCGCAGGGTACACGTTCGGCGTCGAGCAATGCGATCGGAGCGTCGCGCTCGGGAAAGCTCATGAGCCAGCTTTCGATCGTCTCGCGCAGCGCGAGATTGTTCTTGAGCCGGTCGCGATTGGTCTTGAAGCGCGGGTCGTCGGCCAGCTCGGGCCGTTTCATCGCGCGCCACAGACGCGCGATCTCATGCTGCTGCACGACCAGGAAGACGTAACCGTCGCTCGCCTTGTAAACGCCGCACGGCGCGCCGGTCGGATGTGTCGCGCCTCCGCGTTTGGGAATGAATTTTCCTGGCCGCAGCGAGACCACCGGAACGGAGAGCTCGTGCATATGGAAGTAGGTGTCGAGCAGCGACGCGTCGAGCATCTGCCCCTCGCCAGTGCGCTCGCGATGCAGCAGCGCGAAGCCGACCGCCATCGCGGCGGCGACCCCGGTCGATACGTCGCCGATCGCCATCGGCGGCACGATCGGCGATCCGTCGGGCTCGCCGAGTTGATCGGTAATTCCCGCCAGCGAAGCGCCCAGGTAATCGTAGCCGGGCTTGTAGCTGAGCGGTCCGGTCTGTCCGGCGACAGAGACCGAGCACATGATGATCCGCGGATTGATCTTCTTCAGCGCCTCGTAACCGAAGCCCATCTCGCCGATCACGCCGGGCGCGAAATTTTCGACGACGACGTCGATCTTCGGAATCATCTTGAGCAGGAGATCGCGTCCGCGCGGGTCGCGCAGATTAACTCCGAGGCTGCGCTTGGAATGGTTGTGCTGAAAGTAGTACGTGCTCATCCCGTCGCGGACCAGGCCGAGCACACGGACGTGATCGCCCTCGAGCGAGCGCTCGACCTTGATCACGTCGGCGCCCATCTCACCAAGAATCCTCGTGCAGGTGGGACCGGCGACGAAGTGGGTGAAATCCAGGACGCGATAGCCTTCAAGCATCCGCGGGCGTTTGTCCATCATGTTCTCCCCGAGATTCAGGATCGCTGCGCTGCGAGCCTCGCGCCGCGGCTAGTGTTCGCCGCGCGCCAGGCAATCGGCGCAGATACCGTAAAGTTCCATTTTGTGGCGGCGCAACTGCGCCTTGAGCTCGCGCGCGACCATCTCTTGCAGCCGCTCGATACTGTCGTTCTCGAATTCGATAATCTTGCCGCAGCGCTCGCAGATGAAATGATCGTGGTGCCGCTCGCCCATCGCTTCGTAGCGCGCCTGGCCTTCGTCGAAATGGCGCTCTTGCAGCAAGTCGCACTCGCGCAAGAGGCGCAGCGTGCGGTAGATGGTCGCGTAGCCGACGTGCGGATTTACTTTCTTGACCTCGGCGTAGAGTTCTTCGGCGCTGATATGGCGGCCGATTCCGAAAAAAACGCGCGCGATATCGTCGCGCTGGCCGGTGGACTTGAGCCCGCGGTCCTTGAGCCGCGAATGAAACGTGCTCATCCGCTGTTCGGCGCTGGCGTGCGGCATGTGGCCGACGATGGTGCGCGTATGCTCGGCGGTATGCTCTCCTCGCGGCATCGATTTGCCTATTGCGCGCCGGCTGCGGGCTGGACGACGCGGCGCGCGGCCGGCGACAGGTACAGTGCTTCCAGGTCGTGCGAACGCAGCGCTTCCGCCAGCACTTCGAGCTGCTCGGCGGCGGGCTGTTCGCGATCGATGATGACCATGTCCTTTTCGCGCAGGCGGCACGCTCCGCCGCGCGCGCGGTAGCCGACCTCGCGCAAAATCCGCTCGCGGCGCACTTCCAGTCCGACGCGCCCCGCGGCCTCGCTGAGTTCTTCAACCAGCTTGAGGAGCCGTGATTCCTTCTGCTCGCTCATTGCACACCGCCTCTGGCCGCCTCTTGAGGCTTACCCGCGCGTCGTGATATCGCGGAACTCCAAACGGAGGACTGGCCGTTGATCAAGAAAATTCTCGTCGGCATCGACACCTCCGAACATTCCCGCAACGCACAGGCCTATGCCTTTAACATCGCTCGTCGCCTTGGCGCGACCATGATTGGGGTTCATGTCGTCGATATCGTGTCGATCGAGGGATCCTTCTTCCATGATATATCAGGTTCGCTGGGTCTTGAACCATATCTGGATTTTTCCTCGAAGATGCGCGAGGTGCTGACTGCGCGCGGACGCACGGTGCTCGACGATTTCGCGGCCGCCGCTCAGCGCGAGAATATCGCTGCCGAGACTGTGCTTGATATGGGGATCGTCGCCAACCAGATCTGCGATCGGGCGAAGAGCGCGGACTTGGTGATGATCGGGCATCGCGGCGTCAACGAACGTTTCTCCAGCGGGCTGCTCGGCTCGACTGCGGAAGCGGTGGCGCGCAAATGCCCGCGTCCTTTGTTCATCGCGCCGATGAAATTTCGCGAGATCCAGCGTCCCGTCCTCGCCTATGACGGCAGCGAGCGCGCCTCACGCGCGATGCGGGCGGCGGCCGAGGTTGCAAACGGCCTAGGCGTGGCGCTGACCGTGGTGACGGTCGCGCGCGATCCGAAACTCGGCGAGCGCACGCTCGAGGAGGCGCGCAAGTACTTCGAGCCGTACACGCCGCCCGCGGAATTCAAGCTGCTGGCGGGCCATGCCAACGAGGAGATCATCAAGTTCCTGAAAGAGCGCGACGCCGACCTGCTGTTTATCGGCGCGTACGGCCACAGCAGGATAATCGAGATGGTCCTCGGCTCGACCACCGAATATGTCCTGCGCAATTCTCCCTGCCCGGTGTTCCTGTCGCGCTAATTCCGCGAATACCGTTTCTGTCATTCTCGCGCGCGTGGCTGGCGCGCGTGAGGAATCCCGGATCTGTGCGAGTGAGTATCACGACGCGAAGAACTGGAAGGCCTGCAATCCGAACTCGGGATTCCTCGCGCAGCAGCGCGTGGGAATGACACCTACATCCTCACCGTATTGCGGCGGTGAATCGGGACTCGACTCGCGCTACAATCGCGCAGCGGAGGAATGCTTGTGAAATCCTGGGACGCTCTTCCCGATCGTGCGCTTGAAGGTGCGGGCAAGATCACTCGTGCGTTCGTCTCTGCCGGAGCGAACGACTTTCGCGCTGCTGCTCGTTATGTTCAAGCGCTGCCGTATGGACGCAACAGCTCTCGCACCGATCCACTGATCGTGATGCGCGAACATCGCGGCACGTGCAGCACCAAGCATGCACTAATGGCGCGGCTCGCGCTCGAGCAGCGGCTCGAAATCGCGCTCGTGATCGGAATCTATCGAATGAGTGAACGCAACACGCCCGGAGTCGGCCGCGTGCTCGCGGCGAGCGGACTCGAATACGTACCCGAAGCGCATTGCTACCTTCGCTATCTCGACGATCGGATCGACGTGACGCGAGAAATCGCGGGCGGCCCGGCGGAGCCGATAGAGCACTTTCTTTACGAAGAGAAAATTACGCCGGAGCAGATCGGCGACTACAAGATCGCGCTTCATCAGCGATCGATGCGCGACTGGATCGCGTCGCCAGATGCACCGTCAGGTCTCGGTTTCGATGAACTATGGAAAATCCGCGAGGCGTGTATCATCGCACTGGGACAGTGAATCGCGATGAAACAGGACATCTACGATAACCCCGCTTTCTTTGAGGGCTACTTCGCCGCCACGAGAGCGGGCTGAACGCCGCGCTGGAGTGGGCCGCCCTGCATTCGATGCACGTACTCGACCTCGGAGTTACGCCTGCGGTTCGGTTTCGCGCTGGCGGATGAAACGCCGGAGCAGCAGCCGCATCGAGTCGGCAGGTTGAATCCCGATCATCGGGAAGTCGCCGAGTATGAAGGTCGGATAGCCGAGCGCCGAATGCTCATCGGCCTCCCGGCGATACTGCTCGAGCCGCGGCGCCATCCGGCGGCTTTCAATATCTTCGTGAAATTTGATCGGATCCATCCGGGCCCGCGCGGCGATCTCATCGAGTATCGCGGGCGCCGAGATGTCGGCGCGATCTTCGAACGCGGCGCGGAACACGGCTTCATGGTACGCGGCGAACACCCCCGCCTCGCGCGCGAGTTCCGAGCCTTCCAGTGCGGCCGATGAATCGATCCATCGCTCGAGCGGCACGACAGCGATTCCAGTCTCAGCGGCGACCATCAGGACCTTCTGACGTTCGAGGTCGGTGATCGCGCGACCGGCCTTAGCGCGATGGTCGCGCAGCGCTATCGGCACTCCCTTCCATAGCGCGTCGAAGCCGAGCTCGGGCTCGAGTTCCCGCACGATGCTCCACGCGACATAGCAGAGCGTCGATGCGTAATCGAAAAAAATTGGTATCACCACGCGCGGCATCGCCGAATTATCGGCCTGTTCCGGAGAGCCGCGCAAATCGGCTGATACTTGCGTGCGCCGCACGCGTGGACGAATCTTTCCCGATGGATACCAAGCGCCGTCCCGTATTGAAACTTGGCGTCGTCGACCTGGGTGTCGAAACCGCGACCTTGCCCAACGGAGTGACGGTCGATCTCGCCGTGATCCGGCATCCGGGCGCCGCCGCGATCGTCGCGCTCGACGTGGACGGCACCGTCGCGATGCTGAGCCAGTGGCGTCACGCGATCGGTGCGTGGATTTGGGAGATTCCCGCCGGATGCCGTAACGCGGACGAGGACGCTCTGACCTGCGCGCGCCGCGAGCTCGGCGAGGAGGCAGGCCTGGCGGCGGCCAAGTGGGATCATCTGGGCGGGATCGTCACGATTCCGAGCTTCTGCGACGAACGAATCGAGCTCTATCTGGCGCGCGACCTTTCGGCGGGGCAGGGCGCGCTCGACCACGACGAAGTGATCAAGGTCAGTCGGGTCGCATTCACAGAGACCTTCGCGATGATCGAACGCGGAGAAATCGTCGATGCTAAAACGATCGCAGCGCTCTACCGAGCGCGAGATTTTCTCGCACGTGAGAAATAGGAGAAGGACTCAGCACAGCTCCAGAATCTGGAAGCCCTCGCGTGCGGCGGCGGCGACCCTGCGGTCGAGAGTGACGAACTCGAGCGAAGCAGGATCTTCCTCGGCGGCGACACGACTTGGCTAAGTTGGCTAAATTCGCCAATATCGTGACGTGCTCATTTTTGACGCGGCGACAACCAAACGTGCTCGAAGCGGGTGGGGCGCATCGGATTGAGCACGTAGTCGTGCACCCACGGCTGATGGATTACATCAATTACCGGATAGTAGAGGAACACCCACGGCGCGTCGGCGATCGCGATTTGCTGAGCCTGATCGTATAGCGCGTAGCGCTGCGTGAAATCGGTTTCGCGCGCGGCGCGATCGAGCAGCGACTCGAATTCGGGATTGTAGTAGAAGCTGTCGTTGTTCGAGCCCCATTGGGTCCGCGAAAGCAGCGTGCCGAGTACGTTGGCCGGATCGGGAAAATCAGCCTCCCAGCCGTAGAGAAATGCCGGTGCGGTATGCGGCTGGCGAATCGCTTCGAGAAATGGTCCCCATGCGACGGGCTTCAGAATCGCGCTCACGCCGATCTCGGCAAGATCCTGCTGAATCGATTGTCCGAGCATCAGCGCGGTCGCGTCGGCGCGAATCCAGACTTCGAAACTGAAGCCGCCGCCCAGATGCGCTGATTCGAGCAGTGCGTGCGCCCGCGTGGGATCGTGCGAATAGTTTTCGAGGTCAGGGACGAAGCCGGGCATGTTTGGCGGCAGCGGCTCATGCGCGACGACGCCGCGGCCGTTTAAGATCGCGACCAGCTTGTGACGATCGATTGCATAGCTCATCGCGCGGCGCACGCGAACGTCGTCGAACGGCGGCATCTGGCAGTTCATGCCGAGATACTCGGTGGTCACGGTGGTTTTGCGCAGCACTAGTTTTGCGAGGGCGGGAGTCTTCATCACGTAAGGAAACTCCGCGGGCGGAATCTGCGCGACCAGGTCCAGGTCGCCAGCCTCGAATCGCAGCCATTGGAGCTCGGAATCGACTCCGAGCGAATCGACCACCGCGTCAAGCCGCGGCAATCCCTTGTCGAAATAGTAAGGATTGCGCACGATGACGATTCGCTGGCTGCCCTTCCATTCGCGCAGCATGAACGCGCCGCTGCCGACCGGATGATGCGAGAAATCGTCGCCCCATCGCGCGACGGCTTCGCGCGGAACCGCTGCGGCAAACGGCATCGCGAGCTTGTGCGGGAAAATCGGATCGGGCGCGCTCAGATGAAAGCTGATTGTCCACGCATCGGGCGTCTGGATTCCGCTGACGTGCGCGCTGCGATGCGCCGCGAAGTCCTCGGCCCCCGCGATCCCGCGGTAATATTCCATTCCCTTGGAGCGCGTCGCCGGATCGAGCACGCGCTCGATTCCGTAGCGCACGTCGTCGCTGGTGACGCCGCGGCCAGTCGAAAAGCGCGCGTCTCGGCGGAGGTGAAACGTGAAGCTCATCGCGTCGAGCGCGGACTCCCAACTCGCCGCGAGGTCCGGCTCGAGTTCGACGTTATCCTGGCCATAGCGAACCAGCGTATCGAAGATTGCCTGCTCGAAGGTCCACGATAGAGTGTCGTAACCGGCCGCCGGATCGAGCGTCGGAATATCATCCGCGTCGGCCAGCCGCAGAACCATCGCATGTGGCGGAAATTCCGGCGCACCGCTATTCGCGCGGCATCCGCAGAGCGCGGCCGCCGCGAGCGCGATCCCCACAAGTGCGCGGCACCTCCGCGAGTTCATCGCGCGCGCCTTCCGAGTACGCCGTAACCGAGCAGGTTGAAGCCGAGCACCGCGTAAAAGATTGCGAGGCCCGGCGAGATCGCGAGCCATGGCGCGGTGCGAAAATACATCGTTCCTTCAGCGACCATCCGCCCCCAGCTCGGTGCGGGCGGCGGCACGCCCAATCCAAGGAAGCTCAGTGCAGCTTCGAGCAGCAACGTCCCCGAGGTCCCGAGCATCGCCATGACCACAATGATCGGCACGAGATTCGGCAGCACGTGGCGCACGATCAGCCGCGGCGCTGGAGCACCAAGGGAGCGGGCCGCAAGCACGAAGTCGCGCGCCGTCATCGACATCGCCTCGGCGCGAACCACTCGCGCGACCTGGGTCCACGAAACGACGCCGATCACCAGCAGGACGCTCAGCAGGCTCGGGCGCAAGACCGCGACCAGCGCCATCGCGAGCAGCAGGAAGGGCAGCGAGAGCATCACGTCCGTGAACCGCATCAGGATCAGATCAACCGCGCCGCCGAAGAACCCGGAGCCGAGGCCGATCGAGACCCCAATCGCCATCGTTAGCGCCATCGCGGCGACGCCGACCACCAGCGAGATGCGCGCGCCGAAAATGATTCGCGACAGGACGTCGCGGCCAAGCTGGTCGGTGCCGAGCGGAAATCGCATCGAGGGAGCACCCGGATCGCCGAAGGTCGCGGCGACCGCGCGAGTTGGATCGTGCGGCGCGATCAGCGGCGCGAAAATCGCGACCAGGACGAGGCTCAGTACCATCGCGCCGCCGATCAGCTCGAGCCAATTGAGCCGCCCCCGAGTCATCGCGATTGCTCCAGCCGGATGCGCGGGTCGAGCCACGCGTAAAGCACGTCGACGGCGATATTAGCCGTTACGATCAAGAGCGCGCTGAACAGCACGATTCCCATGATCAGCGGAATATCCAGATTGAACACCGCCTCGTATGCGAGGCGCCCGATTCCCGGCCAGTTGAAAACCGTTTCGGTCAGAACCACGCCCGAGAACATGCTCGCCAGATCGAGCCCGGCGATCGTCACCAGCGGCAGCATCGCATTCGCCATCGCATGCGTGAGCATCGCGCGCGCGCCCGAGAGTCCCTTGCCGCGCGCAGTGCGGATGTAATCCTGATCCATCGCGTCGGTCAGATTGGTGTGCAGGATTCGCGAGTAGTAGCCCGCCGAGCCGAGCGCGAGCGTGAGCGTCGGCAATACCAGACTCAACGGTCCGCTGAATCCTCCTAGCGGAAAGGTCCGCAGGTAGAGTCCACCCGCGATCAGCAGCATCGTGCCGAGCCAGAACACCGGCATCGAGACCAGCGCGAGGGAAACCACCAGCAGAGTGTTGTCGGCTGCGCGGCCACGATAGGCAGCCGCGACCGAGCCCATCGCGACGCCCAGGATGAGCGACAGCGCCATCGCGGCGAGCGCGAGGATCGCGGTGGCGGGGAAGCGGTTCGCGATCAGCGCGGAGACGCTTTCGCGGCGGACGTACGAGCGTCCGAGGTCGCCGTGCGCGGCGCGATCAAGGTAGTGCACATATTGTATATATAGCGGCTGGTCCAAGCCGAGCTGATGACGGATCGTGGCGAGTGTCTGCGGGTCGGCCTTTGCGCCGGCCATCGTCACGGCGGGATCGGCGGGTATGACGAACGCAATCAGAAATGTGATTAGCGTGGTACCGACCAGGACCGCAGCGCCAAACACGATTCGCCGCGCCAGATAGCTCAGCATCGGTCAGCCCGAAATTTTCCCGCGCTCGAGCAGCTCGTGATGAAGCTTGCGCAGCGCACGCTCGCGGCGGCGTTCGGCGGCGGAATCCGCGACATCCGATTCGAGAGCGGCGCGATCTTCGGAAGACAGTGAATCAAGCAGCGCGCGCATTTCCGCGAGGATACCCCGCTCGCCGTCGGTGAGCGTTGGCGAGGATCGCAGCGCGCGGTAGTGCGCCACGAATGCGGCAAGCGACGCGTAAGCGATCGATTTCGGGGCGGCGCTCATCCTGCGGTTGCTCCTAGCGGAGAGATCGCCAGTCCGATCAGATAGCCCGCGACGGCCGCGCCCACCGCGATCGCAAGGAAGCGCAGACCCGAACGCCAGCGCTGCGGGCGGCGCGCCATCCAGCCCTCAAAATATCCGACTCCGAACAGCGCCACCGCGGTTGCGCCGAGAGCGGACCCCAGCGCGGCATGCGTTCCCGGCACCAGCAGATAAGGCAGCAGCGGGACCACCGCGCCAACCGCGAACGCGATTCCCATCACGACTCCGTCGAGCGCGGCGTTAGAATGCATCGCGCCCGCGAGGCCATAAACTTTCTCCTCCGCGGTTTCCATCAGCAGTTCCGGAGAGGTGCTGAGCAGTTGCACGACGCGGTATCCCGCCTCGCGCGTGAGGCCCTGCTTTTCAAACTCCGAGAGGAGAGCCTCCTGCGTGGCGTACGGACGCTGCGCGGTTTCGCTGCGCGTGCGCTTGATCTCGCTGGCCATCACTTCGCTCTCGGCGCGCGTGCCCAGGTACGCGCCCGCACCCATCGAGAGCGCGCCGGCCGCCGTCGAGGCCAGCGCGGCAAGGACGATCTGCGTATGGTCCGAGACCGCGCCGCTTAGGCCGGCCAGAACGCCGGCGGTGGTGAGGACGCCATCCTGCACGCCGAAGACGATTTCCCGCACGCTCGAGAGCCGCTCAAACAGCCGGCGCTTTTCGCCTGGATTTGACGAGGCCAAGGGCGATCAGAATTTCCGGTCGGCTGGTCCGAAGCCGCTGCCCGGGGTCCAATCTGCGGGGCACAGGCGTTTGGTGCGCAGCGCTCGGACGATACGCAGCATCTCGCCGACACTGCGTCCAATATTGATTGGGCACGCTTGCGAGAACGCAATCTTGCGCGCTTGATCGATCACGAACGTCGCGCGCATCGCTACCTTTTCCTGTTCATCGAAGACGCCGTACGCGCTGGCGACTGCTCCCCCTGGGTCCGCGAGCAGCGGCAACTCCAGACCGCCGAGTTCGCGCGACCATCGCCGATGGCTCTCCGCGTCATCGACGCTCGCGCCGATCACCGCGGTCTTCTCGGCGCGAAACAGGCTGAGCGACTGGTTGAAGCCGGTCACCTCGGTCGGGCAGATGAACGAAAAATCCCGCGGATAGAAAAACAGGACGATCAATTCGTCGTCAAGCTTGGAAAGCGTGACGCGGCCGACGCAGTCGCCGGTTGCGGCTGCAAGGTCGAACGGAGGCGCGCTGTCTCCAGGTCTGAGCATAATCAGATTGCGAGTTTTGCCCTCTCGCGCATGTCATTCAATAGCGTACGTGAGCGTCACGCTGGCTGGCACCGTCACTTGCCCGGCCTCGACCGGCGTGGAGACATTCGCCGCCATTCCTGCGGCCATCGCCCGCATCATCGGGACCGGGCGGACCTCAGCCTCGGTCGAGGCTTTGAGCACGCTGCCGAGTTTAATCCCGAGTGCCGCGGCCAACGCTTGCGCCTGCGACTGCGCGTCGTGCGCCGCGGTGGTGATAGCCTGCGAGCGCGCCTTGACGTTGTTCTTGACGGTGAAGTTCAGATAGTTGATGCGATTGGCGCCGGCCGCGATTGCCGAATCGACCAGAGGGCCGACCAGGTCGAGCGTCCCGGTCTCGACGCGAATCGAGTTCTGGGCGTTGTAACCGATGATCGTCGCGTTGTCGTCGCCCGGACGCTGCCGATAATCAGGGTTGAGCGAATATCCTCCGGTCGAAATCTGCCCGTTGCCAGAAAGCTTGGACTTAAGCGCGTCCATCACCTTGGTTGCGAGTGCGGCGTTGCGTTTGGCGGCCTCGGCGGCGGTCTGCGCGTGGGTCTCAATCGCGAAGTCCATGACCGCGTCATCGGGAGGCACGCTCGCCTCGCCGCTGCCGGAGACCACGATCGTCCTCGCCGCCTGCCCGGCCGCCTCTGCGGTTTCCATCGGCGCCGCAAGCGCGGCAAGCGGTATGGCTATCGCCAGGACGAGAAGCGATGAAGCAAATTTGACGCGCATGCGGAGTCTCCCCGGGCGCTCGGCCCGACGCATTGATCCACGCAGATAATAGCCGGAGACTTATCCCTTTGACGATACGCAAAGGATGACCCGCGATGGCTGAAAAGCAGGACGAGCGCAAAGTTACACCCCGCAGCCAGGATTTCGCGCAGTGGTACAACGATATCGTTCTGCGCGCCGAGCTGGCGGACTATTCGCCGGTACGCGGATGCATAGTCTTCCGCCCCGACGGATTTGCGATTTGGGAAGCGCTGCAAGCTGAGCTCGATCGCCGAATCAAAAGGACCGGCGCGCGCAACGCCTACTTTCCAGTGCTGATCCCGATGAGCTTCCTGCAGAAGGAGGCCAAGCACGTCGAAGGCTTTGCGCCCGAGATTGCAGTTGTCACTCATGGGGGCGGCAAGGAGCTCGATGAGCCGCTGGTGGTGCGCCCGACTTCCGAAACGATCATCAATCACATGTTCGCACAATGGATTCATTCGCATCGGGATCTGCCGATGATGGTCAATCAGTGGTGCAACGTGGTGCGTTGGGAGATGCGCACCCGGATTTTTCTACGCACCACCGAATTCCTGTGGCAGGAAGGGCACACCGCGCACGCGACGCGTGAAGAGGCCGAGCGCGAGACGCTTGCAATGCTTGAGGTCTATCGCGCGTTCGTCGAGGAATATCTTGCGATCCCGCTCATCGTCGGGCGCAAGAGCGCGGCCGAACGGTTCCCCGGCGCGGAAGAGACCTACACCATCGAGGGCTTGATGGGTGACGGGCGCGCGCTGCAATGCGGGACCTCGCACTTTCTCGGACAGAACTTCGCCAAAGCTTTCGAGATCAAATTTCTCGACGACCAGAACCAGATGCAGCACGTGTGGCAGACGAGTTGGGGCGTTTCGACCCGTCTGCTCGGAGCGATCGTGATGGTCCACGGCGACGACCAAGGTCTGCGGCTTCCGCCGACGGTCGCTGGTACGCAGGTGGTCATCGTGCCGATCTATCGCAAGGCGGAAGAGGGCGTGCAGGTGATGGCATCGGCGCGTGCGATTTTGGAGTCGTTGAAAAACACCGGTTTGCGTGCGCGCCTCGACACGCGCGAGGGTTTGACCCCCGGCTTCAAATTCAACGACTGGGAAATGCGCGGCGTTCCGTTGCGAATCGAGATTGGTCCACGCGATGTCGCGTCGGGCGAGGCGGTCCTGGCGCGGCGCGATCGCAAAGGTCCTGAGGCGAAATCCAAAGCCGCGATCCCGGAGCTCGCGACGCGCGCGCGGGCGATACTCGACGAGATCCAGAAGAGCCTCTTCGAGCAGGCGAAGGCCGCGCTTACGTCGCAGATTCGTGAGTTCGATTCATATGCTGAGCTGGCAAAGCAGATGGAAGGCGAGGGCGGTGGAGGATTTGCGAATGTCTATTGGTGCGGGAATCCCGCATGCGAAACCAAAATTCGCGAAGAGACCAAAGCAACCTGCCGCGCGATTCCGCTAAATCAGTCGGTCCCGCCCGGCAAGTGTATAGTATGCGGAGAGCCGACGGCCGAGCGCGCATACTTCGCCAAAGCGTATTAGTATCGCGCCTCCAAGTAGTGATTCTATAAATTGGTAAAGTCTGCTGGCCTCAGCAATCATTGGTAGCGCGGGCGTTCCGCCCGCGGTCTACGACGGGTGAGACGCCCGCCCCACTAATGAATTGCCTTGCCAATAAAAAGCAGCACCGGCATTCGAGCGCGATTGACTATTAGAGCTTGTATGCGATTTTCATAGCGGCTCGCACTTCTTCTATTGTTTGCTGCGCGACTGCGCGTCCCTTGCGCGTTCCCTCGACGATAATCTCGCGCACACGCTCAGGCTTGGACGCATACTCAGAGCGCCGCGCACGGATTGGCTCCAGGAAGTTGTTTAGCGCTTTGTACAACTTCTCCTTCACCTCGACGTCGCCAACTGTTCCCTTCACGTAGCGATCCTTCAGGTCGTCGACCTCGCCCTTATCGGGATTGAATACGTCGTGGTAGATGAAGACCGGGTTGCCTTCGACATGGCCGGGATCGGTCGGATGAATCCGCGTCGGATCGGTGTACATCGACATCACCCGCTTCCGTAGCTGCTCCTGCGTGTCGCCCAGATAAATACAATTGCCGAGCGACTTGGACATCTTGGCTCCGCCGTCGGTGCCGGGCAGCCGCGCGACCTGACCCACCATCGCGCGCGGTTCAACCAGGATTTTTTTGTATAGCCGGTTGAAGCGGCGCACGATCTCGCGCGTCTGCTCGATCATTGGCAACTGGTCTTCACCGACCGGAACCAGTTCGGCTTTGAAGATGGTGATGTCGGCGGCTTGCGAGATTGGGTAGGTGTAAAATCCGACCGGGAGTCCTTTGGTGAAATTCTTCTGCTTGATCTCTTCCTTCAATGTTGGATTGCGCTCGAGGGTCGCCGTCGTCACCAGGTTCATGTAGTAAATAGTAAGCTCAGTCAGCTCCGGCACCATCGATTGAACTACTATCTTGACCTTTTCCGGGTCGAGCCCGACGGCAAGATAGTCAGTCGCGACCTCGAGCACATTTGCCTCGAGCATCTCGGGCCGTTCGAAATTGTCGGTAAGCGCCTGGATGTCCGCGATTAGCACAAAGGTCTCGTATTCATACTGTAATTTGACGCGATTCTGCAGCGAGCCGACGTAGTGCCCAAGATGCAACGGCGCAGTGGGCCGGTCTCCGGTGAGTATTCGCTTAACCATTGAGAATGACTATAGAGCGGGTAGCTACTTGAGCAGGCCCCGAAGCGTTGCGAGATCGGCGGCGATATCTCTGCTTTCCTCGCCCGGTTCGGTTTCCAGACACATCGGAATACCGGCGAAGCGCACGTCGTTCACGATTCGCCCGAACGCTTCCGTCCCGATGAACCCCTTGCCGATATGCTGATGCCGATCGACGCGAGAATGGAACGGCTTGAGCGAGTCGTTGATATGAAATGCAGCGAGCCGCTTTAGCCCGATGTATTTGTCCAGCTCCGTGAAGGTCTGCTCGAAGCCTTCTGCCGTGCGCAAGTCGTAACCGGCGGCGAATGCGTGCTCGGTATCGAAGCAGAGGCGCAACCGATCGGTCTCCGTGACCGCGTCGAAGATCTGGCCCATCTGCGCAAGGCTGTAGCCAAGGGTACTGCCTTGTCCGGCGGTAATCTCGAGCGTGATGTTTACCGAGAAGCCTTTACAGGCGGCGTGAGCTTCGTCGATCGATTTCGCGATCGTCTTGATCCCCGCCTCTTCGCCCGAGCCGACGTGCGCACCCGGATGTGCTATCAGGAACGGCACGCCGAGCGCCTCGCAGCGTTCGAGCTCGTCGATAAATCCTCCGACTGAACGTTTGCGCAGGGGCTCGGCGGGCGCGCCGAGGTTGAGCAGATAGGAATCATGCGCGATCACGATCGCTATTCCGGTCTCGCGCCAGTTGCGCTTGAACGCCGCGATTTCTTCTTCGCTGTATGGTTTCGACGCCCATTGCCTCGACGACTTGGTGAAAATCTGGATCGCGTCGCATCCGAGCTCCTTGCCGCGAAGCAGACCCTCTGACACGCCGCCCGCGATCGAAACGTGCGCGCCGAGCAGTGGGCGTTGCGGGTTGGTGGTTTCTGTCATCAGAGATATTTGCGCAGCGCGAGCGCCGCGTCCGGCGTGCATCTTAGCGTGATCGCGTCCGCGATGTCATCGCCGCTCCACGCTTGCCCGGCGTCGCTGAATGCGGCTATTCGTTAGCATCGTGCGACATCTGTTAATTGCGATTGCGATTCTAGCGGTGCCGACGTTCGCGGCCGGATGCCTCAAGGCTGCCACGCTGCCGCCGCAGGCTATCTACACCGAGATCGAGCCTTCCGGGTCTGCTGCCAAGCCACCCGACTGCAATATCCCGGTGCTGCGCCACGAGCCGCTGACCCAGTATCGCAAGGTCGGACTGGTCGAGGGGACAGGCAGCGTTTATGACTCCGAATCCGACGTGCTGCCGGTGGTCAAGCGCAAGGCCTGCGAGAGTGGCGCCGACGCGATCGTGGTCCTGACCAGCAAATCGCAAACCACGGAAGGGCTGGTCGGCTATTATCTGGACGCGGAAGCGATCGTGTACGGCAACAATCCGAACATCCCGTCGGGCGAGTCGATTTCACACTGAACCTGTGCGGCCGGGTGCGTTGCTGCGCGATCGGGCGCATGATAATTGCCAAAGCGCGGTGGCTAAACGCTCCATAAAATCCGTCGGCCTGGTGGTCAAGCGCGATCGGCCGGAAGCGGTCACGCTCGCGAAGAATCTTGCGCGTCATCTGCGGACGCGCCGCGTCGTCCCCGTTGCGGATACGGAAATCGCCACTCGAATCGGCGCGGAGCCGGCCACGCGAGGCGAATTGGCTGAACGCGTCGATCTGATCGTTGTGATGGGCGGAGACGGGACTCTGCTCGGCGTGGCGCGGATGGCGTCGGCGCGTGAGACTCCGATCCTCGGCGTGAATCTCGGCGGCCTGGGATTTCTGACCGAGGTGACGATCGACGAGGCCAAGGCCGCGCTCGACCGCGTGCTGGCCGGCGACTACGAGGTCGATCGCAGAATCACGCTCGACACCACGGTCGAGCGGCTCGAGCGCGATTCACGCCGCCTCGAGCGCTTCGTCGCGGTCAACGATATCGTGCTCAATCGCGGACCGCTCGGCCGGATGCTCCAGCTCGAAGTGATCGCCGATCACAAGCCATTCTGTTCTTATCGCGCCGACGGATTGATCGTCGCAACGCCGACCGGCTCGACCGCTTACGCGCTGAGCGCCGGCGGTCCGATCATCTATCCGACTCTCGACGTGGTGGTGCTGGCGCCGATCTGTCCGCATACGCTGTCCAACCGGCCGGTGGTGCTGCCTGATACGTTCGAGATAGAAATCCGGGTGAAGGCGCCCGACCACGACGCGACGCTGCTGGTCGACGGCCAGGAGTCCTCGATCGTCGGCGCCGAGGATGCGATCCGCGTCCGCCGCGGACGCTCTGCGGTCTCGCTGGTGCGTTCGGCGCATCCGTATTTCGAAATCTGGCGCGACAAACTGCACTGGGGCTAGTGGCCCGCGATGCTGGCTTTACTGCGCATCCGCAACTTCGCGATTATCCAGGAAGCCGAGCTCGAGTTCGGCGCCGGCCTGAACGTGCTTTCCGGCGAAACCGGCGCGGGCAAAACGATCATCCTGACCGCGCTCGGACTGCTGCTCGGCGAACGTGCGTCGCCTGACATGATTCGCGCCGGCGAGAAAGAGGCGATCGTCGAAGCGCTGTTCGAAATCGAAGGTACAGTTACCGGCCTCGATTCGGCCGAATCCGGCAAGCGCGAGTTGCTGGTGCGCCGCGTGATTGCCGAAGGCGGGCGCTCGCGCGTCACGATTGGCGGTGAGCTTGCCACCGTGCAGGGACTCGCACGAATCGGCGCCGCTCTGGTCCAAGTGTACGGACAGCACGAGCAGCAGTCGCTATTGCGGGCGGACAGTCATCGCGAAATTCTCGACCGCTACGCGCGCCTCGACGGCGAGCTAACCGTTTATCGCGCGGCGTTCGATCAAACCCGCGAGCTTGATACCCGCCTAGGCGATCTCGGACGCCGCGAACGCGAACGCGCAGATCTGCTCGAGCTCGCACGTTTCCGGCTGACCGAATTGGATCGCGCCGCGCTCTCTCCCGGCGAGGACCAGGCGCTAGTCGCTGAGCGCGTCGTGCTGGCCAATGCCTCGCGCCTTGCGGAGGCCGCCACTGAAGTGGAAGCGTCACTCTACGGCGCGGAGGGCGCCGCGGTTGACGCAGTAGCCGCCGCCGAAACGCGCCTGGTTGAAGCGGCAACCCTGGACGCCAAACTCGGCGAGCCGCTCGAGATGATCAAGACCGCGCGTGCGAATCTCGAGGAGGCGGCGCGCGCCTTGTCCGCATACGCGGGGCGAATCGAAGCCGATCCCGCGCGGCTGGAGGAAATCGACAACCGGCTGCAGGAGCTTGCGCGGCTCAAGCGCAAGTACGGCGGCTCGATCGACAGCGCACTCGAGACGCTCGCACGCGCGCGGACCGAAATCGCGGAGCTCGAGAATGTTGCCGAATCGAAAGCCGGCGCCGAGCGTGCGCGCGCTCTCGCGCTGGATGATTTGGCGGAGCACGCGAAACAACTCAGTACGCGGCGCGCGGCAGCCGCCACGGAGCTCAAGCACAAGATGGAAACGGAGCTCAAGTCGCTCGGGATGCGCTCGCCCGGGTTCGAGCCGCGGCTGGCGCCGCTCGACGCCGATGAAGCGGTCTTCACTCATCAGGGCGCTCGATTGGGCGCACTTGGCTCCGACACGGTCGAGTTTCATATCGCGCCCAATCTCGGGCAACCTCCGATGCCGCTTGCGAAAATCGCGTCGGGCGGAGAACTCTCGCGCGTGATGCTCGCGCTGAAAAGGCTCGAGGCTCAGCAGCGCGGCGTTGCGACGATGATCTTCGACGAAGTGGACGCCGGGATCGGTGGCGAAGTCGCGACTGTGGTCGGGCGCAAGCTCGGCCAGCTCGCGCGCTTTCATCAGATTCTATGCGTCACCCATCTGGCGCAGATTGCGGCTTTCGCCCAGACGCATTTCCACGTCGAGAAAGAAGAGCGCCGCGGCTCGACCCGCAGCCGGGTCGCGATACTGCCTGCAGCCGCGCGCGCTGAGGAGCTGGCGCGGATGCTCGGTGGCGAGGCCTCGAGCGAGAAGTTTCGCCGCGCCGCGCGTGAGCTGCTCGAGCGCGCGCACGGTCCGGGCGCGCGAGCCTGACGCGCCATCGCCCGCGGTAGTGTCTCAGGTTTAGATTCGGCTTTCAGGCCTGCGCGGAGCTTCTGCGGATCAGGATTCGTGGAGGTTGAGCGACATGTAGACACTATTCGGGTCGAGCACATAGTCGGCGAACGGCGGACACTCCACGAAGCCATGGCTCCTGTAAAGGGAGCGCGCCGGCCGATAATAATCCTTTGTGCCTGTCTCGAGGCTAAGGCGGGACATGCCTCTTACTCGCGCAGCCGCAATGATGTGCCGCAGCATCGCGGTTCCCACTCCCCTTCCCCGCATGACCTGAGCGGTATGCATCGACTTGACCTCACCATGATCGGCTGAGAGCCGCTTCAGCGCACCGAATCCCAAGAGCGTTTCATCCTCCCAGATCGTCCAAAAGTTGACCTTAGAAGATTGAAGCCCGGAGATGTCCAAAGCGTGCCCGCTCTCCGGAGGCCCGGGCGGAAACGTTGTCAGGTGAATATGCAGAAGATCAGCCACGCGCTGGTCGCTCAGGTCGCCTTGGATAATCCGCATCATGGAACACCTCACGCGGTTTTCCCGTCAACATAGCGCCGGGGGCGGATGAGCGCTAAGGTCCACTTCCCTCCCCGGAGCCGGGTCGCAATACGGCCTGAAGCGAACCGACTTCGATATCGAGGGCGCGGCGTTATCCAATCGCAATTCCAGTACTCGGGAATCTTCAACCAATTCAATCCATAGCGGGCGGCCCGCTTGACGGGCACTTCGAGGCGGCGTTAAACGGGCGATAGACCCTTCGCGATCGAAGGAGGCGCCACCATGATCCCCGACAGAATTTTCTCCGCCGACTCGCACGTGATAGAGCCCGCTGACCTATGGACCGCGCGGATGGACCGGCGGTTTGGCGACCGCGCGCCGCGCGTGGTCAAGCGCGCTGGCGACCGCGAGGGCGATTTTTTCGTCGCCGAGGGATTGCGCCCGTTTCCGGTCGCGGGGTTCGCTGTGGCCGGCGTCGATCCAAAACAGTTCGGCGCCGCGATGGCGGCGGGATATCCTGGCGTGCGCCCGTCGGCATGGGATCCGGTTGAGCGGATTAAGGATCAGGAGCGCGACGGCGTCGTTGGGGAGGTGCTCTACCCGAGCCTCGGGATGCGCTTATTCCAGCTCGAGGACGGCGAGCTGCGCGCCGCGAGCTTTCGCGCGTACAACGATTGGCTGGCGGACTACTGCGCGCACAGTCCGCGCCGCCTCGCGGGAGTCGCGATGATCTCGCTCGACGAGCCGGGCGCGGGAATCGCGGAGCTCGAACACGCCGCGCAAAAGGGCCTTCGCGGTGCGATGATCTGGGGCGCGGCGCCGGCCGAGAAGCCCTATAGCGACAGGTCGTACGATCTGTTCTGGGCGGCGGCGCAGGATCACTCGCTGCCGATAAGCCTGCATATCCTGACCGAGCGGCGCGGCGGCAGCGACTTTCACAGCGTGATGAAAGGCTACCCGGCGCTGCATCATTCGGTCGAGCGCTCGTTGACTGAACTGATTTTCGGCGGCGTGCTCGAGCGTTATCCGCAACTCAAAATCGTCTCGGTCGAAAACGACATCGGATGGATCGCGCATTTCCTGCAGCGGATGGATCACGCGTTCGACAAGTACCGCTACCTCGAGCGCGACGCGATTCCGAATCCACCGAGCTTCTATTTCCGCCGTCAGATCCACGCGACATTTCAAGATGACCGCGTCGGTGTGATTACGCGCGCGTTTGTCGGCGTCGGCTCGCTGATGTGGGCGTCGGACTTTCCGCACTCGGATTCGACCTGGCCCAACTCGCGCGAGGTCATCGCGCGTGACTTCGAAGGCGTGCCTGACGGCGAGACACGGATGATGGTCGCCGACAACGCGGCCGCGCTCTATGGCCTCGGCTAAAGCGCCCGAACGCGAAGCGTCGCGTATCCGATGGGCGCCGCGCGTACGTCCCGAAAAACTTCGGCGCCTCTACGAAAGCGAAGCCCGCGGAATCTTCGACGCAGAGCTGCTCGACGACGTCGGCACGACGCTCTACTGCCGATGCCGCGATATCCTGATCGTCTCGGACGCGGCCGAGGGCCGCGTCAAGTGCCCAGGATGTGCGGCAATGATCGCGCGTCGCGGCGACGACAAAAATCAGATGCTCGCGTGCGAAGAGTGCGGATCGGAGTGCGCCTGGGGCGCCTATCAAAACAGCTATCGGCATCACGAACTCTACGCGCGCGGGCTGATGGAAGCCCTCACGGAGTTCATGCAGCAATGGGAGCAAGCGCGCGCGCCGCGCGAAAAGATGCAGCTAATCGATCGCCTGATTCACGTTTGGCATTGGGAATCGCGGACGGATCACGCCAAGGGCCGTCCCGCCGCAGTCAACCTGATCGAAGGAAGCAGACGGCATGTGCTGAGATTTCTCGACGAACTAAGCGGTCTAACGGCCGGCTAACATTCGGCGTCGTTGACTAAGCATCGCGCATCGGATTAGCTGAAAACCCGTATCGTCCGCACCATCGGTGGGGCTGTAGCTCAGCTGGGAGAGCGCCTGAATGGCATTCAGGAGGTCGCGCGTTCGATCCGCGTCAGCTCCACCAATAAAATCAAGCACTATTTGCTTTTCGGACATCCTCGGACACACGCATTGTCCGAATTGTCAAGCGCAGTATGCTCCTTCGTTCGGGGATCCACTGGAACCTGTGCGAAAGGCTCGCACTGTTTCCCGTTTTTCCTCCTTGCATGTACAAGCTGATATTGATATCGATATCGCTTAGTCCAATGGATCGCAAGGGGTTGAAGAGGATCTATGGCCAGATTGGAACACGTTTCGCGAAAGCGTCGCCGGCAAGATGGTGGGCCGGGAAGGCCGCCTTCAGGTGCGCCTCGCGCGAGGGTGCGCGATCCTGAAGCAGCGCGCGACGCGATAATCTCGTGCGCGAAGATCGTCTTTAATCGAGAAGGGTACTTCAGAACGAATTCAAATATTATCGCCCAGCGGTCCGGTTACGCGGCCAGCTCATTCTATACGCACTTTCGCGACAAGCTCGATTTATTTTTGGTTGTCTACAGCACGTGGGTTGAAGGCGAGTGGTCAAACGTTCGGGCCGCAGTCGATGTAACTATCGAGGCCTCTGAGTTCCTTCGAGAAGCTGTGGAAAGACTTACCGAACATCATCGACGCTGGCGCACCTTTCGGGCGAATCTCCGTGCGCTGGCGGCGCTTGAACCTCGCGTGCGCGAAGCTCAGAACCGCCAGCGCCGTCGCCAGATCGAATGGCTCAAAGATCTCGCAGAGAAGCTCGCTTGGCCGCCACCATCAACCTCGAAGTGTACCTTCGTGGTGCTCGCGCTCGAGCGTGTTCTCGACGCAATCGCGGAGAGTGACGTAGTTAAAATCGGCGTTGATAGTAAGGAACTCAAACAGACTGTCGTTAGCATGCTCGAAAACCTTCTCGTACCAACTGCAAGGGGGCATCGAACATTGCTCGTAGCCGCCCCGTGCGCGGCCGCCTGCCGTGCGAAAACGTGAGACTCTAAAATGATGGAGGTTAGAGATGTGGACAAGATCGGTATAGTCGACACAATGTTTGCGCGGTTCGACATGGGAGCGGTCGCCGAGGCCGAGCTCAAACATCAATCCGGATTTGGAAACAGATTCGAAATTGTTCGCACCACTGTTCCCGGAATCAAAGATCTGGCGGTTGCATGCAAACGACTCATTGAGCGCGAGAATTGTCCGATTCTGCTTGCATTCGGGATGCCTGGTGGCGCTGACCTGGACCGGCAGAGCGCGAAGGAAGCCTCGCTCGGTCTGATGGCCGCGCAACTGCTCACCAGCACACCGATTCTCCAGGTATTTGTGCATGAGACTGAGAGCGAGGATTCCAAGGAATTACGCAATATCGCCCAACACCGTTCGGCGAGGCATGCAGTAAACGCGTACTGGATGCTGTATGAGCCCGAGAGACTTCGGGAACGGGCTGGGAAAGGCGTTCGCCAAGGATCTGCGGATGTGGGGCCTTGGTGAAGCGCCGTAGTGAAATGGCCCGCGTCTCCTTCGCTCCTCCCTCGCGATTCTTTTCGCGCGTGGTTGCGGGCTTCACGATTCAACGTAGAGGCGCGTGAGCTCGGTGAGAATCTTTCGCAGAGTCGCTATCGGCGCGGCGATACTGTTCGGGCTCTGGGCGATCTTCAACATCTGGCTCCTATGGTGGGGCTCCGGCCGCATCATGCATCCGCCGTGGATGGTGCGTAGTCGCGTCGTCCGCGGCGATCCTCGCCAGAGCTTCGGCTACAGCTTCGATAACGTGCAAATCGCCGCCGATGGAGGCGCGATGCTTCCCGGATGGTTTGTGCCGGGTGCCTCGAACGCGACTGCGGGTGTCGTTACGGTGCATGGCGCCGGCGGGAATCGCGCCGAATTTTTGCCGCAACTCAAGTTTCTGCACGAGGCGGGTTATCCGGTGCTGATGTTCGATTGCCGCGATCAGGGCGAGGCGCCCGGCAATGCGGGAATCAGCCTGGGCGTTCGGGAGCATCGCGATGTCGAGGCGGCGGTGCGCTACATGAAGCGGCAACGGGGCATTCGGCGCGTCGCGGTGTTCGGATGCTCGCAGGGCGCCGCCAGCGTGATTGAGGCTGGCGCGGAGGACCGCGATATTGATGCCGTGATCGCGGAGGCGTCGTTCGTTGAGCCCGACGAGGTGATCGTGTTTGACGTGTCGCAACTTTATCCGAAGACGCCGCGATGGTTCCTGCATATCCAGGCCGACCTTGTGGTATGGCGCGCGGGCGGCGCGGACATGCCGGGGCCGATCGACGTGGTCCCGCGCGTCGCGCCGCGTCCGATTCTGATCATGCAGGGGACCGAGGACGATCAGGTGCCTCCGCACGATGGCGCGGCGCTGTATGCGGCGGCGCGAATGCCGAAGGAGTTATGGATGGCCGACGGTGCGCGTCACTGCGGGATTATCGACAAGTACCCCGATGACTATCGCTCGCGGGTGCTCTCCTTCCTCGCACACTACCTGTCCGTGGCCAATTCTCCCTGACCGTTTCATCAACGCCGCCCGCTCTGAATAAATTCCAGCAAATCGGCGTTCAGCCGATCCATATGCGTGAAGATGAGGCCGTGGGGCGCGCCTTCGTAGACCTTTAGCTGACTGCCCTTTGTGAGTTTCGCGGTCTTGCGTCCCGTTATGTTGATTGGAGCTGATACATCGGCAGTTCCCTGAATGATCAGGGTCGGCCGGGCGATATTGGCCAGGTCGGGCCGAAAATCCGTTTCGGTAAATGATCGGTTGCAATCGAGCGCGATTTTGAGCGGGCACTGAAGCATTAAAGACGCTGCCCACGCCATCATCTCGTGCGGAGTGTCCGGCACGAAGAATGGCGGCCAGTTGTCCCAAAGGACTTTCGGAAAATCCTTGCTCAGAGCAACTCGGCCGCGCTCGAAAATCGCCTTGTCGATTCCTTCCGGATTGTCAGTTGTCTTCAGAAGGAACGGCGTAATCGGCGCAACCAGAACCAAGTGCCGGACGCGATCCGCCCCGTGCCTGGTGAGGTATCGGACCGCCTCGCCAGCGCCCATCGAGTGTGCGACCAGTGTAGCCTCGCGCAAGTCAAGTTTCTCCATAACGCGCGCGAGGTCGTCGGCGAGCGTATCGAAATCGTAACCGCTGCCAGGACGGCTTGATCGGCCGTGGCCGCGCCGATCATATGCGACACATCGGATTCCTTTGCTGGTCAGAAAGTTCGTCTGATAATCCCACGCACTCGAATTCAGACACCATGCGGCGAGAAACACGACCGGCCTTCCGCTACCCCAATCGCTATAGAACAGACTGGTGCCATCCGCTGTCTCGATGAATGGACCAGTCAGATGCTTCGCGGCCGGCTTTCCGGCAGATACCTCGCGCGCCGAAGCTGAGGCAACGGCCAGTGCTCCTACGCCTGTGACGACCGAAGCGACCAACTTGAGCAGATCTCGCCTGTGCATGAATTCTCCTTTTTTGACCGGCTGAACTGCGAAAGCAGTAGCCGGTGCGAAGAACGCCGTCGATTACCTCGCAGGTAAAGGGCCTTCAACGCGCTCTGCCGCATGCTCCCCCGCAAGGTGGCTCAAGCCAAATCGAAGCACCATTGCAGAACCTACACGGACGATCGTCGATTTTTTTGCGTGAATGCCGCCGCAAGCTCACCCGCCAGGCGCCCGCTCGCAGCCGCAGCG
>JBARDN010000133.1:0-23311 GCA_049795175.1 Binataceae bacterium (SeqCode) | reverse complement strand
TTCCACGCGTAATCGGCAGCAGATGCGGCACGAACATCAGCGCGATCTCGCGTCCGAGCACGGCGCCGATCTCCTGCTCGATTTCCGGCGTATGGCGATGATTCCCCACCTTGTAGGCGCGGAAGTTTTCGTTGACCTCCGCGAACAGATACTCGACCGACGCGGCGCGCCGCGCCCCGGTGGTGCCCGACTTCGCATCGATTACGATCGACGACGGATCGATCAAATCGCGCTTGATCAGCGGAATCAGCGCGAGCAGCGCGCCAGTCGGGTAGCATCCGGGATTCGCAACTATGCGCGCCTCGCGCAATTCCGCGCGATGAAATTCGCTGAGTCCATAGACCGCCTCGCGCGAGAGCGCGGGCGCGAGCTGATCGACGCCGTAGGCCGCGCGATGCACCGCCGGATCCTTCAGGCGAAAGTCCGCGGAGACATCGATCACCTTGACCCCGTTTTTCACCAGCTCGACTACGATCGGCGTTCCGATCTTCTCTGGCAAGCACGAGATCGCGACGTCCACGCGCCCGCGGATGAACTCCGGGCGCAAATCCTCGAACGCGGGCAAGTCGGTCCCGGCCATATGGCGATAAACGTCGGCCACTTCGCGCCCGGCATAGTGTTCGGACGTGAGCGCAGCGATCTCGACGAACGGATGAGTTGCAAGCAGCCGCACCGCCTCGATACCCGAGTAGCCGGATGCGCCCAGAACCGCGACTCTGACCCTATCGTGTGCCATCGGTGGAATTACGCGAACCTCCGAATAGAAAAATAACTAACCAATAACCCGTCTATCATGAAACCATCGACGGTGACAGTTACTTGGTATCGAACTCGAACACCAACGCGCCCGCGGGCAAATCGGCCGCCGCGGCGAGCTTTTCGAGGTAGAGTGCGATTACGCCGTCATCGGGGCGCTCCGCGTGCATCGCTTCGAGCGTGGTGCAGGCCTGCCGCGGATCACCCTGGCGCAGGTTCTCGAGGGCAGATTCAAAGCGATCGTAGTAGGCAGGATCGGCGCCGTTGGCGGCCGCGACCACTTCCATGATCGGCACGGCGTTGCTCTTTCCCTTCACCCTGACCAACCCGATATCGCGCGCGATATAGCTGTTACCTGCGGCGGTGTAAGTCTCTTTGCTGACCAGCAGATGCACCTTGAATTGGCGGGTCAAACCCTCCAGGCGCGAGGCCAGATTGACCGTGTCGCCGATAACCGAATAGTCGAAGCGGCGCGCGCCGCCGAAGTTCCCGGCGATCGCTTCTCCGGTCGCGATTCCCACGCCGATGTCGATCGTCGCAAAGCGCGGGTCATCCTCGCGCATCGACTTCAGCTCCGCGAGCATCGATAGAGCTGCGTCGATCGCCGTGCGCGCATGATTCGGAATCTCCGCCGGCGCGCCCCAGAACGCCATGATCCCGTCGCCGCGAATCTTGTCCACCACCCCGCCGCTTTCGAGGATGAAGTCGGTCATCTTGGTCATGTAGTCGTTGAGCAGCGCGACCAGCGCGGCCGGATCGGTGCGCTCGGAGAGCCCGGTGTAGTTGACGATATCGGCGAACAGGATAGTGACGATCTTCCGCTCGCCGCCGAGCTTCAGTCCTCCAGGATTATCCACCACCGCCGCGATTACATCGGGATGCAGATAATGCTCGAAAGCGTGGCGCAGACGGCGCTTCTCGCGCCCCTCGGTCCAGTAACGGAAAATCGCAAGCGCGCCGGCGACACCGCCGGCGACCGCGAGCGGAAACACTACTCCCGCCAAAACTCCTCGCTCGATCAGCAGATACTGCGCGAAGCTGAAATACGCGGCGATCAGGATGAGCACCGCCGCGAATGCGATCGAGGCCGTCAGGTACGCGACCGCAAGCGATATCGCGATCCCGAGCACGACCGCCCAAATTCTTTCCATCGCGATCGTGTCGGTGATGCTCGCGTCGATGAAATCGTGCGCGATCACGTCGTCGATCGCGTTGGCGTGAATCTCGACCCGCGGAAATTCGGGCCCCGCCGGCGTGACCGCACGGTCACCGATCGCCTGCGCGAGTGCGCCGATCAGCACCACTTTGCCGGAAAGCGCATCGAGCGCTATTCGATGCTCGAGCACGTCAACGGCGGAGTAATGCGGAAAGGTCCCCGCCGCACCGCGGAACGTCACCATCATCCGCCCCATCTCATCGACCGGGATTACGATATGACCTACCGCCACGCTCGTGATCCGATCTGCCTCCAGGTCGAGCTTCAGCGGAGCACCGTCGTAATAGGCTTGCGCCACGGCGAGAAAAAACGGCACGCACATCCGGTCGTGAAAATCGATCACCGTCAGTTCATTACGAATCTCGCCATCGGCGTCGGCGTCGATATCGTAAAATCCGATCCCACGCGCAGCGCTGTTGAGAATGGGCGTCGGCGGCAGATAAGCATAAGCGCGCAGAGCCGGCGGCAACGCACCCTCGGCGGCGCGATGGATGAGCGTGTACGCCAGAGGCGGCGGAACCAGCATATTGCGCAGGTAGCCGGCTTCGGCTCCGGTGGCGGCACGGCCAATCTCGTGACTCTGGAACGCGTAACCGAGAAACGTATTTCCCTGCGCCTTGATCGAGTCCGCGAATCGCTGGTCGTGATCGTGGCCCAGCGCCTCCTGGATTTGCGGGCTGCTGAGGCCTAGCGCGGTGAGCCGCGACGATATCTCGCGCCGCGCCGCGACGTCCGAGTCGGCTTCCGAGAACAGCAGATCGTAGCCAATGACTTTCGGCTTGTACGACGCGAGCGCGTCCTGAAACTGCGCCATCACATCGCGCGACCACGGCCAATGCCCCAGCACTGCGATGCTTTTCTGATCGATTCCCACCACGATGACCTGGTTGGTCGGCGGATGCGGCGCGCGCGCGTTCATCCGCAGGTCGGTGATCTTCAGTTCTGCGAACGTGAGCGCGCCCGGATACATGAGCAGCAGCGCGAATATCAGCGCCGTCACCGCGATTCCGACGAAAAATGTGCGCCATGAAAATGGCTGATGAAAGCGGGACTTTCTCGATTGCGGCGGCATCAGATGCGGCTCTTCCCGACCGAGAATAGCGCGCGCCCGTCGGCGCGGCTAATCCCGTGCACCGGTGATTTTGCCGCCTATTCGATAATGCTGAGCTGCTTGTAGAAGCTGATCTGCCCGTACTGATGCGCCGAGCCGTAACCCGCCTGCGCGCTGAATCCTACCTGCCAGGGCCGGTAGTAGACGCCCAAGTCGGGTCCGCCCTCGCCTTCCGCGCCAGCCAGAAAACCGCCCAGGTAAACCGCCCCGCCGCCACCGGCCATGAAAATCCAGTGCTCGGTCGATGCGACGATCGCCTGCAAGTCAACCGACATGCTGGTCACGTCATTCTCGTAGTTGTACATCGTCGAGGTCGAGAGATTGATTGGATGCTCTGAATGCAGAAACAGCCAACTCGAGACGTCACCCTCGATATCCGTCGCGGTACTATCACCGAAGTCCTTGCCGCCCAATATATAGATGTGCGTACCGGGATAGACCGTGACGTCCACTCCTCCCTGCGCGCGTCCGAAGTTGAGCCGCGCCTTATGCCCCGTCCCCGGATTAAGCGGATTGTCGAAGCCTTCGCCCTCGAAAAGCTGGTAACCGGTAAGCCGCGCGACCGCGCCGACGTACGGAGTGATGCTCTGTTCGAGCTGAAAGCCTTCCTGGATAGTGGCGTACTTGTCGCTGGCATAACCGCCGCCGAAACCGATCACGTCGAGCCGGCCGGGATCCTGGATCGTAAAGAAATTAGGATAGGTGCTATCGAAGAAATCTTCGGCGGCAGCCGGGCGGACTGCAACCATCATCGCGCCGATCATTACGACGGCCGCAACCACGTAGCTCACAAGTCGGCTGGACAGTTTGCGCGCCACTCGATTCCTCCTCTGATGCTGCAATAAGCGATCATCCGCGCGGCGGGGGTGGCGGAGGCGGAGGAGGCGGCGAGGTATTCATGTTGACGCACGTCGGACAGGCCGGTGGCGGCACCGGAGCCACCGGTGTAATCACGCCGACTGAACTGGCTCCCCCAGCCGCTCCGAACGACGACGCTCCCGTCATCCCCAGCGGACCCGAGCCGGTCGGCGCCAGAAAGCACGGCACGGTCGCTTCGTATCCGGCCCCTATATTGATCCCGCCGCCAGGATTATTTCCGGTGGCGAGATTTACCACCCCATCCTGAACCGCGACATCGGTAAAGTTATGGCAATCGCCGAAGGTCGGGCGCGCCGCTCCGGACGAAAAAATCGTGTCGAAGCGAGTGCCGCGCGCGGCCGCGACCGCGTTGGGCGTATGCACTTCAAAATTCGGTGCGGCAGCGCCGATCGTGTGATTCACAAACGAACGCAATTCGCCGCCGAACAAACTCACTCGCGTAGCCACCGGCGACGCCGTCTGCTGATCGAGGACTATATTGCTCGAATCGCCAAGCTCGAGTGTGCTCTGATCGTTGAGCCGCACGATCACATGGCCGCCAACTCCCGTAAGCAGTCGGTCGCCAACATCGACCGGAACCCCCGCTGCCGCCCCAATCGTCGCGGCGCCACGCTGGATCGTGACCGGGCCGGAGGAGGATGCGATCGTTCCCGCCACCGCCGCCTGCGCAAACGCCGGGCGCGGCGAGAGCATCAAAGCAAAGACGAAACCGAGCGCAAGTATGAGGTTAATTTGGCGGATCGGGTGATCTGCTAAGGAGCGCATAGCGTGGTTTTCCTTGTCGCTCACCGCATTCTTCTATTCGCCCAGCAATGCACTGTCAAATCGGAACATCGAAATATCGAAACAAAGGACCGTGCGATACGTACATCCACGTACCCGTCCGCAAACGGATCTTCGCACACATCCACCTTCGCCCGTCCACATCGGGCCACCGGGAGTTATGGCCTCGTGTTTTACCGCTTCGCCTAACGCTTGGAGTACTGAGGACGCTTGCGCGCTTTGTGATGCCCGTACTTCTTGCGCTCGACCTCGCGGGGGTCGCGCGTCAGCATCCCAGCCTTGCGCAGCGCTGGCCTGAGCGTCTCGGAAGATTTCACCAGCGCCCGCGAGATGCCGTGGCGGACCGCGTCGGCCTGAGCCGAAATCCCGCCGCCCTCGACGCTGACGATAACGTCGAACTGGCCTTTGGTCTCGGTCAGCTCGAACGGCTCGATAATCCGCATCCGCGAAGTGTCGCGAGGAAAATAATCGTCGAGCGTGCGATCATTGATCGTGAAATTGCCGGAGCCCGCAAGCATCCGCACTCGCGCGATCGCGGTTTTGCGGCGCCCGGTCGTCCAAATTATATTTTTCTTTTCTGGCATGTGACGATGCGCGCCTCGCTTCAGACGGTGACGGTCTCGGGCTTCTGCGCGGCATGCGGATGCTCCGCGCCGCTGTAGACCTTGAGCTTGGTGAAAAGCCGGCGCCCGAGCCGGTTCTTCGGCAGCATCCCGCGCACGGCGCCTTCGATCAGCCGCTCGGGCCGGGTCTCGCGAACCTTGGCCGGGGTAGTCGAACGGATTCCGCCCGGCCATCCGGTGTGCCGGTAGAACACCTTGTCGGTCTCTTTCGATCCGGTGAGCCTCACTTTCGCGGCGTTGATCACCACCACGAAATCGCCCGCGTCTTCGTTGGGCGTAAAATCCGGGCGATGCTTCCCGCGCAGAAGGCTTGCGGCGCGAGTCGCGACTCGTCCGAGCACCCGATCCGACGCGTCGATGATGAGCCAGCGGCGATCCCGCAGCGCGTTCTCGCGCGACACGCTCTTGGTCTGTTCAGTCAGTTTCAAGTTCTTCCACCCGCATCGTCCGAACGCCGCGCGCGCGGACATGCAATAAAATTTGGCGGGGCCGATGGGATTTGAACCCACGACTTCCGACGTGACAGGCCGGCGTTCTAACCGGGCTGAACTACGACCCCGCCTGAACCATCCTTTGTTACATTTTCCGCGTCGCGGAGCAACTTGCCCCGCCGTGGCGGACGGCCGGCGCGACGCGCAAGAAGCGCCCAATCGGCCGCGAAGAGACGAAAGACACAGAGAAGGGATGCTGGTGCGGCACTTCAGCATTCGAGTCGATTGCATAAAGGCTTCCGTCACGCGGGTAGCTTCATCGACTCCTCGATCATCCGCTCAAAATCTTCGGCGCTGAGCCCGGCCAGTTCGCGCGCGTCGCCACCGATCAAGTACCGCGCTTGCGGATTCGCCGCAGACGCCGCATCGGCGATCACACGCGCAACCTCGTTCGCGTCGCCAAGCGCCAAATCACCGGCCGCCTTTATCCGATGCTCTATAATCCTCGCATAGAGGGGATCGATCGTTCCCTTGATCTCCTGGCGCATGCGCCTGGGAAAATACATGTTCGCGCCGGCTCGCGTCTTGAAATTTCCCGGCTCAACCAGCACGACACGGATCCCGAACGGCCGCAGCTCGTAGCGAAGCCCATTGCTGATCGCCTCGAGCGCGAACTTGCTCGCCGAGTAAACCGCCATGAACGGAAACGTGCGCAGCCCCGAGATCGAGCTCACCATAACGATCGTCCCCGAGCGCTGTGCGCGCATCGCGGGAAGCACCGCGCGCGTCACTCGCACCGCACCGAAAAAATTCGTCTCGAAGACATGCCGGAGCTCGTCGTCCTGATAATCCTCAACCGGCCCACTGGCGCCGAAGCCAGCGTTGTTGACGACTATATCGACCCGCCCCTCGCGCTCGAGGACCTGCGCAACGGCCTGCCTGACCGAAGCCTCGTCGGTCACGTCGAGCTGAATAATCTCGACCGCGAGCCTCTCTGCTTGCGCCGCGGTCCGCAGGTAGCCGCCGTTGTCGAGCGTGCGTATCGAGGCGTACACGCGATGTCCCCGGCGGGCGAACTCGAGCGCGCTATGCATGCCGATTCCAGAACTGCATCCTGTGATCAGTGCGACTGCCATACACCCTCCTCCCGCGAATCTACCCACGCTTCAATCCACCCAATGCCCACGCGCGTCGGCAGCCTGTCGCGGGATTACGCGTCATACCGCGGGCGCGTCTTGCCCGCGGGCGCGCGATATGAAAATTTCATAGGTCACGGCGCGCCCGTAGCTCAGCGGATTAGAGCAATAGACTACGGATCTATGGGTCGGGGGTTCAAATCCCTCCGGGCGCACCATCCTCTTTCCATCAGAAATCGACGCGCACCCGATCAGTTCCGCGCTTCGGGGATCGTTACCGTTACTGAGGTGCCGACGCCGAGCTTGCTTTCGATTTTGAGCGCGCCGCGGTGCAGTTGTACGATGTGCTTTACGATCGCGAGGCCGAGGCCCGTGCCGCCGAGCTCTCGCGAGCGCGCGCGATCCACTCGGTAGAAGCGCTCGGTCAGGCGCGGCACGTCGCGCTCCGGTATACCCTCGCCCGTGTCGACGATCGCGAGCGCCACGGCGCTCGGCTCCAGCTCCGGTCCATTGAGGCTCGCGGGATGAGCAGAGACGGTCACGTGCCCGCCGCGCGGAGTGTACTTGATCGCGTTGTCGAGTAGATTGACCATCACCTGATGCAGCCGATCGCGATCGCCCTCGATCTTCGGCAGCCCCGCCGGGCAATCGATCTCGAGGGACACGCCCTCGCGCCGCGCCGACTCACGCATCAGCTCGACGGCCTCTGCGATCGTGGCCTGCGGTTCCAGCTGTTCGAGGTTGAGCGGCGAGACACCGCGTTCCAGGTCTGAGAGTGAAATCAAATCGTCGAGCAGGCGGGCAAGGCGGCGCGCTTGGCGGTCGATGATGCCGAGGAAGCGAACCTGCGTCTCCTTGTCCTCGACGCCCTGCACCAGAGTTTCCGCATATCCGTAGAGTGCAGAGAGCGGCGTGCGCAACTCATGAGTCAGATTCGAGATGAAATCCTGGCGCACGGTTTCATAGGATTTGAGTTGCGTGATGTCGTGGAAGACGAACACGCGCGCCGCGCCCTGCGAGGTCCGCACTGGCGCCGCACTTGCGCTCAGGTGGCGCACGGCTGGGTTCTGGATCAGGAACTCGGCCGAGCCATATTCGGCGCTGTCTGAGCGGGTCGCGCGCGCGACGAATTCCTGCAGCCGCGGATCGCGGCACAACTCAACGAAATCGCGCCCGCGGTAGTTGATCTCGGTTTCCAGCGCGAACATCCGGCGCGCCGCGCCGTTGACCAGCACCACTTCCCCGCGCTGTCCCGCAACCACGACCGCCTCGGTCATGCTGCGCAGGATCGCCTCGAACTCGTCGCGCTGCTCGGCCAGCGAATCGACCTCATCGACGATCGCGTCGGTGGCGTCGAGCAGGCGATGCTCGGCATGGCCCATCGCGCCGCTGTGGCGCTGGAGCAGATGGGGCGGCGGCGTGCGCGCCTCGAGCGCGGCGGCGATAGCCTCGACCCGTTCGGCGTGATTCTCGAATGCCCCGCCGATTGTCGAGGCGAGCAGGAATCCGGCGCCAAGTCCAAGCACGACTGCGGCGAGCGCGAGCCACACCGACACGTCGCCCCACGCGGCCAAGGCTGCAAGCAGCACGGTCGCAGGCAGGAGGCCCGCGATAACCGCGGCGAAAATCTTAAGCTTCGCGGAACTAGTCAAGCGCCTCGGGGTCGAAGCGGTAACCGACACTGCGCACCGTCAGGATCAGTTCCGGGTTAGCGTCGTCGCGCTCGATATGCTGGCGCAGCCGGCGGACATGAACGTCAACCGTGCGCGGCTCGACGAACGTGTCGCGTCCCCAGACCATATCGAGCAGTTGCTCGCGCTCGTAGACCCGCAGCGGATGCTGCACGAAAAATTTAAGCAGCTCGAACTCGCGCAGCGCCAGCTCGTGGCGCGCACCTTCGACATAAACCTGGTAGGTGCCGAAATCGATCTTGAGGCGGCCGCGCTCATACACCCCCGCATCGTCGGGTGCGCTGTGCCCGCCCGCGCGGCGCAGCAGTGCCTTGATCCGCGCGACCACCTCGCGCGGGCTGAACGGCTTGACCACGTAATCGTCGGCGCCCATCTCGAGCCCGAGCACCTTGTCCACCTCGGTGCCCTTGGCGGTGAGGATGAGGATCGGCAGATGCGCGGTCTCGCGGTTCTGGCGCATCTGCCGGCAAATCTCGAGCCCCGGCATCCCCGGCAGCATCAGGTCGAGCACGATCAAATCGGGCGCGCGGCGGCGGATCTTTTCGATCGCCTGCGGACCGTCGCCGGCTTCCTCGACGCTCATGCCCTCGCGCTCAAGGTTGTAGCGGACCAGCTCGCGGATATCGGCCTCGTCCTCGACAATCAGCACGCGCGCGCGCGCGCCGCGGCGTTCCTCGGCGATTGCTGACTGGCTCATTTCTGTTTCTTGTCCATGTGGCGCACGACTTTTCCGTTAACCATGAACATTACCATCTCCGCGATATTGGTCGCGTGGTCGGCGATCCGTTCGAGATATTTGGAGATAAACAAAAGCCGCGTGGCCGGTCCGATGGTATGCGGATCCTCGGCCATGTAGCTCAAGAGCTCGCGGTAGATCTGGTAGTTGAGCAGATCGACCTCGTCGTCGCGCTCGATCACGCCCTGCGCCAGATCAATATCGTTGCGCATGAAAGCGTCGATCGAGTCCTTGACCATCGACTGCGCGATTTCCGCCATCCGCGGCAGATCGACGTAGGGCTTGAGCTGGGGAACCTCGTTGAGCTCGAGCGCGCGCTCGCAGATGTTCACCGCGTTGTCGCCGATTCGTTCGAGATCGGTGGTAATCTTGAGTCCGGTGGTGATGAAACGCAGGTCGCTGGCAGTGGGTTGATGCAGCGCGAGCAGGCGGATCGACTGTTCGTCGTTGGCGACGTCCATGATGTTGACTTCGTGATCGTTCTGGATGACGGCGCGCGCGTGGTCGCTGTCGCGTTCAACCAGCGACTCCATCGCCTCGGCGATTTGGCGCTCGACCAAGCCCCCCATTTTGAGCAGACCGGCGCGCAAGCCGCGCAGATCCTCTTCGTACTGGCGATTAGTATGCTGCGGCTGCGGGGTATCCATTTTCGCCTCCGGACGCTCTAGCCGAATCGGCCCGTGATGTAGTCTTCAGTTTCGCGCCGTGCAGGATTGGTAAAAATCTGGTTGGTATCGCCGAACTCGATCAGATCGCCCTGATACATGAAGGCGGTAAAGTCGGCGGTGCGGGCGGCCTGCTGCATGTTGTGCGTCACGATCACGATTGTGTAGCCGGACTTGAGTTCGAGCAATAGCTCCTCGATCCGCGCGGTCGAGATCGGATCGAGCGCCGAGCACGGCTCGTCCATCAGCAGCACTTCGGGTTCGACCGCGAGCGCGCGGGCCACGCACAGGCGTTGCTGCTGTCCACCCGACAGGCTCGCGCCCGGGCGGCGCAGGCGGTCCTTGACTTCTTCCCACAGCGCGGACTGGCGCAGGCTTTTCTCGACAATCCGATCGCGTTCGGCGCGCGAGAGCTTAAGCCCGTTGAGACTCAGCCCGGAGGCGACGTTATCTTCGATCGACATCGAGGGAAACGGCGTCGGTTTCTGGAACACCATCCCGATTCGCCGCCGGATCTGGACCGGATCAACTTCGGGGGCGTAGATATTTTCGCCGTCGAGCAGAACTTCGCCTTCGGCGCGCGCGCCGGCGACGACCTCGTGCATCCGGTTGAGGCATCGCACAAGCGTCGATTTGCCGCATCCCGACGGACCGATGATCGCGGTGACGTTGCCTTCGGAGAACGACAGGCTGATGTCTTTGAGCGCGCGCACTGAGTGAAAAAACGCACTCAAGTGACGCACCAACAATTTGTCGGGCATATTATTCCGCCGCCACCGCCGACCTACCCGCTCCCATCGCTCGGGATTCTATAGGCGGATTGTTACGGTTTAATTACCACGCCGCGAAGCCTCAATGAATCGTGTCTAATTCCTCCGCCGTTGTCTGATTGACACGGGGGAGGAATCAGGCAACGTTCACGCTTTGGTGATTCTATCCAGCCCGCCCATGTAGGAACGCAACACCGGCGGAATCGTGATGCTACCGTCCTCGTTCTGATAGGTCTCCATCACGGAGATTAGCGTGCGCGGCATCCCAAGGCCCGAGCCGTTCAGCGTGTGCACGAATTCAGGTTTGCCGCCTTTTTCCGCGCGGAACCTGATTTGCGCGCGGCGCGCCTGGAAGTCCCAGCAGTTCGAGCACGAGCTGACTTCGAGCCACTCGGCGCATCCCGGAGCCCACATCTCGACGTCGTACTTCGACGCCGCGGCGAAGCCCAGGTCGCCGGTGCACATCTGGATCACGCGATAAGGAATCTCGAGGCGCCGGCAGATCTCGCACGCGTCTTCTACCAGCTTCTCGAGCTCCTCGTCCGACTTCTCAGGATGCACCAGCTTGACCATCTCGACTTTGTCGAACTGATGCCCGCGCTTGATTCCGCGCACGTCGCGTCCGGCCGACATCTTCTCGCGCCGAAAGCAGGGAGTGTACGCGGCCAGGTAGATCGGCAACCGGCCGGGTTCAAGAATCTCGCGCGCATACATATTGGTGAGCGGCACTTCGGCGGTGGGAATGAAATAAAAATCTTCCTCGAAGTCGCGATACATCGTGTCGGCGAATTTAGGCAGATGCGCGCTGCCCGTGACCGTCGCGGTGTTGACCATCAGCGGCGGAGCGACCTCGAGGTAGCCCTGCTCTTGCGTCTTGACGTCGAGCATCCAGGCGATCATCGCCCGCTCCAGCCGGGCGCCCGCGCCGAGCAGGAAATGAAACCGCGTGCCGGATATCTTCACCCCGCGATCGAAGTCGATAATCCCCAGGCGCTCGCCCAGTTCCCAATGCGGCAGCGGCTTGAACGAGGTGAACTCCTGCGGCGTGCCGATCGTACGGACGATCTTGTTATCTGCGTCGCTCTTGCCGATCGGCACATGCGGCCGCGGCAGATTCGGCAGCGTCAGCAGAAGGTTCTCGCATGCGCTCTCGAGCTCGGAGAGCTCGCGTTCGCCGGCCGTGATTCGGTCACCGAGCGCGCGCATCTCGGCGCGCTTTCGCTCGCGCACCTCGGACGACGCTTTGCCTAGCTCTTTGGATTCGCGAGCGCGGAGCGCACGCGATTCGTCAAGCTCGAACTGGAGCTTGCGGCGGCGCGCGTCCGTTTCGAGCACTCGATCAAGCTCAGCTCCCTCGAAGCCGACCTTGGCCAGCTCCGCTTTGACCAAGTCGGATTTTTCGCGGATCATTTTGATATCGAGCATTCAAAAGGCGTCCTTTAATCAAAATGCGTCCTTTAGATGTTGGATGCGACGCCGGGAACCATTCTGCACAATCGCCACTACGTCGAAGCGTGCGTCCCGCTCGGTTGCATGGTAATGCGCAACAAACGCTTCAGCGGCGCGGCGGATTTGCTTCTGCTTGGCTGCATTCACCGCCTCTTCGGGGGTACCGGCGGCAGTACCGTTACGCCGCTTCACCTCGACGAAGACAATCGTCTCTCCGTCCATCGCGATGATATCGATTTCAGCGCCCGCGGCGCGATAGTTCCGCTCGACAATACGGTACCCGAGTTTGCGCAGATGACGCTCGGCCATCTTTTCGCCTTCGCGTCCGAACCTAAATCTCGCCGCCCCTGGGAGCACACTGCCCCGAGTCGCGAAACGGCTCAAGAGCGCGTCTAGCCGCGCCCAGACTTCGCCCGCTGAAGTTACGCTCCTTACCATACAATAACGGCAGTCCTCTCAATCCTGATTATACTCTGGCTCATCGAGCCAGCGAGAGACTTTCTCCAATGGGAACCTGCCACCAAGGCTAGAGCGCATGCACAGTTGGGGCAAGTGCTCGTCGGAACGCGCCCGACACACGCGACTGACACGCGGGCACGGGGATGTTACGATCCGGCACGATGGCGGAAAACAAAATTACCCTCGAGCAGGTGCGGCACGTCGCACGGCTTGCGCGGATCGAGCTGAGTCCCAGCGAAGAAGAGCATCTGCGCGCTGACATGGACCAGATTCTCGCGTACGTGGGCAAGCTCGGCGAACTGGACGTCAGCAGCGTCCTTCCAACCATCCAGGTGGGTGAATCAGGAACGCCGCTGCGCGCGGATGAAGTCACCAATTCGCCCAACGCGGAGGCGATGCTCGCCAATGCGCCGGCGCGCGAACGCGGATACTTCAAAGTTCCCAAAATTATCGAATAGATTACGCCAACCCCGAACTGACTCTCGCGGCTGAGGCTGCAAACGGAACTCGCACTGACACGATGGCATCTTCTGAACTGAACCGACTGACTATCGCCGACGCCGCCGCCCGGCTGCGTAAACGCGAAATCTCATCCACCGAACTGACCCGTGCGTGCCTCGATCGGATCGCAGCAGTGGAGCCTCGGCTCCATGCGTTTATCACCGTGATCGAAAAAGCGGCTCTGGCGCAGGCCGCCGAGGCTGATCGCCGCCTGCCGGCTGGCGACGCTCCGGCGCTGTGCGGAATTCCGCTCGGGATCAAGGATATCTACGCGACCAAGGGCGTTGCGACGACGTGTGCGTCGAGAATCCTGAGCAATTTTATTCCGCCTTTCGACGCGACCGTAATTGCGAAGCTGCGCGCCGAAGGCGCGGTGTTCGTCGGCAAGACTAATATGGACGAATTCGCGATGGGTTCGTCCACCGAAAATTCCGCGTTCGGACCCACGATGAACCCGCATGATCTCTCGCGCGTGTCCGGCGGGTCCTCGGGCGGCTCTGCCGCGGCGGTCGCGGCGGACGAATGCCTGGGTGCACTCGGCACCGACACCGGAGGCTCGATTCGCGAGCCCGCGTCGTTTTGCGGAGTGGTCGGAATCAAGCCGACCTATTCCCGCGTCAGCCGCTACGGCGTGATCGCCTTTGCGTCGTCGCTGGACCAGGTTGGACCATTTGCAAAGAGCGTGCGCGACGCGGCGATCATGCTGCGCTCGCTTGCGGGCCACGATCCGCGCGACTCAACCTGCTCGACGCGCCCGGTCCCCGACTACGAGCGCGCACTCACCGGCGATGTGAGAGGGCTCAGAATCGGCGTGCCGAAGGAATATTTTGTCTCGGGGATGGATCCCGCGGTCGAGCGTGCGGTGCGCGCCGCGCTCAAGCAGTACGAAACGATGGGCGCGAAGCTGATCGATATCTCGCTGCCTCACACGTCGTACGCAATTGCATGCTACTACCTGGTCGCGACTGCAGAGGCGAGCGCGAACCTGGCGCGCTATGACGGAATCCGCTACGGCGTGCGCGCCGCCGCGGAGGACACGATCGCGCTGTATGAAACGACGCGCGCTCAAGGCTTCGGCGCCGAGGTGAAACGCCGCATCATGCTGGGAACGTTTGCGCTTTCGACCGGCTATTACGACGCGTACTACTTGAAGGCAATGAAAGTGCGCACGCTGATCCGCCGCGATTTCGAGCGCGCCTTCGAGACTTGCGACGTGATCGTGACGCCGGTCGCGCCGGGCACCGCGTTCAAGCTCGGCGAGAAAATGAACGATCCGCTGACGATGTATCTGTCTGACATCTTCACGATTTCGGTCAACCTGGCCGGGCTGCCGGGCCTCGCGCTGCCATGCGGCTACGACGCGAACAATCTGCCGATCGGGATGCAGATAATCGGCGCGCCGTTTGCCGAAGAAGCTATCTTGCGCACGGGAGACGCTTACGAGCGCTCGGGCGCGGTGACGCTCAAACGGCCCGCGCTGTGAGAAGACGACGATGAACAACGAAACCTATGAAGCGGTGATCGGGCTCGAAGTCCACACCCAACTGATGACCAAGTCGAAGCTGTTCTGCGGATGCTCGACGGAGTTCGGCCGCGCGCCCAACGAAAACGTCTGCCCGGTGTGCATGGGGATGCCGGGTGTATTGCCGGTGCTTAACCGGCGCGTGGTCGAGCTTGCGGTGCGCACCGGACTTGCCGCGCACTGCGAGATAGCGCCGCGATCGATCTTCGATCGCAAGAGTTACTTCTATCCCGATCTGCCGAAGAACTATCAAATCTCGCAGTACGAAACGCCGGTGTGCAAAGGCGGATATATCGAAATTCCGGCCGGCGACGGCGCGGTAAAAAAAATTCGACTGGTGCGGATTCATATCGAAGAAGATGCGGGCAAAAATATCCACGAGGCCAATGCGAGCCTGATCGATTTCAACCGCTCGTGCGTACCGCTGATCGAGATCGTAAGCGAACCCGACCTGCGTTCCGCCGACGACGCGAGCGCCTATCTGCACGAGCTGCGCAGTATTCTGCGTTATATCGAGGCATCCGACGGGCGCATGGAGGAAGGCAGCTTCCGCTGCGACGTCAACGTCTCGGTGCGCAAGCGCGGCGCCGCGGAGCTTGGCGTCAAGACCGAAATCAAAAACCTGAACTCGTTCCGCTTCGTCGAAAAGGCGATCGACTTCGAGGTCAATCGCCAGATCGAGTTGATCGAGTCGGGCGGCAGAGTGGCGCAGGAGACGCATCTGTGGGATCCCGTGCGCGAACAGACGCGCCCGATGCGCTCGAAAGAGTTCGCCAACGACTATCGCTACTTCCCCGAGCCCGACCTGCCGCCGCTAATCGTCGCGCCCGCGATGGTCGAGGAGATTCGCCGCGCGATGCCGGAGCTTCCCGCGGATCGCCGCGCGCGCTACATCCGCGACTTCGGCCTTGGCACGTACGAAGCGGGCGTGCTGACCGCCGAGCGCGAGACCGCGGATTATTTCGAAGCGACCACTCCGGGTCTGAAAAATTCAAAGAGCGCCGCCAACTGGGTGATGACCGAAGTGCTGCGCGTCGCCAACGACACCGGCAAACCGCTGGCGGAATCGGTTCCTGCCGCGGCGGAAGTCGGCGCGCTGTTGCGAATGGTTGAAGAGCAGAAGATCAGCCTGAACGCCGCGAAGACTGCGTTCACCGCGATGGTGAAATCGGGCAAGAGTGCCGGCGCGACGATCGCCGAGCTCGGACTGGCGCAGGTTTCCGACACCGGCGCGATCGCGGCGGCGTGCGACGCAGTGATCGCCGCCGAGCCGGCCAAGCTCGCCGAGTATCGCGGCGGACGCGACAAGCTCTTCGGATTTTTCGTCGGCCAGGTAATGAAAGCGATGGGTGGCAAGGCCAACCCCAAGATCATCAACGAAATCCTGAAACAGAAACTCGCGGGATAGTTCACACGCGACGACTTTCGCGCGGGCGAAGCTTCAGGAAGGCGGGATGCCGGAATGGGTCGCCCGGCGATAACTTGCGCGTCATGTCCTCGAAGATTGAGCGCGGCTCGCCTTCGTCGTTGCGCCCGACCACCATACCCGGGCGCGTCACGAATCTCGCGTCGTCGCCGAAAAAGCGCAGCGACAAAGTGCGGCGGCGGTTTCCGCGATGCGTCGGCGCTCCGCCGTGAAGCATCGCGGGGTGAAACACAATCACGTCGCCCGGCTCGACGTCCCACGAGACGATATCCCAGCGCGAACGCTCGCCCTCGATATTCGGCAGCCGGGGCATCACCTCGCCGCCGTAGAGCGGCGCGGTATCATCGGCGGGATCGAACCTGGAACCGTCGTACAGCACGCCGCGATGCGAGCCGCGGACAAACTCGAGCGCGTCTTCGCGCGCAACCGGGTCGAACGAGATCCACATCACGGCGATTTGGCTGCCTTCGATCGGCAGGTACGACGAATCCTGATGCCACGGCGTGCGCCGACTCTCGCCGCCCTCTTTCAGAAACACCTGTTCGTAGAGGAACCAGATGTCGCGAGCGTCCCACAGGTTGGCGACAAGATCAGCGACCGGCGATTGCAATAGCATCTCGCGGTAGCCGGTCAGCGCGTCTGGATTCAGCAGATCCTGATAGAAGCGATCGGGTGCGTCGGCGGTACCCTGAAATTGATTTGCGGCGCGGCCGGGATTGGCAAGGCTCCAATCGAAAGCTGCGCGTGCGCTGTCGAGCGCAGCGGTATCGAGAACCTTGCGCAGGCATACGACGCCGTCGATTGCGAAGCGTTCGCGCGTCGATTCGATTTCGGCACGATTTATCGAATTTTCTGAAGCGTCAGAGGACATGACCTCCTCTTCGCACAGAAGAATCCGGATCGTCAACTCACGCAGGGACAGCTTCGCGCGGATGACCTCGCCGGGCGCGGCGTCAGCGCGAGGGACTGGCGTTAGTCGAACTGCTGAATCCACCGCTGGCGGCAACTCCTCCGACCACCCCGCCACCGACCGCAGCGGTTCCGGCCGCCGCACCCGCTCCGGTACCGAATCCCATTCCGCCCGCACCGGCGGCGGCGATCGCGGCGGCTGCGGTCGGCAGCAGCGCGCACGGCACGATCGACTTGTAGCCCGGGTGCAGTTGGACGGTATTCGCGGGCGCGGAAACGTTCGCGACATCTACTACGCCGTTATAGACGGCGACATCGGTAAAGCGATGGCAGCCCTCGAACTGTTTGCGATCGACGCCGTCCTGGTACGACACGTCATAGCGGGTGCCGCGCGCCGCTGCGACGGCGTTGGGAGTATGAACTTCGTAGGTGGGCGCGCCCGCGCTGGCGGCATGCACTACATATGATCGAAGAACACCGGCTAACAGACTGATCCGGTCCGTGCTGTTGGTTGCGCCGCGATGCGGGATATCGAGCTTGACCTTGGACAACTCGCCGATCTCAAGCGTGCTCTTATCGGCCAGGGTTACCGTTGCACTTGAGGCAGCAGCGGTGTCGACTTCGTCGCCATCGTAGACCGCGGTTCCAACGGCTGCCTGGTTCGATACTCCAGAATGGACGACCGCGACGCCGCCGGTTACGACGGTGACCGTACCGTCACCGGTTTGCGCCGATGCGGACGCGGAGATCGCGAATATCGCGACTAAGACCGAGAATAGAGCGAGCTTGGGCATCACGCCGAGTATGTTCCTTCGTGGCTTGGTTATCTTGTTCATAAGATGGAATCGAGCATTCTCATGGGCACACCGGACTGAAAACCTCGTAATCGGGGATTGGAGGTGTGAGACTGCGCGATTGCATTGCCAGCTAAGCATCGAAGCCATAGATAAGGCAAATGATTCAGCCCGATCGGGAACGTCTCGCCGAGTTCAGCTTTTGGGCAGTCCCAGAGTTCGCTCGCCGATTATGTTGCGCTGAATCTCGCTGGTGCCGCCCGCGATCGTGTACTGGCGCGAGCTGAGGACGCGATTTTGCCATCGCGCCGCGTCCGGCACCACGTCTGTCGGATCTCCGAGCAATCCGTAGCCGCCGAGCAGCTCAGTCGAGAAGCGTGCGATCCGCACGCCAAGTTCGGAGCCGAATAACTTGAGCATCGAGCCTTCCGGCCCCGGCGGCAGCCCCTTGAGCATCCGCGTGAGCGTGCGCAGACGCGCGTATTTCGCGGCCTCACAATCGATCAGCAGTTCCGTCAGCCGCTGACGCACCCATGCTTGCTCCCACGCCGGGCATCCGTCGATCTGTACGGTCTTGGCGAGCGCGGCCAGGCGCTCGACCTGCGCGCGATGACCTCCGCCGCCGGCGAAGCCGCGCTCGTAGCTGAGCGTGGTCATCGCAACTTTCCATCCTTCGTTGACTTTGCCGACCAGGTTTTCCTTCGGCACGTGGACGTTCTCGAAAAAGACCTCGTTGAAGTGCGCGTGCCCGTTCATCGTGACCAGCGGGCGCACCTCGACGCCGGGGCTCTTCATGTCCATCAGCAGGTAGGTGATGCCCTTGTGCTTGGGAGCGTCGGGGTCGGTGCGCGCGAGCAGGAACATCCGGTCCGCGTATTGCGCGCCCGAGGTCCAGACTTTCTGCCCGGTGACGAGAAAATAGTCGCCCTGATCGACGGCGCGGGTCGCGAGATTGGCCAGGTCCGAGCCGGCGCCAGGCTCGGAATAGCCCTGGCACCAAATATCGTCGGCGGCGAGGATTCGTTTTAAATAGCGATTTTTCTGCGCGTCGGTGCCCCAGTTCATCAGTGTGGGACCGCACATATTGAGGCCGAAGTAGCCCGGCATCACGGGACCGCGCGCGCGATCGTACTCGTCGTCCCAGATGAATTGCTCGATGACGGTCGCCGCGCGTCCGCCATACTCGCGCGGCCACGCCAGGCCTGCGTAGCCCGCGGTGTAGAGCTGGTTCTGCCACGCGCGGCGGCGCTCGAAGATCGCGCGATTGGGCGCGATCCGCTCATCCTGCGCGTCATCGATCTTGAGCTCTTCAGGCAGATTCGCGGCAAGCCACGCACGCACCTCGCGCCGAAACGCTTCCTGCTCCGGAGAGAATTCAAAATCCACGAATGAGAAGCCTCAATTCAAAGCGAAAGCGCGGGCGGCGTTGTCCCATAGGATTTTGCGGCGGCTGGCGTCTGAGATTGGTTGCTTCATGATTGCGCCAAGGCCCCACGGAAAAGTTCCGTCGGGATGCGGATAGTCGGTGTCCCATAGAAAATTGTCGTCGCCGACGATGTCGATCGCGGCCTTCATGGTCGGTTCGTCACCGCGAAAGGCGACGTAGAAATTCGATTTGAAATATTCCGTCGGACGCCGCTTCAGATACTCGTGCTCTGAGTTGCCGCTGAACCCCCAATGCTGCTCCATCCGCTGCAGCCAGTACGGAACCCATCCGCCATCGGCTTCGACCTGGACCACCCGCAACTTCGGGAATTTCTCGATCACGCCGTACCAGATAAGCCCCGCCATCACGGCCATCGCCTCGAACGGATGCGACAGAATATGGCCGGTCACGTGGGTGTCCATCCGATCGCCGAACGACTCGACCGATGCGGACGCGGAATCATGCGTGGAAATCGGCAGGCCAAGCTTCTCGACCTCGGCCCACAGCGGCAGGTAGTCGTCGTGAAACAGCGTGCGGCCGCGAACCGGATTTGGCCGGACGTAGAAACTGACCGCACCCTTTCCTGCGGCGCGATGCGCCTCCTTGATCGATTCTTCGACGTCCTGCATCGGCAGGATCGCGGCCCAGCGCAGGCGTTTGGCGTCGCGCGAGCAAAAATCCGCGCTCCAATCGTTGTAGGCGCGGCAACATGCCGCGAGCAGTTTCGGATCGTGGAACTCGCGCCCGAGCATCTGGCCCGCGGCGGTCGGATAAATGATCTGCACATCGACGCCGTTCTCGTCCATGTCGATAATCCTGCTGTCGGCGCTGAACCCCGTCTTCGCGGCGCGTTCGAAGCGCTTCATCGCCTTGCGCACCGCCTCGAGGAAGCCGGGCGCCGCCATCGGATACTTGCCCTTCTCGCGCGTGAACGGCTCGCCTTCGACCAGGAACGTGCGCCGGCCCGACTGCGGCGCGATACCCATCTTCGGCGCCTCGGATTTATAGCGGGTGTCGATGTACTTCTCGAATACGAAGTCGGGTTCCATCAGATGCGTATCGGCATCGACGATCTTAAATCCGTCTTTCATAAAAGTGCTCCCATTCTGATTTCGTCCGCCGGCGATTTGAGCTCACTGCCCGTGCGGGATGATTAATGCCTTCACGCCCTGGCGCGCGCGCAGCAGCTCGAAGGCCTCGATTCCGTGCGAGAGTTCGTAGCGATGCGTCACCATCGGCAGCAGCGCGATCTGCCCGGAGGAGACCATCGCGATCGCGCGCCGCCAGGTTTCGGGCGTACGGATACGCGAGTTGATCCAGGTGATGCCGTGAAAGAACATCGCGCGCAGATCGGCGGAAGTCAGATCACGCGCAGGCCATCCGACCTCGACGAATTCGCCGCCGCGGCGCAGCAGCTCGCGCGGCGAATCTATTGCGCCCGACGCATCAAATAGCGCGTCGGCGCCGCCTTCCGGCAGCTTCGCACGCGCCTGCTCGATCCAGTCGCGATCGCTGGCACAGACCGTCGCGAAGCCCATCGAGCGCGCGAGCTCCAGGCGGCCAGCGTCGGCCGCAAGCCCGGTGATCACGATCGAGCTCACGCCGAGCGCGCGCGCCGAGAGCGCAACCGACAGCCCGATCGGCCCCGGTCCTTCGACGACCGCGCTGTCGCCGGCCCGAAGCGACGACAACTCGACCGCGTGCAGTCCGGTCCCGAACGGTTCGAGCAACGCCGCGGTCTCGAAGTCCATCGAGGCCGGCACCAGGTGCGCGTTGCCTACCGGCGCGATCGTATAATCGGCGAATGCGCCCGACAGCGTGGTCGGCGCGGCGCACAAATGGAACCGCCCTGCCCGGCACGGGCCGCACTTGCCGCAGTGCCCGAACGGATCGAGCGCGACGCGATCACCCGGCTTGAACCCGGTCACGCCGCGGCCGACCTCGACCACTTCGCCCGCGGGCTCATGCCCCATGACGAACGGCATCCGCCCGACCATCCGGTCGGCGCCGAGTTCCCATTCATAGAGATGCAGATCGGAGCCGCAGATTCCGCACGCGGCGATTCGGACCAGAAGCTGGTTTTCGCCCGGATGCGGTTTCGGCAGCTCGACGATATCGGCGCCGAACGCGGCGCGCGTTTTCGCGATCGCTTGCATTGCGTGCCTCGCCCAATCAATACGACTTCATCGGGCGTGGCGTCAAAGACAAATCAGGAAAGAAAATAATCAAGCGGCCACCAAGACACTAAGACACGAAGTACAGCCGAGCCCCGATCGTCATTCCGAGCCCTGGGCTAGAAATCCCGAGGCGGCCATGCTCGGAGTCCACGCCCCATGCTGTGCCCTTCGCTCGGGATTTCTCGCGCACGGCAGCCACGCGCGCGCGGGGAACGACACCTCAGTCTGGAGCCGTCAATCCTCCAACTGACCCACTGCCTCAAACCCAGTGGCGTTGCGGGGCGCCGCGGTAGCGCATGCGCGGGCGGATCAGGCGGTTGTCGGCGTATTGCTCGAGCGCGTGCGCGATCCATCCTGCTGCCCGGCCGATTCCGAAAATCGCGGCGGGGATGCCGCGCGGAAACCCGAGCATTCGGGTTGATACGGTCAGGTAGAAATCGAGATTTGGACGCAGGCGATCGCGTTTCCACACCGCCTCCTCAACCTTGAGCGCCGTCTCGAAGAGCTTGCGCCCTTTGCGCCGCGCGAGAGTCTCGGCATGCGTTCTGAGCAGCGCAGCGCGAGGATCTCCGGCGGAATAGATCGCGTGGCCGAAGCCGGGAGGCAGGCGATGCTCCCGCGCGATCGCGTCGAGGCAATCGGCGACCTTCATCCCCGCGCCAATCCGCGCGAACATCTCTTCGATCCGATCGCAAGCTCCGCCGTGAATCGGACCCGAAAGCGAGCACAGCGCCGCAAGCACCGACGCGAACAGGTCAGCTCCGGTGCTCGCGACCACCCGCGCCGCAAAGGTCGAGGCGTTGAGCTCATGCTCGGCGCATGCGACCAGCACGCGGTCGAGCGCCGCCACCTCGAACTCCGGCGCGGAACTTCCGGCGACCGCCAGCAGCAGCCGCGCCGCCATCCCGGTGCCGTTCGCTGATCCAGCAATAGGATGAGTCCCGAGCGCGAGCGGCAGTTGGCTCACGATCAATTTTGCCCGATCGATTCGCGCGCGTGGCGCTTGCCTGCGATCCCATGCCGCCAGCGCCGGGAGCATCGCTGCCATCCGCAACAGCGGCGGCGCCTCAGTGCCGACGGTCTCGATCGCCGCCGCGACTTGGGCGGCCATCCCTGCTCCCGCTATTTCCGCACGCAACGCCGCAGTCTCGTCGGGCGACGGCCGTTCGCCATTCCACAGCAGCAGGCAGACTTCCTCGTAACAGGCGTGCGCGACGATCTCCTGGATCGGATAGCCGCGATACGCGAGTTGCCCATCGACAATCGAGCTGACCCCCGACTCGGCGACGATCACGCCGGGAGCCGGCGATTCCGAATTTTTCGGCTGCGCGACGGTCACCCACGACGACGCGTCGGGCAGCGAGCGTCCGCGCCGTCCGCGTTCGGGTGTCACCACGCCGCGCAGCGCTTCGATATCGGAGCGCCGGTAGAGCGCCTGGCGTCCGATTCGCCGGCGATAGCTCTTAAGCCATCCGCGGCTCACGTACGCATATAAGGTCCCGAGCTTAACGCCCAATGCGCCGGCCGCCTCGGCAGCGGTCAGCATCTGGGCGCGGTCAGAAGTGCGAGTCGCCACCGGGCCATGACGCCATCGGACACGCGCGGCGTCAAGGGCGGTCTCTTTTGGATTGGTTCTGTAGATCGATTCGTTCAAGTTGCATCCAGTGATAGCAACATATATACAGTCTTCATAATCGGAGCATTAAACATGATGCTGAAAAATGCCGAGGAAGTCCGCCAGTTCGGAAAACAAATCGATTTTGGCAAAACCGCCGGCGACTACGGACGCCATCGCGCGGGCTTTCCGCCCAGCTTTTTCGAGCGGCTGGCCTCGATGGGCGTCCTGCGGCC
>JBARDN010000132.1:0-9688 GCA_049795175.1 Binataceae bacterium (SeqCode) | reverse complement strand
TTCCTTTGAAACTCGGATAGGGTACGCGCGAGATCATCAGCCACCCGAGCGCGAGGGTCAGCGGAACCATCGCGAGGCACAGAATCCGCGGCGAAGTGAATTCGAAGTAGCTGTAGGCAAGCGCGGTACCGGCGATCATGATCGCGGCGCCCGGCACCGGCAGCCCGACGAAGCGGCGCTTATCCACCGTTTCGACCTGGACGTTGAAACGCGCAAGGCGCAGCGCGGCGCAGACGACGAACAGGCCGCTGACCGCGATCCCGAGCGTGCCGATTGGCCTGAGCGCCCAGGTGTAGGCGAGGATCGCCGGCGCCATCCCGAAGGCGACGACGTCGGAGAGGCTGTCGTACTCGACGCCGAACTGGCTCGAAGTGCGCGACAGGCGCGCGACGCGGCCGTCGAGGCCGTCGCAGATAAACGCGATCAGGATCATGACGGCGGCGAGCTCGAAATGGCCGTCGATCGAGGAGACTGCGGAATAGAAACCGGAGAGCAGGCCGAGGGAGGTGATGGTTGCGGGAACCAGGAAGACGCCGCGGCGCAGAGGGCCGGCGACTTTTCTGCGCTGCTCGAGGAAGCGGCCGCGGATAATACGGACGTGCTCGCGATCGTCGTCGTTACGAATCTCGCGGGTGCGAGTGGGCCGCGTGCGGCGCGAGTCGGTGCTCATTGTACGGTTTTCTCTGGCGCTGGTTTGTCCGGCCCGATCTTCTCCGGCTCGAGTTCGGCCAGGATCGATTCGCCCGCGCGGACCCGGTCTCCAATCGCGACCATTACCTTGAACTCGGGGGCGAAGAAATGATCGACCCGGCTGCCGAACATGATCAGGCCGATTCTCTGACCCGGCTCAATTCTATCATGAATTCTAAGCGTGCAAATGATGCGTCTGGCAAGGTATCCGGCCACCTGCATCATGCCGTAGCGGCGGCCGGCGGCGTCGGCAAAGACCATCAGATTGCGTTCGTTGCGCTCACTCGCGTCGTCGCGAAAGGCGGCGCGAAATTCGCCGGCGGTATGCTCGACGCGCAGCACCTCGCCGCCGACGGGAGCGCGGTTGACGTGGACATTTAGCGGCGACATGAAGACAGCGATGCGGCAAAAGCGCACGCCGGGTGCGCCGGGAATCTCGGCCTCGGAGATGTCGGTGACCTTGCCGTCGGCGCCGCTGATGACGACGCTATCGGTGCGCGTGGGAAAGCGTTCGGGGTCGCGAAAGAACATCGCGATCGCGACCGCGGCTATGATCACGATCGCGCCGAGGAGATGCAGTCCGAAAAGCGCGAGGATAATCCCGACAATCGCGACGGCGAGCGACATCGCGACGCCTTCGGCGGCGATTCCGATCGCGGCGCCAAGGCGCGCGGCGATCGCGCCCGGATGGGGGCGCGAGCTATCGGAGTTGCTCATGGATTCCCTGATCCCTCGCCCATCGGGAGAGGGTGCCGCGAAGCGGCGGGTGAGGGTGCTGCTCTGCGCTTTCCTATATGCAACGATTTCTCCGCCGAGGCCGAGCTCAGAGCAGCACCCTCACCCACGCGTCACGATTCTTGCGAAAAAAGCGCAAGCATCGCGCCGCGTCGCCCTCTCCCGGAGGGAGAGGGTATGAAAACCGCATCGCTCGCTGCGAAAATCCAGGATTCCCGCACGGTGCGGCCGCGCGTGGGAAGGATCGGCGGGACGCCGGTTCTACTGACGGAAGCGAACTCTTGCGGTTTCGCATAGCCGCTAGTTTTTTGCGCGGTCCACCAGGCGGTCGCTTGCGAGCCAGGGCATGAAGGCGCGGAGCTTTCTTCCGACGTCTTCGACCGGATGAATCTCGCCCTCTTTGCGCATCTGTTTGAAATGCGGCAGGCCGGCGCGATACTCGGCGATCCATTCGTTGGCGAACTTGCCCGACTGGATATCGGCGAGCAGCTTTTTCATCGCGGCGCGGGCTTCTTCTCCGATCACGCGTTTGCCGCGCGACATATCACCGTACTCGGCGGTGTTGCTGATCGAGTAGCGCATGTTCGAGATTCCGCCCTCGTAGATCAAATCCACGATCAGCTTAACCTCGTGCAGGCATTCGAAGTACGCCATCTCGGGCGCGTAGCCGGCTTCGACCAGCGTTTCCCATCCGGCGCGGATTAGCTCGGTCAGTCCGCCGCACAAGACCGCTTGCTCGCCGAACAGATCGGTTTCGGTTTCCTCCTTGAAAGTGGTCTCGATAATCGCGGCGCGGCCGCCGCCGATTCCACTGCCCCACGCGAGGCCGACCTGCCGGGTGTCGCCGGAAGGATCCTGCTGGACCGCGAGCAGGCACGGCACGCCGCGTCCTTTCACGTACTCGGAGCGGACCAGATGGCCGGGGCCTTTGGGCGCGATCATGAAGACGTTCACGTCGGGGGGAGGCTGGATGAATTTGAAATGGATATTGAAGCCGTGGCCGAAGGCCAGGTACTTGCCCTTTTTGAGGCCGGGCGCGATTTCTTTTGCGTAGATATCGCCGCCCATCTCGTCGGGCACCAGCATCATGATCACATCGGCCTGGCGAGTCGCTTCGGCGGCGTCGAAGACCGGCAGCCCTTGCTTGATTGCCTTGTCGCGCGAGGCGCTGTTGGCGCTAAGGCCGACGCGCACGTCCATCCCGCTGTCGCGCAGGTTGAGCGCGTGGGCATGGCCCTGGCTGCCGAAACCGATCACGGCGATTTTCTTGCCGCGCAGCGCGTTAAGATCCGCGTCGCGGTCGTAAAAGACTTTCATCAGAATTTTCTCCCGAGAGTTGAATGCTATGCGCGAATATTAAGCACGAGATTTATGCCCGATGATGCTTGTGATTGTCGGCGCTGAGCTGCGCCGCACGCGCCATCGCGACTTTGCCCGAACGCACGATCTCCTTGATTCCGAGCGGGCGCACCAGCGCGATAAACGCGGTCACCTTGTCGGTGTCTCCGGTCAGCTCGACCGCCACCGAATGCGGCCCGATATCGACCACGTGGGCGCGGAACGCCTGCACGATCGAGTCGAGCTCGGAGCGCGTACGTTCATCGACGGCGACCTTGACGATGACCATCTCGCGATCGACGGTATCGACGCCCTTGAAGTCGGTGACCTTGATCACGGAGACCAGCTTGTTGAGCTGCTTGTTGATCTGTTCGAGGACCTGGTCGTCGCCTTCGGCGACCAGCACGATCCGCGAGACGCTTGGGTCCAGCGGATCGGCGGCGACGGTCAGAGATTCGATGTTGAAGCCGCGGCCGGAAAACAGGCCCGCCACGCGGGCGAGCACGCCGAACTCGTTTTCAACCAGGACGGATATAGTATGACTGGGCATGCTATGGGCGTGCTCGCGCGCATCGTGGCACAGTTGGGCTTCGGACGATTTCGCAGCTGAGCTTGCGGCTCAGCGGGCGTCGGATTGATAGCGTTCCAGGATCGCCATCATCCGGTCTTTGGAAGCCAGTTTGAGCTTCTGAATGCGCTTTTCTTCGATTTCCTCTGCGTTGCTTAAGTAAAGTTTGCTGCGATATTCCTGGAGTTTGTGTTTGAGCGATTCGTGTTCTTCGAACAGCGACTTCAGCTCATCGTCGTGCGTCAGATGTTGCCGAATGAGTTCTTCCTCTCTGCGCTCCATACGCCCTCCGTTATGGCCTGCGAGGCATCGGCTGCGCGTGCGGCCTCGGCCTGCGGCGGCCGGACATAAAGCGGCTCGAAGGTGTCCAGACGGTCGGAGTCACCGCGCGCGACGCGCGCCGCACCCAGCGCGGCGATATAACGTCCGCGGGTTTCGAGAATCCGAGTGCCTGGTACCATCGCTTCGACACCCTTCCTTTGCAGAAGAGCAGCCGCGTCGTTTGCCTTGGTGTCGCCCGCTAAAATCGCGCCCTGATCAAGTTGCGCAAGTTTGGTTATCAAGCGAGCGAGCGGCATCACCAAATCCTGAGATAACTTCTCTAACCCATCAACCACGATTCGGTAAAGGGCAGTGTAAACCTCGCCCTTGCGAGCGTCCAGAATCGGGCACACCGTCATTCCGGGGCGAGCGCCGGGATCTTCGAGGGCCGCGAGCGCGATCGCGTCGAGGCTCGGGACGCCGGCGATAGCGCACCGGGCGGCAAACACGATTCCTTTTGCGTAACTGACGCCGATCCTGAGGCCGGTAAACGAGCCCGGTCCGATACCGACTGCGACCGCGCCCAGATCTGCCGGCTTGATTCCCGAGGCCGCCAGCAGCTCATCAACCGCGGCGGCGAGCGCGGCTCCGTGCGCGGTGGACGTGCGCGAGACCTCGCCCGCGATACGCCCGTTCACGACCAGCGCGAGGCTCGCGGGGGATGCACCGGTATCGAGGCCGAGGACCGGGCGACTCGCGGCGGCCCGTGAGAGCAGATTTTCAGCCTTGAACAACACGCGCGATGTCATTGAAGATCAAAAACGCCATCAGCACCACCAGCAGGAACAGTCCGACCTGCAGAGCCATTTCGCGATGGCGCACCGCCAACGGTTTACCGCGAATTCCCTCGCAAACGAAAAACAAAAGATGGCCGCCGTCGAGCACCGGCACCGGAAGCAGGTTTATCAGACCGAGCTCGAGACTCAGCATCACCGTGAACATCGCGACGCTGGCGAAGCCCTCCCTGGCCTCGCGTCCCGCGAGTTGGGCGATCATGATCGGTCCGCCCAGCGCCTCGCGCACGGGAGTCGAGCCGGTAATGATACTGCCGATCCCGGTGACCAACTGGCTGGTCATCGAGCCGGTGGTCATGACCGCGTCGATCGCGGCACGGTAGGGATTCTCACGCTTGGTGATCTCGTCGCCGCGCGACATCACGCCGATAATCCACTGCTGGGCGGGCGCGCCAAAGATATTTTTTTCCGTTATGAGCCTGGGAGTGATCGTGATGCTGGTGCGGGTCGGCGCATTGCCGCCCTGACGTTCGACTTCGAGCCTGAGCGGGGTTCCCTTGCTGGCTTCGACCAGGCTGGCGAAATCCATGAAGGTGGCGGTCGGATGTCCATCGACCGCGATGATCCGGTCGCCGGAGCGAAGGCCGGCGGCTGCGGCGGGAAGATCCTTTTTGACCACGCCGACGACAGGTTGCGGAACCGGGACGCCATACATGAAGACGAACCAGAGCAGAAACACCGCGAAGATGATGTTCGAGACCGGTCCCGCCAGCACGATTGCGAAGCGTTTCCAGAGCCGCTGATGAGGCAACGCGCGGGCGCAGAATGCGGTGATCAGGGCGCCGGGAGGATTGTCGCGCAGAAAGGAACGCGCGGAGTCGAGCGTCGGATTGATTTGCAGCCGATTTACCAGCACGGCCTCTTCAGGTTTGAGTTCACGGCCCAAAATCGCGACGGCGTTCGATTCGCTCAGGGCTTGCGGCGCGGTGGCGATGTTTCCGACGGCGACAGGTGCGCGTTCGCCGATGATCCGATCGGCGACATCACGTACCTGCGCGTCGAAGCTTGGCCCGGAAATCGCGGTGCCATGGGCGTGCGCGGCGTCGAGCAGGTCGTGGCCGATTTCGGTGACAAATGTTTCGAGCTCTTCGGACTTGGGTTCCTCGCCGACTTCGTCGCCGAGCATCCGCACGTATCCGCCGAACGGAACGGCACCGAGTTGATATTCAGTTTCGCCGCGCCTGACCGACCAGATTTTAGGGGGGAATCCGACTGAAAAACGAAGCACTCGCACGCCGAGCTGTTTCGCCATCGCAAAGTGTCCGGCCTCGTGGACCACAACCAGAAGGCCGAGGATAACCACGGCCGCAACGATAGAAGTCAGCATAGAACTCCAGTACGGGATTGATCAGGCTCAGGCGGCCTGCGGTCCCAGCACCGCATCACTTAAGACAATAGTAGGTGAAGACTGCCGCGAAGACTAGGCTGCAGGTGCGGTCGATCAATCCGCCGTGGCCGGGGAAGATCCAGCCGGAGTCCTTGACTCCGGCGGTTCGCTTGAACGCGGATCCCGCCAGATCGCCGGCCTGCGCGAGAATCGCGATCGTCGCCGAGATCGCGGCGGTCGCGGATAGGCTCCAGTCCGGCGCGAACCATCGGCGCAGGATTATGCCCGCGATCACCGCGGCAAGGAGGCCGCCGATCGCGCCCTCGAGCGATTTCTTTGGACTTACGCGCGGCGCGAGCTTGGTGCGCCCGATCGCCGAGCCGACAAAATATGCGCCGCTGTCGCTCGCGACCACGAGCAGCAGCATCAGGATGATCGTTGGGATCCCACCGCGCAGATTCCGGAGCATCGCGAAGTACGGAAACAGCACGCCGACATAGATTGCGCCGAGCGCGGTGAGAATCGCGCCGTCGGGAGCTCCGGCGGATCCGCGCATCGCGACCGTGCCTACCAGCGCGAGCATCGCGGCGATCACGGCGAGCGGGATGATCCACAGACCGTCGTCGCCGCGGATGAGATTCACGAATAGCGGCACAGCGCCGCCAAGCGCGAGGATCGCGATCGATCCAGGAGCGCGCGAATGGGTCATCGCGGAAATTTCGTAGAGTCCCCAAAGCCCGAGAACGGCGATGAACGCGGAGAACGCGCCGTCGGGCGCGAAGATCACGATCGCCAGAACGATCGGCAGCGCCACCGCAGCGGTCAGAAGCCTGGTGGTCAGCACGCGAGAAGATTTCCCGGAAAGGCAGCCGCGCCGCTAGCCCGGAGTGACGTTGCCGAAGCGGCGCTCGCGCGCCTGGTACGCGGCCAGCGCGCTCAGGAACTCGCGCTCGCGGAAGTCGGGCCACAGGGTGTCGGTGAAATAGAGCTCGGTGTAAGCGAGCTGGAACAGGAAAAAATTCGAGATGCGCAACTCGCCCGAGGTGCGAATGAGCAGGTCGGGATCGGGCATCGAGGCGGTGGTGAGCGCGCTATCGACCGCGGCTGAATCGATCTGGTCGGCGGTTATCTCGCCCGCCGCGACCTTGGCTGCGAGCTTTCTGACCGCGGCGACGACGTCCTGGCGACCGCCGTAGGAGAGCGCGAGCGCGACCGTCATGTCGCGGTTGTCGCGAGTCGTCTCGACCGCCTCCGCCAGCACCTGGCGCAGGCGCGGGGGCAATCGCTCGGTGTCGCCGAGCGCCAGGATGCGGATTCCGCGTTTCATCATCCGCTTGGTTTCGGTGAGCAGATAGCGATGCAGCAGGCGCATCAGGAAATCGACTTCAGTAGTCGGACGGGCCCAGTTCTCGGCCGAGAACGCGAACAGGGTCAGGTAGGGGATGCCGAGCTCGCGCGCGGCTTCGACCACGGCGCGCACGGAATCTTTGGCGCGGCGATGACCCTCGTTGCGGGCGAGTCCGCGGCGGCGCGCCCAGCGGCCGTTGCCGTCCATCACGATCGCGACGTGGCGCGGCAGGCGCGCGGGATCGCGCGAGAGCTGGGGGAAATCGTTTAGTGGAAGTGAGATTGCCACTGAATATGCGAGCGCAAAGTGCGAGCGAATAACTCGAGCTTTCAGGTCGGCCCGGCTCAGACCTCCATGATCTCGGCTTCCTTGGCTTGCAGGACTTTATCGATCTTGTCGATGAACTCGGTGGTGAAACCCTGGACCTTGGTCTCGCCGGCGCGCAAATCGTCTTCGGCGATCTGCTTGTCCTTGTGGAGCTCCTTCAGCATGTCGTTGGCGTCGCGGCGATGGTTGCGCACGCCGACGCGGTATTCCTCGGCGATCTTGCGCACGTGCTTTACCAGGTCCTTGCGCCGATCTTCGGTCAGCTCCGGCAGCGGAATCCGGATCACCTTGCCGTCGTTCATCGGGTTGAGGCCCAGGTCGGAAGTCTGGATCGCCTTTTCGATATCGTGCATCGCGCCCTTGTCGTAAGGCGTGATCACGATCAGGCGCGGCTCGGGCGCGGCGAGTCCGGCCAACTGGCGCATCGGGGTTTTGGCGCCGTAATAATTCACTTGCAGGTTTTCGACCAGCGCGGTGGACGCGCGTCCGGTGCGCACGCGCGAGAGTTCATGGCGGAAGGCCTCGACGGACTTTTCCATCTCCTTGTGTGCGAGATCGATGACTTCTCCGGTCATGACGCGCTTTCCACCCAGGTGCCGATCGGTTCACCCATAACTGCCCTTCTTATATTACCCGGTTTGCGCAAATTAAAAACGACTATCGGCAGATGATTATCCATGCACATCGAGATGGCGGTCGAGTCCATCACCTTGAGATTCTTTTGCAAGACGTCGAGATAGGTCAGGCGGTCAAAGCGTTTGGCGCCTGGTTCGCGCACCGGATCGCGGTCGTAGACGCCGTCAACGGTGTGGCTGGCCTTCAAGATCACCTGGGCGCCGATTTCGAGCGCGCGCAGGCTGGCGGCAGTGTCGGTGGTGAAATAGGGATTTCCGGTGCCGGCGGCGAAAATCACGACGCGCCCCTTCTCCAGATGGCGCACCGCGCGGCGCAGGATATACGGCTCGGCGACGGCCTGCATCGCGACCGCGGAGAGCACGCGGGTGCTGACGCCGACGTGCTCGAGCGCGTTTTGCAAGGCCAGGGCGTTGATCACGGTGCCGAGCATCCCCATCTGATCGGCGGTCGAGCGATCCATCCCGCGCGCCTGGTAGTCGGCACCGCGGATGAAGTTGCCGGCGCCGATCACGATCGCGAGCTGGATCTGCAGCGTGGCGATATCCTTGACCTCGAGCGCGAACTTCGCCAGCACGTCAAGGTCGATGCCGCTCTGATTGTCCTGGGCGAGCGCCTGCCCGGAGAGCTTTAGCAGAACGCGATTGAAGTGGGGCTTGGGGCCCGCGGATCTGTCAACCTCGTCCATCGCCATCGTTACTCCTGGGCTCTGGCTGCCGGCGTTTCTGAAACGGAACCGGATCGAATCAATCGGTTTTGGCCTCGGTGCTTTCGCCGAGCTGAAAGCGCACGAAGCGGCGCACGTCGATCTTTTCCTTGAGCTTGGCGCCGAATTCGAGCACCAGGTCATTGATGGTGCGGTTCGGATCGCGCACGTAGCTCTGTTCGAGCAGGCAGATGTCCTTTAGGAACTTCTCCATCTTGCCTTCGACGATCTTGACGATCACAGCTTCGGGCTTGCCCGAGGCTTGCGCCTGCTGCGCGTAGATCTGGCGCTCCTGCTCCGCGATTTCGGGCGGAAGATCCTCGCGCCGGACGACGCGCGGATTGGCCGCCGCCACCTGCATCGCGATTTCCTTGACCAAGGTCTGGAAGTCGTCGGTCTTGGCGACGAAATCGCTCTCGCAATTCACTTCGACCAGCACGCCGAGCTTGCCGCCGGCGTGAATATAGCTGCCTACAGAGCCTTCCGAGGCTTTGCGTCCGGCGCGCTTGGCGGCCTGCATGATGCCATTCTCGTGCAGCCATGCGGTGGCCTTTTCGAGATCGCCATTGGCCTCGGCCAAGGCCTTTTTGCAGTCCATCACGCCCGCGCCGGTCTTGTCGCGGAGTTCTTTTACGGTTGAGGGTTTGACTTCCATTTGAGCTGGCACCGCGGATTTAAGTTGCGGTTCGCGCCCGGGACCGAATCCGTGTGCGAATCGGGCGCGAGCGGTCATCCCGCTTCCAGTTTTCTTCGTGGGTTAAACTGCGCTGGGCGATTCCGGCGCGGGACTGTTGTCGCGCTCCGCCGCGTCGTCCTGCTGGCCCTTCTGACGCTCCTCGGCGAGCTGCTTGCCTTCGAGGATCGCGTCGGCGACGGCGGCGGTGAACAGCTTGATCGCGCG
>JBARDN010000131.1:0-14900 GCA_049795175.1 Binataceae bacterium (SeqCode) | reverse complement strand
TTGGTACCAATGGGTCGGACTCGACGGCAGCGTGGTTGGAATGACGACCTTCGGCGCCTCGGGTCCGTCAGCGGACGTCATGAAGCATTTCGGCTTCACGGTCGAAAACGTCGTGATCCGTGCGCTCGAACTACTCAAGCGGTGAAGCGTTTCAATTGCGAGAACAGGTTTGATTGCGAGAGCACTCTGAATTGCGAGAGATCGATGAGCGAGCCCACGATTATTGTTCTTGACGACCCCCAGTCGGTTTACGTTCACGCAGCCGAGGAAATTGTCCATTACTCCGGCGAGGCGGTGTGCACCCACGGCGAGTTCATGATCGCGCTTTCGGGCGGCAGCACTCCGGCCGGGGTTTACGAAGTGATCGCCGAGCGCTTCGAGCTGAGCGTCGATTGGAAGGAAGTGCAATTTTTCTGGGGCGATGAGCGATGCGTCCCCGCCTCCGATCCGCTCTCGAACTACGCGATGGCGAAGCGCACGATGCTGTCGAAGTTGCCGCTGAAGCCCGCGCAGATTCATCGTATCGCCGGCGAGCTCGCGCCTGAGGCGGCGGCGCTCGCATACGAGGAAGAGTTGCGCCGCGCGTTCAATTCCGGCGAGGGCGAACTGCCGCGCTTCGATCTGGTGATGCTCGGGCTGGGCGATAATCGGCACACGCTGTCGCTGTTCCCGGGCGACACCATCGCGCTCCACGAAACCAGGCGCATGGTGATTCCGGTCAAGGTTGACGCCGACCCGCCGCAACGAATCACGTTCACGGCAGCGCTGGCGAATCATGCGCAGCGCCTGATGTTTATCGCGACCGGAGCGGGCAAGGCCGAGGCGGTGCGCGACGTGCTCGAGGGTCCGCGCGATCCGGACCGCTTTCCTGCTCAACTGATCGCGCCCGACGACGGCGAGCTCGTCTGGATGCTCGACAAGGCGGCGGCGAGCTTGCTGAGACCTCGATGAGCGTGTGCGCCAGACCGCAGTGGCGGAATAATCCGTGATGCTTCGTTTCGCGCTGCGCCATTTCACCGCTATTTTGATCCTCATCGTCCTGGGATGGTGGCTCGGCTTTTACATTCCGAATTCTCCGACCTGGTCGGTGTTCTGGATCAAGCAGGCGATCGACGCGCGTGACGGTGACGCGGCTGCGCGCTACGTCGATTTCCAAAGCGTGGTCGAAGGGGCGGGGAAGCAGATGATTCAGGAGCAGGCGGCCAACAATCCGCTCGGCGCGCTGGTCGGGCAGGCTGCGCTCGCGATGCTGTCGAAGCCGGCGGCCGATCTGCTCGAAGCGCAGGCCAAGCAGAAAGTCGAAGATGGCGACCCCGACGTGCAGATGCCGACGGCGGCGGTGCTCGGCGCGGTCGTGCTGATGCATCGCAGCGGCGACACGGCATACACCAAGTTCACCGACCGCAAGGGCAAGACCTGGGGAATTCACTTCAAGCGCGAGGCGGGAATCTGGAAGGTGAGCGAAGTCGAGAATATGCGCGAAATCTTAAATCGCCTCAAACAGCACGAACAAAAGCAGCTCGCGCCGACGCCCTAGGCTTTTCGGGCAGCTTTCCGGGGTATTTTCACCAGCGCGTTTACTCGGCCGCTTCCAGCAGCTATAATCGGAACACGCGGGCGAACCGGCACGGCTCGGCCGCGCTTTAGTATCCAACTCCAGAACATGCGACGACAGGACATTCGAAATCTCGCAATCGTGGCGCACGTTGACCACGGCAAGACCACTCTGGTGGATGCGATGCTGCGTCAATCGGGCGTGTTCCGCGCCAATGAAAACGTGCAGGATCGCGTGATGGACTCGTTTGCGCTCGAGCGCGAACGCGGCATCACGATCATGGCGAAGAACACCTCGATCGTGTGGGGCTCGACGCGAATCAATATCGTCGATACTCCCGGCCATTCCGATTTCGGCGGCGAGGTTGAGCGTACGCTGTCGATGGTTGACGGTATCCTGCTGCTGGTCGATGCGTCCGAGGGGCCGCTGCCACAGACCCGGTTCGTGCTGAAGAAGGCGCTCGAAGCCGGGATGTCCGCGATGGTCTGCATCAACAAAATCGATCGTTCCGACGCGCGTGCGGTCGAGGTTTTGGACGAGGTTTACGATCTCTTCATCGATCTTGACGCCAACGACGTGCAGCTTGATTTCCCGGTGTTCTACACCAACGCCCGCACCGGCACGGCGACCAGCAAGCTTGATATTCCCGGCACCAATTTGAGCCCGCTGTTCGACGCGATCGTCGAGCATCTGCCGGGCCCCGAAGTTGACCCGGATGCGACCTTGCAGCTTCAAGTCAACAATCTCGACTATGACGACTACGTCGGCCGCCTCGCGATTGGCCGGATGCTCGCGGGTTCGATTACGGTCGGACAGAATTATTCGCTATGCCGCCTGGACGGGTCGCGGATTACGGTAAAGATCGCGCATCTGTATAGCTGGCAGGGGCTCAAGCGGATCGAAGCGCAGTCGGCGAAAGCGGGCGATATAGTAATCGTCGCCGGGCTCGAGGACGTCGCGATTGGCGAGACGATCGCGGACCTCGAAAATCCGCGTCCGCTCGCGCCGATTCGAATCGACGAACCCACCGTTGCGATGACGTTTTCCGTCAACAACTCGCCGTGGGCCGGCCGCGAAGGCGACTATGTTACTTCGCGCAAACTTGGCGAGCGGCTCGAACTCGAATCGCGGCGCAACGTCAGTATCCGCGTCGAGCAGCTCTCGCCCGACGCATGGCGCGTCATGGGCCGCGGCGAACTGCAGCTCGCCGTGATCGTCGAGACCATGCGCCGCGAGGGCTACGAGCTCCAGGTCTCGAAGCCTACCGTCCTCACCCGTCAATCGGGCGGTCAGGTGCTCGAGCCGATGGAGCTGCTGATGGTCGATATACCGGAAGAGCATATCGGCACCGTCACGCAACTGCTTTCGGTCCGCAAGGGCAAGATGCGCACGATGGTGACGCATCCGGGCGGCCGCGTGCGGCTGGAATACGACGTTCCGGCGCGCGGACTGATTGGGTTTCGCGGCAAGTTCCTGGAAAATACGCGCGGCAGCGGCGTGCTCAATTCACTGTTCAACGGCTACGCGCCATGGGCCGGACCGATCCTGTCGCGTGCAAATGGTGCGATGGTTTCAGATCGCGAAGGTGCGGCGACCGCGTACGCTATTTTCCATCTGCAAGAGCGCGGACGCTTTTTCGTTTCGCCCGGGCAGCCGGTTTACGAAGGAATGGTTCTGGGTGAATACTCGCGAGAGATAAATCTTCCGGTCAACGTGTGCCGCGAAAAGAAACTCTCGAACATGCGCGCGTCCGGCCACGACGAAGCGGTGCGGATCTCGCCGGCCCGTCCGATGACGCTTGACCTCGCGCTCGAATGGATCGACGAGGAAGAGCTGGTCGAGGTCACGCCCAAGTCGGTTCGCATGCGCAATCGCGTCCTCAAGACCGCGCTGCGCAACAAGCATCGCGCCGGATTCTCTGAAACGGCCGGTGAGGAAATGGCCGAGGGCGACTAGGCGCGACCGGCGCCTGCGATCCGCCCGCCCAGGCCAGGCGGACCATCAAGGGCCCAGCGGGCAAGAATGCGAATCCTGCGGCTCGCCACGATTGTTATCCTCTCGATTGTGGTCCTTGCGGCCGCAGGTGCGGTCGGCGTCTATGTGAATCGCGCGCGATTGGTCGATGCGATGCTGACGGCGGTGAAAAACCGCACCGGCCTGGAAATCGCGGCCTCGGCCTCGCATATCCGTCTGCGGAATCATCTGGTGATCGAGCTCGACGATCCGCACGTGGTCAGCGGCTCGCATGAACTGGTCAAGCTTTCGCAGATCCGGGCGACGATCAGCTACCACGCGTTGCTGTTCTCGCGCGGGATGCCGCTTTACGGACTGACACTCGAGAATCCCGACATTACCGTCCCGATGAGTTCTTCGCAGCTCACCTCGGTGCCGCTGCCGCGGCCCGGCGCAGAAGCCGTGCAGGGATTGCTCATCCCGCTGCACGATCTCGGCAACGTCACGTGGCGAGTCAAGATCAACAACGCCACGGTTCGCGACGCCGATGGGATCGCGGTGATCGATCGGGTCCAGATGACCGCGTATCGAAAGCATTGGGATTCCGCGGTCTGGCACGTGTCGTTCGACGCGCGGCTGGTGCGTGCGCCGCTGGCAGGCCTGCGTATCGCAGGGCATCTTCGCGGCGGAATTGGGCGCGAGACGCCGGCGCATCAGGTCGCCAGCGGCAAGGTGATGTACTGGGATGCGCGCCTGGGACCGCTGACGGCGGGCGGCGCGCTGCGGGCCGACGGCGAGAGCGCGGGTAAGTTCGATTTCGCGCTCGGCGATGACGGCACCGCCACCGGCACCGGCGAACTGAGCGTCAAAGGCCTGACGCTGTCGGGCAAGGATCTGAGCGGACCCGATCCGCTCGGCGGATATTCGACGAGCATCAAGTTTTCCGCGTCGGCGGAGTCCTCGATCCTGCATCGGGTGGTCGTCAATCACGCGGGCAAGACAATCCTTTCGGGCGACGCCGAAGTCACGGATCCGTTCGGCAAGGATCCCAAGTTGAGGATTCATGTCGGCGGTATTGCGGTGGATGCGGTCGCGGTGCGTTCTCAGCTCAAACGAATTCGCGAAGTGCCGCGCTCGGTCAGCGCCGCGCTCGATCAAGTGAGCGCGGCGAACCTGTCGCTTGCCGCGGCCGAATTCACTACCACGGTCTCGAGGTTCCGCTCGAGTCCGCTCGACGCTATTCGGGAGGGCTTGCAGTTTTCCGCGATGCTTTCACGCGCTGCGTTTCCGTTGCCCGCTGATCTGCGGCTGCCCCCGGTCTCCAATCTGGCCGTGGCGCTGAACTACTCCGGCGGGGTCCTCAATGCGAGCCAGGGTTCCGCGACCTTGGGCCGCTCGCAGTTGAGCGATATCGTGGTGCGGCTCGATCTCGCCGGCGGCCTCGGCCGGATTCCATACCGGCTCGCGTTCAAGGCGGACGCTGACGTGGCCGAGCTTTACGCGGCCGAGATGCGCGCGATGGAGGCACTTAAATTCGAGGCGCGCAAACGCCTCGCGTCAGTTGGGGGCAGAATCTCTATCGCGCTGAACGCCGAGGGCAAGCTGCTGCCCGATAATCCCGGACCGCCCGACAAGTATCAGGTCCGCCTCGAGGCCAATCGTCTCGTACTCACCGTGAAAGGAACTCCCGCGCCGCTTGAGTTTCGCCGCGGGGTTATAACTGTCGAGCCCGGTGTGCTGACGCTCGATCACATAGCGGTCGCGACCACCGGCGGCGACGGCACCGTTAATGGCGTCCTGGGTTTCGACCGCAACGGCGCCAGCGTCCGCAAGGCAACCATCGACATTCATCAGATGGAGGCTGGGCTGTGGCTCGCGTTGGTGGTCGATCCAACCGACCTGCAAATAAGCGGGCCGATCGGCGGCAAGGTCGAGTTGCACGCCGATCCCGCGCGCCACGGAGATCTGCTCGCCGACGGCAGGTTCGTGCTCAATCAGGGCCAGGTGAAATTCGGCTTCATGCGCTCGCCGATTGTGGTGCAGGGCACCACGATCACTTTCACTCGGCGCACGATGCAGGTCGCGATGCCGGCGTCGACGCTCGAAGGAGCGCCGCTGGCCTTCTCGATGTCGATCGCGGATCTGGAGCATCCGGTGCTGCACATCGATGCCAACGCGCAGGATCTCGACTTCGAGGTCTTGAAGTTCATCCGGATGCCGTGGTCGCCGTCGACGCCGCCGACGCATTTCCCGCTGCCGGTCAGGGGCCGGGTGCAAGTCGCCAAGGGGCATCTCGGCGTCTTTCCGATGAGAAACATCCGCACTGAATTCAGCTACGATCACGGCGATTGGCGGGTGTGGAACTTCACCGCCAATTCGTTCCACGGAGTGATTGATCTGGACATCATCGGACGCCAGAAGGACGACTGGATCCAGGTCAAGGGAAAGGTCGTCGATATCGATTCCGGGCCGCTGTTCATGCTCTCCGGCAAGCGCAAGGAATCACCGGTGCTCGGCAAGATGTCGGCGGCGGTGAATCTGTGGGCCGACACGAATTCCGATTTCTTTCAGACTCTGGCCGGCCAGATCTCGCTGACCATGCGCAACGGCACGATCAATCGTTTCACCGTGATCTCGCGGATGCTCGCGATGATCGATCTCAAGAGCTGGCTCACCGCGAATATTCCCGACCCCACCATCTCCGGCCTTCCGTTCGATACCATCTTGGTGGATTTGAAGGGCGCGCGGGGAGTGTTCTGGACCGATCAATTCGTCATCCAGGGACCGGTCATGTCGATCACTGCCGACGGCAGCCTCGACTTCGCGCAGAGCACGATGGATATGAGTTTCGGGCTGTTTCCTTTCAGCACGGTCGACTGGCTGGTCAGCAAAATTCCCGTAATCGGCGCCAATGTCGCCGGCGGCACCAGCCAGGTCCTGGCCGCCTACATGCACGTATATGGTCCGATCGACAATCCGTCGATCATGCCGATGCCGATTCATTCGGTCACCGAATTGGTCAAGAAGACCCTCGGGCTGCCGATCAACATCATCCGCCCCAACACGATCAAGTGAACGGCGCCGCGAAATCGCATCCGGCTTGGACCGCCTTCAGTTCGCGGCTAAAGTGGAGCGGGCCGACGCCGGAGCGCGCGAGATGATCGAGCTTATCCTGTACACCCGCCGCGACTGCGAGCTCTGCCACGAGATGGAAGAAGTGCTCGGCGCGGAGCTGCCGCGCTTTGACGCGCACCTTGAGCGGGTCGAGCTCGACCAGCGGCCGGAGCTCGAGGCGCTCTATGGGCAGGAAGTTCCGGTGCTGTTCATCAACCGGCGCAAGGCGTTCAAGTTTCGATGCACGGCGCGCGAATTCAGAAAGCGGATGCTGCGCGAGATCCGCCGCGACCTCCGGCAATGAGTTCGGCGGCGTCAAGTTGACGGCAAGGTGAGCCGATGATCAGAGTCGCAATTTCCGGGACCGGCGCAATCGCCGAGCGGGCGCATATTCCGGCGTTATCGAGCGTCGCCGATTTCCAGATCGTCGCGCTGCAGAGCCGCACGCTCGAGAAGGCTCGCCGGGTCGCCGAGACGATGTGGCCCGATGCGGCCGCGCGTCCCGCGACGTACTCTGATTTCTCCGCGATGCTCGCGCGTGAAAAGCCCGACGCGGTTGCGATCCTGACGCCTAATCATCTGCACTGCGAATACACCATCGCCGCGATCGCCGCGGGCGCGCACGTGCTGTGCGAAAAGCCGATGGCGCCCAATGCCGCCGACGCGCGCCGGATGGTCGCGGCGGCGCGCGGCGCAGGACGCGTGCTGATGGTCGCGATGCAGCGCCGCTACGGCGCGATCGAGGCGACGGTCAAACGCGCGCTCGAGACCGGCGCGATCGGCACTGCGCATTTCATCCGCGCCCGCCTGTCGCACGGCGGTCCGGAAGGATGGGCGCCGGGGCAGCGCTGGTTCACCAGCGCGAGTGAGTCGGGCGGCGGCGCGATGCTCGATCTCGGCGTTCATATTGCCGACCTGGCGATCTGGTATCTCGGCGCGGTCGCGGCGGTCGATGGACAAGTTGCGACGCTCGGCAAACAGATCGAGGTCGAGGACACCGGCGTCGCGATTCTGCGCTTTCGCTCCGGCGCACTCGGCGTGCTCGAGGCTAGCTGGAGCAGCCTTCCGCCCCTTTCCGCGATCGAGATTTACGGCAGCGGCGGCAGGGTGATGATCGGTTATCCGCGAAACGATATTTCGATCTTGCGCGGCGACGGCACCGAGGCTCCCGGCTACAGCCGCGCCGAAATTATGGCGGGGTTCGACCCGCGCGATCTGCTGGCGCCGTTTCGCGCGCTCGCGCACAATTTTGCTGAAGCGATCGCGGGCCGCGCCGCGCCCTATCCGGACGGTGCAGACGGCTTGCGCGCGGTCGAGACGATTGACGCGTGCTACCGTTCGGCGCGCAGCGGCGCGCGCGTCGAGTTGCCGCCAGAATGATCGAGATGATTCGCAAGAACAAACCGCCTGCCGCCGTTGGGAAACCAGGTCCGATGTTCCGCAGCTCGATAGGCAAGATGGCGGCGTACACGCCCGGTGAGCAGCCGCGCGCGGGCGAACGCCTGATCAAGCTCAACACCAACGAAAATCCGTATCCGCCGTCGCCGAAGGTGCGCCGCGCCGTCGAGCGTGCGGCGCGCAACGGGTTGCGGCTCTATCCGGCGCCGCGCGGCGACGAATTTATCGCCGCGGCTGCGCGTCTCTACGGGGTGCCGCGCGATATGATCCTGGCCGGCAACGGCTCCGATGAGCTGCTCGCGATGGTGTTCAGGGCCGCGCTCGGGCGGGGCGACAAGGTTGCCTATCCGGTGCCGACCTATTCGCTTTACGACACGCTCGCCGAGGTCCAGGAGGCGCGGGTGATCAGGATCGCGTTCGGCAGCGATTTCGCGCTTCCGCTTAAGGAGCTGGCGCAAGCCCGCGCGCGGCTGACGATTGTCTGCAATCCGAATTCGCCTTCAGGGAGCTTCACGCCGATAACTAAACTCGGCGCGCTGGCGCGGGCGCTCGAGGGGCGGCTGCTGGTCATCGACGAAGCCTATGTCGATTTCGCAAGCGACAACGCGCTGCGCCTTTTGCGGCGCAATCCGAACCTGATGATTTTCCGCACGCTGTCGAAATCGTATTCGCTGGCCGGAATGCGCCTGGGATTGTGCCTGGCTCATCCGCCGGTGATCGATGCGCTGCTCAAGGTCAAAGACTCGTACAACCTGAGCCGGATTTCGCTTGCCGCCGGAGCCGCCGCCCTCGGCGACGACGCATGGATGCGGCGTAATTTGCAGCGGGTGAAGGCGACGCGAGCCGACGCGACGCTGCGCTTGCGCAAGCTCGGCTTCGCGGTTGCGCCGTCGCAGGCTAACTTCCTGCTGGCGCGAATCGCGGGGCGCGATCTCGGCCCGGTCGTGCGCGGACTCAGGCAGGCGGGAATTCTGGTGCGGCATTTCGCGACCCCGATGCTGCGCGACGCGCTGCGGATTTCGATCGGAACTCCGGCTGAGATGCGTGCGCTGTTTCGTGCGCTCGCGCCCTTGGTTGCCGCAGAGCCCGCGGGCGCGCACCGTCTGCGATGAGCAAGCTCGGCAAGCTGTTCGGCGGCTTTCGCCGGCAGAAACGATCTTCGGCTGACGGCCCCGAGCAGTCGCGCGGCGCGATCGCATGGGTGGTTGCCGGTCTTGGAAATCCGGGCGGCGATTACGCGCGCTCGCGCCACAACGTCGGATTCATGACGCTCGAACTTCTGGCGCGGAGCAAGCACGTCGAACTCAGCCGCCGGCGATTCTCGGGCGTCACCGCCGAGGCAGAGATCGCCGGCCACCGCGCGATTCTGGTCGAGCCCGAGACGTTCTACAATTCCGCCGGCGATTGCGTCGCGGCTATTCTTGGATACTTCAAAGTTCCTCCGGCCAATCTGATCGTGATCCACGACGAGATGGATCTCGAAGCGCAGCGTCTGCGGATCAAGCGAGGCGGCGGAGACGCCGGAAATCGCGGGGTGCGCTCGATCGCGGAATCGCTCGGCAGCCCCGACTTTATCCGCGTGCGGATAGGACTTGGCCGTCCCGGGGAGGGCGACGATCCGCGCGACTACCTGCTGCGGCCGATGCGCGCCGCCGAGCTCGAGGGGTTTGCAAAGGCGCTGTCCCGCGCGGCCGAGGCGGCCGAGGCGATAGTCGGCGAGGGGCTGGAGCGCGCGATGGGCAAGTACAATCAACGCGCTTAGCCGGGGGATGATCCGTTTCACCAAACTCGACTCGCTGTAGAGTTATTAATATAGGCAGTACAGTAACTAATGGATTATTAATATGTCTAGCAGTTGACTTAGATGCTATTCTTGCGCTACGTATGCATCGAAGGGCGGACCGGCCGCCAACAAACAGGTGAGGATGACGGGCCGCCGCCATCTGGCTCGGGCGCCACTTCTCCTGCGCGGCCGCCGGTCAGAAAAGGGGGGCGCATGAATCGCGAGATCAGTCCGAGGTTCAGGTCGGCTGCCGACGCGCTGCGGTTTTTTTTCCGAATCAGCGCGTTGCTCTACGGCATTCCTAACAACCCGCGCACCGGGTCCTGTCGCATACGGCGCAGCGACCTGGCGCGCGAGCCCGGCGCGCTTGGCGACTATTTGCGGATTGGCGCATGCGTCGGCGATTTGAACGCGGTCCAATTCCTTTTGCTCGGCGAGTTTTACGGCCCCACCTGCTTTGCGCCGCGGACCAGGACAGGCGGCGGCGGTAGGCGACGCAGGGTCTTTCCCGATTGCACGCATCCCGAGCGGGCGGCTGGAACCATGCGGCTTGCGACGCTGGCGACTTTGCGCGCGCGTCTGCGCCGGCGCCGGCTGGTGATATCGGCCCCAGCCCAGCGGCGAGGCCAATTCGTGCGCTCGCCCGGAACCGCGCACGGCCCCGATCACGAGAAGCTGTAGCGATATCCGGCGGGGCCCGACCAGGGTGAGAAATCCCGGAGCGGCCATGCTCCGATACACACTTCGTGCAGCGCCTCTGGTCGAAAGCGACGCTGCCGGGAGAGGTTTTTGATCGGGACCGGGTTTCCGGTACGCTGAGGCTCCGAAGAGCAGGACCGTGAGCGAAGTGGCGAAGAAAGGAAACGGGGACAGCGCTGAACGCATGCGCAGGCTCGAGCGTGGCGCGGTCGAAGTCATTTCATCCCCCGGACTCGAGGCCAAGCTCAAACTCGGCCGGCCGCTGCGGATCAAGCTCGGGATGGATCCGACTGCGCCGGACTTGCATCTGGGGCATTCGGTGGTGCTCAAGAAGCTGCGCGATTTTCAGGATGACGGCCACACCGTGATTTTCCTGGTCGGCGATTTCACTGCGATGATCGGCGACCCTACCGGACGTTCGGAGACGCGCAAGCCCCTGAACCGCGAAGAGATCTCCGCCAACGCCGAGACCTATTGCTCGCAGGCGTTCAAGATCCTCGATCCCGATCGCACCGAAGTCCGCTTCAACAGCGAATGGATGGGCGAGATGGGCGTCAGCCGCCTGATCCAACTTGCCGCAAAGCAGAGCGTGGCGCGGCTGCTCGAGCGCGACGATTTTGAAAAACGCCTCGAAGCGGAGGAGCCGCTGTTCCTGCACGAGCTGCTGTACCCGCTCATCCAGGGTTACGACTCGGTTGCACTGGGCGCCGACGTCGAGATTGGCAGCACCGACCAGAAATTCAACCTGCTGGTGGGCCGCGATCTGCAGCGCGCGATGGGCCAGGAGCCGCAAGTCGTGATGACGCTGCCGCTGCTCGAGGGGCTCGACGGCGTGCGCAAGATGTCCAAGTCACTGGGCAACTCGGTCGGTATCACCGAGCGGGCTGATGAAATGTTCGGCAAGCTGATGTCGGTACCGGATTCGCTGATGCTGCGCTACTACGAGCTTCTGACCGACACGTCGCCGGCCGAGCTCGAGAAGATTCGCACGCATGCGATTCATCCGATGGAAGCCAAGAAGCGGCTGGCCGCGACGATCATCACCGAATACCACGACGCCGATGCAGCCGGCGCCGCGCGCGAACATTTCGAATCGAAATTTCAGCGCGGCGAGGTGCCGGCGAATGCTCCCGTGTATCGAATCGCAAACGATATCTGGATCTGCGAGCTGATTAAGCAGATCAAGTTTGCGCCCTCGACCAACGAGGCGCGCCGCCTGCTCGGCCAGGGCGCGGTGCGCGTGGACGGAAAAGTCATCAGCGATATCAACTTCAGAATCGTTCCGGGGGAGCACAAGGTGCTCGAGGTCGGTAAGCGCCGGGTGGCGAAAATCGAATCCTGAGATCGCGCGAACGCACTTCGGTGTCCGAGTTATTCCTTCCTTTCAGATTCGGCCGCGGCGACCGCTTCGCGCAGCTTTTTCATCGTGCGGTCGAGCGCCTTCAGGTAGCCCTGCTTGGTCCAGGCTTGCTTGGTGCGCATCTTGAGCCATCCGAGCTTGACCGCATCGGGCTTGTTACCCATCTCACCGGTCGAGACTTCGATGATCGCGCGCTCCTCGGTAGTGAGCGTCGCCAGAACCTCACGCTTGAGGTTTTGCAGGAAGCCGGACTTGAGATCGATGTCGATTTTCATCGCCGTATTGGTTGGCCGATAGCGTAGCCCGACGGAACAGCGCGCGAAGTCGTCTTGCCGGGCTTATAAAGCGAGGTTAGACGATGCGCAGGACGCGCTCAAGACGTTTTGTTGCAGGACGCGCGAAGGGCGGGCTGTCCCCGAATAACGACGCGGCTGCGCAACGATAACGACGGCGCGCAGCCCGCGAATCGGGCGGCGCGCCGTCGATTCGATAGTCGGCTCGGCTATTCTTCGTCCTCGACCGCCTGGCGGATCGAGTTCAGGATGAACAGGTACTGCCGCGGCGACGAAACCTTTCCCAGCAGATTCACCTGGTTGAGCACCTTGAGCTCGCGCGAGGTCACGCCGTTGCGCGCCAGCAGCGCGCGATCGGAGGCGAACCGCTTCCACGAGAGTTCGCGATGGTTCGAGGGAGCCGGCTCGCGCTCGGAAGTGACCAGAGCGCGCGCCTCGGGATGCGTCAGCAGAAAGAGGGTCTGCTTGTCGAGCCCGAGCGTGTCGGCGATCCGTGACAGGAGTGAAAGGGAAGGGCGGCGGCGCCCGTTCTCCAGATAGGCGATATGACTCGCCTTCACTCCCAATTTGTGCGCGAGCGCGCGTTGGGTAAGCGAGAAAGCCTCGCGCTGCGCCTTGAGTACCTGTCCGAGTGTCTTCTTTTTCATAGGTCATACTCCGCTAGTAACGCCCACCTTAATTTGGCGTAGTGGATCATTCCCGCGAGATAATTTAGTCGTTGATGCGCCGGCAGAGCGGCGGTGAAATCAAGCTCGAAACGTCCTTCCGCGTGCTCTCGCACGGTCCGGAACTCTTCTTCAGAAAGACGGCCGACCTTGGCGACCAATCCCCAGTTCCATGGGCGCACAAAAATCGTTCGCGCCACTGACTCGGGATATCCGGCCAGGCTGACCATCATATCTGCCGCAAGTTCTACCGGGTCGTCAAGGTGGTCGGCGTACGCGGCGTCATAGAAAAAGTGCACGCCGTCTTGCTGGCGCCCGAAAAGTCGCGACGTGAGATGATGTCCGATTTCGTGACAAAAGGTACTCGATACGGCGCCGGGGTGATGCGCGGTGTTCACATAGATGAGTGGCCACTTCAGCACGCGCTTTTTTTTCTCGACATAGAAGCCCCGCAGCGCCAGCCCTTCGGGGCCGTCATAGGGCGAGGCTTGCAAGTGAACATTCAGGTCTGCGGTCATCTGAAACGCACGCCGCTCGAACTGATTCTGGGTGGCGACATTCAACTGCGCATGGTTGATATTGGGCCACACACTCTGAGCACTTGAAATTATCTCATTGATCATAGGGTAAGAAAGATGCCGCCGCAGAGACCGAACATAGTCGCGGCGAGCGAGTCGTTCGATATCCCGGGCGGGATTCCGCCAAGCTTTCAAGTGCTGTCGTTCAGCCCCTCGAGTAGTAGCAAGAATCTCAGCGGCAAGTTTTGAAATCGCCGTTTGATCGGCCCCTTTGTCACTCACAATCAATTACTCTCATCCAGTTGCTGCTTCACCTTAAATTGACTGACGGTCGTGATGCAAGCGCGATACTGACACGTCGTCGGGACGGTTGCGTACACATTTAGACTGTGTTAACTGGACAATTGGTTAGCGCGCCGGTTGACGTTCCGGTGGCCTTTGGCCGTAAGCATCTGCTGCGGCCTCGTCTGGCGGTGGGCTCGGCAGCTCTGGTTGCGTAAGCCGAGCAGCTTTTTGCGCGGTTTTCGGGGGCGAAGGTGAAGGGGGGCCTTCGCCCGCTTTTCTCGTCTAGCTAACTGCATTCGTCATTCTACATCGTCCCGCAATTTCGCGAGCGCCGTCCTAATTCCGCCACTCCCTCCCTTAGCCACCTCTTCTCTTCGGGAATAACCGGGGAATTTTCCCCGCACAGGGAGGAAGGACTGCTATGGAACTGCGTCTGATAAAATCGGATACGGAGCGGCGAATCTTTGGCCAACGAATGGACGAGGCGCGCGCCAAACATGGCGTCGGATTCAAGGAAACCCCGCGCTCTGCGCTGGGCCGGGTGCATATGGCTTTCGGCGAGTTGTATGCACTGTTCGAGAAGGAGGGCGAGCCGATCGAACGCGCGATGTCGGGATTTGCGATGCATGACCTCGAAACGTTCCCGCAGAGTTACCCGAAGCCGGACCTGACTCACTATCCCGCGTGGTCGGTGATCGAATGCGGCGAGCTGTGGTCATTTTCCAAGGGCGCCGGAATCCTGGCACGGCGCGGCGCTGCAATTATCGGTGGGCTTCGAATGGCGCGGGCGATGCTCGTTTATCCGATCGTAAGGCCCTGGGACGGGACGATTTCGTACACCCAGACTCATTTCACCAAACCGTGTGATCCGGTGGCGTTTCCTTACGGCGTTTCGACCAGCGGTGAAGCAATCTGGGTGCAGCCGATGGTGCTTGAGGGAGACGCTCTTCAAGATCTGACTCGCAAAGTATTCGCGCTCGGATTCGAGACCCAGAAGGATCACACGGTGATCCGGTTCGAAAATCCGATCGCGCTCAAGCCCTCGCTAGATCGGCCAGCGTTCGATTTCACCGCGCAGGCCGCGGCGGCTCCGGCGTCCTCGAACGGACACAGCGAGATGTATGGAAACGCGGGTGCCTGATGCGCCCGAGCCTGCCGTTGAAGCCGGGGGCCGTCGCTGCCGCCCATAAGCCGCGATCGGCAAGGTCGTAAATGAAACGGGCGCGGCAACCTTGTGGCTGCCGCGCCCCTCGATTTGAGGTTAAAGAAACGCGCCG
>JBARDN010000130.1:0-5327 GCA_049795175.1 Binataceae bacterium (SeqCode) | reverse complement strand
AACCTTCAGGCGATGCTTCCGCACGGTTGCAAAGTCGGTCATGTCCGGTCGGCTATGGAGGAGTGGATTGATTTTCTGAAGTTTATCAACGAACAGCTGAATTCGCGCGATCTCGATCGGCTTGAAGCGTTCATGATGCCCGCGAATTTCAGTTCGTTAGTAGGCGAATTTGTCGCTAGCAGAATTCCGAAATATTGCCGTTCTTTGGTCAAAAACCGCTACCACAACGGTCATCCCGACCTAATACCCAAGGGGCACTATCCGGGTGATAGCGTCCTCCATGGCGATACCGGCATCGAGCTGAAATCTTCGCGTCATAGCAGCGGTTGGCAGGGACACAACGTGGAACCGTGCTGGTTATTGGTCCTGATTTTCCAAGCGAATAGCGCGGCTGACGTAATGAAAGGGATCGAACCAAAACGGTTCGTATTCAGAGCAGTATATGGGGCGCAGCTATCCGAATCGGACTGGCAGTTCTCAGGACGATCAGAGACGAGCCGTCGCACAATTACGGCCAGCGTCACGCGATCCGGATATGAAAAGCTGACCGCAAACTGGATCTACCGGATCTAGGCCGGCAATTGTGTGCGCCGCGCGTGACCAAAAGACAGCGCGCCTTGGCCTCTACCTGCAAGTTCATCAACGCCGGGAATCTGTATCGCCTTCAGCCGCGGAATCGCCTTGGTCGCAAGTTCGAAGTATTCGCGATTACGCTCGACTCCCACGGCGGAGATTCCCACTGCCTCTGCCGCCGCAACCGTCGAGCCGGCGCCCATGAAAGGATCAATTACCACGCCGATACCCAACGGGAGAGCCGCGTAGACCATCAAGCGCACGAATGACTGGGGCTTCAGGCTCGGATGGTCAGCGATGTCCTTCTCTCGTCGCGGCGTACGCTCATTTTCGATCAGGTCTTCGAATGGATTTCCATTCGCTAGCCGCCGAAGTCCTCCGGTCTGAAATTCTCTGAGGCAGTCGGATACCTTCATTGCTGGCAGCAGGGGTTTGCGAAACAGCCCCCACGGCTCATAGCAACCGCGAGGAACGACACAGACCTCTGGAAATTCCTCGTGAGCATTTTTAGGACGATCGCCCCCACGAAGCGTTCGCACGGTACGCATCAATTGTCCGCGAAATTCGAGGCCGCCCTTTGTGAGCGCTTCGTAAAAGAGTGCCGCAACAATCGAACTGGTGGCGATGATCACGTGGCCACCCGGTCGAAGCGCGCGGGTCGCAAGCACCGCCCAATCCTCAAAGAATTTTCGCAGCCGTTCCTTTTCCTTCGGGTTGTGTGCTGTAAACCGGGGAAGTGGCGCTCGCGTGCAGCCATCGAATGATGGCGGAATTCGCCAAACGCCGCCTTTGCCCTTCGCGCGCTTCGCCAACTCATGCTCGTCAAACTCTTTGACGCCATACGGCGGATCGGTCACGATCGCGTGGAGCGTGTTCTCGGGCAGCTTTGCAAGCCATTCAAAGCAGTCGGCATTGAGGATGAGCGAACCTCCAATCCGCCGCACTTCGTAATCGAGCGCTAATTCTCCGGTACCGCTCATGCCGAGCCCCCTTGCCTGCGCAACTGGTTGAGTAGCTTCTCGAGGTCGCGTCGGCGATAGAGACGGTATCCGTTGATCGGATGCCTTGATGACTTCAGCTTCTTCGCGCGATCCCAATTTCGCAATGTGGACGCCGAGACGCCCAGGAGTACCGCAGCCTGCGAAACGGTCAAATAATCCCCGAGCTTTGGAGCTGCAGAGCGAAGTGCCTTGGAATTCCGCAAAGTTCTACAACTTAGCAAAGCCTATCAATCCTTTGCAATCCTTGTCGCCGTAGAAACCCCGAATTCGAGGAACGCACTGAACCGCCTTAGTGCTCGAGCAGCTTCGACAAGGCTTTGGCGGTGTACTCTACCAGTGGGATTACGCGGTCGTAGTCCATTCGCACCGGACCCACGATCGCGAGGCTGCCGACTGGGGTTGCGCCGGTGGCATATGACGCCGCGATTACGCTGAGGCCAGCCAATCGCGCATCGTCGTTCTCTGAGCCGATCGATACTGTCAGCCCGCGGCGCGCAAGGCTGCGCTCCAGCAGGTCCAACAGCGCGGTCTTGTCGTCGAGCGCGCGCAGCAACTCGCGCATCCGCTCGGGATTAGAAAACTCGGGCTGCTCGATCGCCTGCAAGCTTCCATCGACGTAAAGCTCGGTGCGGCTCGCGTGCTCCGCGACTGCGCCACCAAGGGCCAGCGCGTCACGCACGAAACGGTCGTACATCGCGCGCTCCTCGTGCAAGCGTTCTTCAATCCAGCGCCGCGCTTCATCCAGCGTACGACCGGCCAGCGACTCGTTCAGGTACCGCGCCATCCGCTCGAGCTCGTCCTGCGAATGGTCGCGGTCAGTCTCGACGATATGGTTCTGCACCTGTCCCGCCGCCGCGACGAACATCGCGAGCACCTGCCGTTCGCGCAGACGCACAAAGTTCACCCGCTCGAGCATCATCGATTCCAGCCGCGGTCCCATCACCAGCGCGGCGTGCCCGCTAAGCAGCGCGAGCAACTTCGGCGTGTCGCGCATGATGTCGTCCAGGTCGCGCGTGCGTGTCGAATAATGCAACTCGATCTGCGCGCGATCCTCGAATCCGATCCGCGAGACCAGGCTATCGACGTAATAGCGATAGGCCTTGTCGGTCGGAACCCGCCCCGCCGAGGTATGCGGCTGCAGCAGATAGCCCGCGTCCTCGAGCTCCGCCATCATGTTGCGCACCATTGCGGAGCGTACTCCCAGCGGGTGCCGCGCGACGATTTGCTGCGAGCCTACCGGCTCCGCGGTCACGATAAACTCCTGCACCGTCGCAAGCAGCAGTGCTTGTCGCCGTGCGGAGAGCGTTTTGGTTTCAATTTCCTGGGTCATCTGATTGCGGCTCGTGTTCGAGGATGTTGCACCGGCAAACCGCAGTCTAACTACTTCAATTCTGACCCCTCATTGCGGTGGTTATCAAGCGCCGCAGGGTGCAATCGCACCGACAGGTCGGATATTCTTTCCACAGCAGGGGATGCATCAGGGCGATGGCGAGAGCGCGAAAAATATCCAGGTCGCGAACGATTTTCGTTCCGGCGGTTCCGCAAGGCGCGACCTGGATCGAAAGCGACAGCTACGATCGCCGCGCCTGGAGCGAGATTCTGTCCGGCACTCCCGCATTCAAGGACCTGACCGAAGCGGGCGGTGCGCTGGTCCCGCACTTCGACGCGTTGCTCGCGGATTTCTTTCTCGCGCTGTTCAAATTCAATCTCGTATGGCACAAACCCGACGCGGTGCGCCGCGCGGCAGCACTCAACCGCACAATCCTGGATGAGATTGTGCCCTCACCCGCGTTCGAGGCGCTAAAAAACCGCACCCTGCTCGAAGAGGACAAGGCCGCGATCGCGGCGATCGTGCTCGGCGAGCGCGCGCTTGAAATGATTCGCAGCGAACGCTTCCTCAATCGGCGCGAGATGGTCGATCTGTGGGACCTCGAGCATCAGGAGCAGGATCTCGCCGCACGCGCCGACGCGCTCAAGACGATCCAGGAGATGACGGAGAAGCCCGAACCGGCGCCGCCAAATCGCGAAGGCGCCGGCGACGATCCCAGGGCCGGTGACGACGCCAAGAAAAAGATCGCCGCAATGCTCGAAACTGCGGCGCGCGCCGCGCAGGTTTCCGAAGCGCGGCTTAATCAGAAATCGCGGCAGGTCGAAAGCGCCCTCAAGAACAGCGACCACACCGAGCTGCGCCGGATGCAGCTCAAAGCCGGCGAACTCGCCGCCGAGATCGATCGCGCCGCCGATGACAGCCGCGACTTCAGCCGCGAGTTCGGCCAGGGCGGACGCATGAATGCCGGCGAGCGCCTCGAGCTCGGCCGCCATCTGGCGAAAAGCCGCAAGCTCGGCGAGCTCGCGCGGATGGTCGGCCGGATGAAACAGGATGCGCGCGCAATTCGCCACAAGACGCTCGAGCGTGGAGTCGCCGAAGCCTACGATGTCGAGCGCGGCGCCGACCTCGGCAGGATGATCCCGTCGGAGCTGGTTGCGATGCATCATCCAATCCTCGCGATCGACTTCCGCCGCCGCCTGCTCGAATCCGATTTGCTCCAGTACCGGCTGCGCGACGACGAACAGAAGGGCAAAGGCCCGATGATCGTATGTATCGATGTAAGTTCCTCGATGCAGGGCGAGAAGGAATTGTGGGCAAAAGCGGTGGGGCTGACGCTGATGGATATCGCGCGGCGCGGGCGGCGGCTGTTTCGCGCGGTGATGTTTTCCTCGGGCGACACGAGTCTCAAAGTGCTCGATCTGAATCGCGAGCGGCGCTATCAACCGGAACTCGCCAAAGTGATCGAGATGGCGGAATATTTTCCTGGCGGCGGCACCGATTTTCAGCAACCGCTCGACGCTGCGGTCGCGCTGCTCGAAGAGCGCAAGCTAAAGCGCGGCGATATCGTGATAATCACCGACGGAGAATCGCAGGTCGCGCCCGAGTGGCTCGCGCATCTGAAAGAGCGCAAGGAAGCTTTGCAATTTTCGATCTTCGGCGTGCTGGTCGATGTAGGATCGTCGGAGATGTCCTCGCTGCGGCAATTCGCGGACCGGATCACCTCGGTCAAGAAGCTAAGCGACTCCGCCACCCGCGAGATTTTTGTGCACGTGCAATCATGAAAGCCACCGAATCGATGATCGTGCTCGAGCCGATCGATCGCAAAAACTATCGCGCGCTGTTCAGGATGCAACTGCGGCCGGAACAGGAGAATTTTGTCACTCCGCCGCGCTGGACGCTGGCGCGATGCTACGTGCGGATGTTCGGTGACAACTTCGAGTATCTGCCGCATCTGATCCGCGCGGCGGGCAGGGCGGTTGGCTATTCGACGACTGTATGCGATGCGGCGAGCGAAGAAGAATACTGGGTCGACGACATCATGATCGACATGATGCATCAGGGAAAAGGCTACGGACGCGCTGCGATGCGCGCGACGATCGCGATGATCGCGGCGCGCTATCCGCGGTGCAGCGGCGTGCAGCTCACCTGCTTTCGCGACAATCTCAACGCAGCCGCGTTGTATAAGAGCCTTGGCTTCGAACCAACCGGTGGAGTCGATCCGGAATTCGGCGAACCAAACTACATCCTGCGCGCCCCCGCCCTCGACGTCTTCCGGCGCTAAGCCCTCACCCGCGCTTTGCATAATCGTCCTGAGCGTTGGACAAGGAGAGGTCTTTTTTTTCGCGGCGAAAGATTTATGCAAAGCTCTCCGGTGGGAGAGGGTTTCTGCAAGGCGATCCGCAGCGGGCAAATAGAAAGGGCCG
>JBARDN010000129.1:0-15520 GCA_049795175.1 Binataceae bacterium (SeqCode) | reverse complement strand
CCCGGCAGCCGCGCCTGCATCGAGACCGGATACTCCGGCGCCAGCGCGCTTGCCCGGTTGAGCGCCGCAAGCTCGGCCGCTTCCAGATGAAGCCCGACCGCGCCGAGATTCTGATCGTTCTGCTCCTCCGTCCGCGCGCCATAGATGACCGAGCTCACTCCCGGCTGCTGATTGACCCACGCGAGCGCGACCTGCGCGATACTGCGGCCGCGCTCCTTCGCCACCTGCTCGACCGCCTCGAGCGTGCGGTAATTGCGCTCGTTTGCGAGCCTTCCCCACAGGTCCTGTTTCGCGAGCCGGCTGTCCTCGGGCGGCTTCTCACCCGAGTGATACTTGCCGGTCAGGAACCCGCCGCCGAGCGGACTCCATGGGATAACGCCGATTCCTTCTTCGCGGATCATCGGCATCAGCTCGCGCTCGATATCGCGCGAGATGAGGCTGTATTGCGGCTGCAGCGAATCAAAGCGCGCGTAGTTGAACTTATCGCTGATCCACAAACTCTTCATGAGCTGCCACGCGGTAAAATTCGACGCGCCGATATATCGCACCTTGCCCTGGCGGACCAGGTCGTCGAGCGCGCGCATCGTCTCCTCGATCGGCGTTTCAAAATCCCACGAATGAACCTGGTACAGATCGATGTAGTCGGTCTGGAGCCGCGCAAGGCTGCGCTCGACCTCGGCCATAATATGTCCGCGCGACAATCCGATTTCGTTAGGCCCAATCTTCTTTCCGATGAAAACGTTGGCGTTGAAACGCACCTTGGTCGCAATCACAAGCGAGTCGCGTTTGCCCTTGGTAATCCGCCCCACGATATCTTCCGACGCGCCGGCGGCGTACACATTCGCCGTATCGAGGAAATTTCCGCCCGCCTCGAGGAATTTTTCGAGAATCTTCTTCGCCTCGGGCTCCGCCGTCTCGCGTCCAAACGTCATGCATCCAAGGCATAGCTCTGAAACCTTAAGGCCGGTGGCTCCCAAGCGCCGATATTCCATGATGCTCCTTTCCTTTGGGCCCGAATTGAATCCGCGGACCGCAGATGACTAACAGACAAATGATGACTGAAAAAGATGACTGAATAATTTGTACGACGGCGCCGTCCAACATTCCAGAGGATGGGGAATGAATCGCGAGGAAATACCGAATCGGATCAGAAAGCGAGCGAATGGTTTGATGATTCCTTCGATGAATAATCGCGATCGTGCCCCGTCTAAATAATTGGGTGCTCTGATGGCTCTGGCACCCGATACTGGTTGGATGCTCCTCCCACCAACCGGCATAACCGCCCGCGCAAGCGGGCGGCCGCTACGAACTGGCGGGCGTTGAGGAGTCCCCCCCCTCCTTTGACGCCCGCCGTCTTTTTTTTCTTCTCCGTCTTTCTTCCTGTCCGCTTCATATCCGAATGATTGCGCGTCCGATTCCCGTTGCGGCTTGACAGCGCACGATCGCGCCGTCATAGCTCAAGGTTCTATGTCGCACTGGATCAGGTGGATCATTCTCGCGCCCGTCGTGATGCTGGTGGCCGCAACCATAATCTCGAGTTGCAGCAACAGCAGCGGATGCTTCGGCGTCGTCGATTCGACCGGCGTCTTCATACCGGGTCTGTGCCCCGGACCAACTCCGACCCAGGGCTTTGCGCTCGAGGCGATCAATATCTGCCAGCTCTTCCCGACCCCTTCACCGACTGGCGTTCCAACCACGACCCCGACCCCCAAGCATTCCGCGACGCCGACCAAGACTCCGACTGCGACCGCGTGCTCGACCCCTGCGCCCGGCACGGTCTTCACCACTACCGTCAACGGCACCGTCCAGTTCCAAGCGCAGGGCGTGCTGATGAAGAAGAACCAGGTCCAGTACCAAGACATTACGAATTCCGCGAATACTTTTTGGGGCTCGAACCCTTCCGGAATCGTGGTGAATCCCGTATTGGGCTTCGGCGGCGTCTATCAAGGGCAAGCCGATGGATGCACCTGTATCAGCGCGAGTTCCTCCGCTATTTCGAGCCTGCAGTATGCGATCCAGGTAGGCACCGGTCCGTGTCCGCCCTGCCCGACTCCGACCGATACGCCAACTGCAACCGCCACGCCCAAGGGCGCCGTTGCCTCGCTCAGCTACCTGATGCCGGCCGCATCGACGACGGTCGCGTCGGCGACTGCCGAGTGGACGGTCAAGAATGATTCGCCGGTGGCAGGGCCGATCGTGCCGGGAACGCATGGCGAAGCCTACTTCATTACTCGCGACGCGATCCTTCACGCGATCGACTCGCAGGGTCATCCAATCTTCGATCGTCCCGCCGGCGCAACCGCAGTCGTCGTCGCTCCCGACGGCACCGTGATCGTGCAGGGCACCACCGACTGGCTCTACGGCCTCACACCTCGCGGCATACCGCGATGGAAGGTGCAGAGCGGCAGCGGAGGCGTACCGCTGGCGGCCGGCGATGGAGCCGCGTACGTCAGCGTCAGCGAGAATCTTGTGTCAGTGAGTTCGCAGGGACAGATCAACTGGAGCGTTCCGGCCGGTGCGGCGAGTGCCGCCGCGATAATCCCCGGCGGCGTCGTGATCGCGTCGGCAGGCGGCGACCTCAGCGCCTATTCGACCACGGGCTCTGAGCTCTGGAGCTTCGCACTCGACGGGGGATTTGCGGGCAACCTGGCCGTCGAGGGAACCACCGTCTATTGCGCCTCGCGCAAGGGAACTCTGTACGCGATCGATTCCGACACCGGCGCGCAGAACTGGAGCGTCGCGGGCGCGGCGGGAACTCCCGTCGCGGGACCTGTAGTCGACGCGTTCGGACAAGCCTATTTCGGCGCCGGAGCGCTGTACGCCGTCGATGATACTGCCGGCACGCTGCGCTGGACAGCGAAAGCCTACGCGCCCGCCGCGAGCAGTATCGCTGTCGATGCTGAGGGCAACGTCTATGTCGCAGTGGCTGACGGCACCATTACCAAAATCGGCGCCGACGGATCCGCCGGATGGTCCTCGCATAGCGCGGGCAAGGTTCTGGCGCTCGCATCGTCGCCGTCAGGCGAAGTTTTTGTGGCCTCGTCGGACGGCAGAGTCTCGGCGCTAAAGTAACGCCCGCGGAACACGCTTGACGCGATTCCCGCTCGCGGTGTGAGATAGAAAACGATGGATGCAATCGAGATAATCAAGCGTCGCCTCAAGGAAGACCGCGTCCCCGAGACTCCCGACGAGATCTCGCGCAAGAAAAAGCGTCCGCGTGAAGTCGCCTTCATGGACGTCAACCTATGCTTCCCGTGCGGCAAATGTCCGGAGTTCTGCCCGGTCAATTGCATCGAGTACCTGCAGAGCGGCAGCGTCCCCGGCCGCGGCGTGCAGCCGGTCCAGGATCGCTTTCAGGAATGCATAGGATGCTACATCTGCGTCGAGGTCTGCTCGCTGCTGACCGACTACGACGCGATCCGGATGTATGATTCATCGCTGGTCGAAGAAGCCCTCGGCGTCAAGATCACCGACACTCCTCCTGCCGAAGAGATTCCCGCCAAACCGTACGAGGAATTGTTTTCGGAAGGCGGACTCTACCGCCATCTCGGCAAGGGCTCGCGAATCCGCGCCAAGATGAACGCCGAAGAGCGCGCGATATTCGCGCGCGAAAAAGCTCGCGGATGATTCGCGGCGCGTTCGGCCTCCGTCCGAAAAATAGCGCGCCCTACTTCTTCGCGCGCCAGACCTCCGGCTTCTTGCCTTGGCTCATCTCGGGCAGCGAGGTCAGTTCGGCGCGCGTGGGCGTGATCAGCATCAGGCCGAACTCCTTCGACTCCGGTCCCTCGGGCCAGAACTGGCCAAGATCGTAATCGAAGACCTTGCTGTTCCAGACGCGCTTCTTCTCGGCCGCGTCCTCGACAAATTTCGCCACGCCGGTGATGGTCAAATGAATGAACTCGGTTCCGACCTGGTAGAACAACTCGACCTTCTGGTTGCGCGCCAGATGCCGCGCCTTGGCCGAGTTGCGTCCGGTCGCGACCCACACGCGCTCACCCTCGATCGCGGGATGCACCACGCGAACCTTGGGTTGATCGCCGCTGGCGGTCGCCAGATAGGCCCACGTCGCCTTGGCTCCCACCGCATTCGCCTTGCTCCAGAATTCCTTGGACTCCATCGCGTCACCTCCATCAAGCGCACTCCGGATCCTATTGCTACGCTCCATGCCTGTCATTCCCGCGCGTGGCTGCCGCGCGAGGAATCCCATCCTTGCCGTCGGACTCTATGCTACTCGCCAGTGAGTGCACGTACGCCTCGGGATTCCTCGCCCAGGGCTCGGAATGACGGTCGTCGCTCGGCTGAGGCTACAATATTCCTGCACCCCAAAGATCAATCCACAGCCCCGCGCCGGGGCGGTTTGACAGTGTCGGGGATGGCCGTTAGCCTCGGGCTTCTGTAGGATTGTAGCAATGGAGAAACAAGCTCGGCGCGCGCAGGTGTTGCGCCATGCAAAGCGGATATTTGCCCGCAAGGGATATCATCGCACCAACGTCGCCGATATTATCGCGCGCGCGCGAATCGCGCGTGGCACCTTCTATCTCTATTTTCAGAATAAGAAAGACTTGTTCGAGGAGCTGCTCGAGCAGGTGCTGACCGAGCTGACCAGCCGGATCCTGCGGTTGCGCGTCGGCGCCGGCGAGGCCGACCCGGTCGAGCAGCTTCGCGACAATCTGCGCCGCGTGGTCGAGTATGTCCTCGAGGAGCGCGAGCTGACCGATATTCTGCTCAACCATTCGGTCGGCTTCGACCGCGAATTAGATCAGCGCATCCGCGAGTTTTACGATAGAATTGCTTCGCTCATCCAGCGTTCGCTGGATTTGGGAATCGAGATGAATCTGGTGCGCAAATCCGACACCCGTGCGATCGCCTACTGCATCCTGGGAGCAATCAAGGAGATGGTAAGCTTGTTGTCGCGCACGCCCAAATCTGACACTTCCGCGCTGGTCGAGGAGATCCTTGATTTCGGCTTGCGCGGTGTCGCCCGGCCCGAGCTTTTGGAAGCCGCGCAGCGGGCCGGCAATAGCGATCCTGGAGCCAACTTTTTATTTGCCCGGAACTAGAATGACATGTCAGTTTTAACTCAAAAAGAAGCCCGCCTCACTCGCAAAAAGCCTCAGGCCGGCGTGGCTTTCTATGATCTCGACGGTACCCTTTGCGCCCTCAACCTGGTCCATTCGGCGCTGTTTATCCTGGCCAACCTCGGCGAATGGTCCGGGCGCGCCGGGTACCTGCTCTCATTCGCCGCGCGCGCGCCGCGCCTGTATTTGGCCGAGCGCAAGGATCGCAGATTGCTCAACCAGGTTCTGTTTGAATCGTTTCAAGGCGTCTCGTCCGACCGGCTGTTCTCGCTCGGCGAGGAATACTGTGAGCGCGTGTTGCTGCGGAACCTCTATCCGCGCGCGGTCGAGATTTTGAGCGCCAACCGTGATTTCGGACTCGAACCGGTTCTGGTCACCGGCTCGCCCGACTTTATCGCCGAGCCGCTCGCGCGCCATCTCGGCGTCAACCACGTCGCCGCCAATCGTCTGGTGATGTCGCGGGGACGCGCGACCGGACGAATCGCCGCGCCAGTGATGGCGGCGGAAGAGAAAGCCGCGTGGTGCGCGGAGTTCGCGGCCGAGCGCGATCTCTCGCTCGATGCGTGCTGGGGCTACGCGGATTCGTATTACGATTTGCCGTTTCTCGCCGCGCTGGGGCATCCGGTCGCGGTCAATCCGGATCGCAAGCTGCGCGCCGCGGCGCTCGGGCGCAATTGGCCGATTATCACCTTCGACAAATCCCGCGCCGCCGCTATCACCGAGGGCGATCGCGCCTTGGCCGTTTCCGGGGGAATCATCGATGGCGCGTCCTGAGGCCAAGCTCAAAGAACTCAAGACCGCCGAGCTCAGGCACGAGGTCGGCGCGCGTCGCGATTTGGTGGTCACCGTCAACCGCCGCTCCGAGCGCCGGCTGATCGCGTACGGCGAGGAGTTCCTGTACGAAAAGCTGCCGGTTGGCACGCGCGTGATCTATCCGCCTCCTCCGCTGGAAGAACTACCCGATCCGGATCAGGCAATTCGCTACGCGCTGCTGCGTCCGGAGAACGCCGATCCGCTGTTCGCGCAGTTGAATCCCAACATGCGCGTCACAATCGCGATCGATGATATCAGCCTGCCGCTCCCGCAGATGCGCGCGCCCGATATCCGTGAGCGCGTGCTCAACCAGATGCTCCAGACGCTGGCGGATTACGGCGTCGACGACGTGCACATCATCATCGCGACCGCGCTGCATCGGAGGATGACTGAGGCTGAAATTCGCCGCGTGGTCGGCGAGCGTGCGTTCAAGCAGTTCTGGCCCGACCGCCTGTACAACTTCGACGGCGAGAACCGCTCGGAAATCACGATGCTCGGAAAGACCGATCATGGCGAAGAAGTCTGGCTCTCGAAGCGCGCGGTGGAATCAGACCTGCTGCTCTATGTGAATATCAACCTGGTGCCGATGGACGGCGGGCACAAGTCGGTGGCGGTCGGCCTCGCGCCGTACCAGAGCCTGCGGCATCATCATAATCCCGCCACCCTGCGCGATTCTCATTCGTACATGGATCCGAAGCATTCGGGGTTGCATCGATCGGCCAACCGGATGGGCGCAATAGTCAAAGAACATCTGAATGTCTTCACCGTCGAGACCGCCGTCAATACTCACATGTACGGCGGGATGATGGATTTCCTGCACAAGAACGAAGACCAGTTCAGCGACTGGGATCGCACCCGCACCAACGCCTTTCGCTGGACCATGCGCAATATGTCCAACGAATTGCGCCGCAGCGTCCTGCACAATTACCGCTCGCCGTACGGGATGACGGGGGTATGGGCCGGCGATACCGACGCCGTGCATGAAAAGGCGCTCGCACGAGTTTTCCAGCAATACGCAGTCCCGGTCAAAGGACAGGCCGACATACTAATTGTCGGGGTGCCATTCATCTGTCCCTATAACGTCAACTCGATCATGAATCCCATTCTGGTGCAGTGCACCGGGATGGGCTACCTGTTCAACATGTACCGCAACAAGCCGCTGGTGCGGCCGGGCGGCACGATGATCATCTGCCATCCGCTGCGCGACGAGTTCCATCCGGAGCATCATCCGAGCTACATCGAGTTCTACCATCGATGTCTTGCGGAGACGACCGATTCGGTCGAGCTGGAAAGAATCTTCGAGCGCGAGTTCGCGCACAACCCGACCTATACTCATATGTACCGCTACGGACACGCCTATCACGGCGTGCATCCGTTCTACATGTGGTATTGGGGGGAGCCCGCGCGTCAGCACGTCGGCCGCGTCATCTCGGCCGGATGCGAACAGCCGGAGGTCGCGGCGCGGCTGGGATGGGACTCGGCCGACACGCTCGACGAGGCGATCGCGATGGCGACCTCGGAGCTTGGGCGTTCCGCATCAATTACCTATTTACACTTGCCGCCGCTGGTGATCGCAGACGTCGAATAGCTATTTGGATTAGCCACTGGATAATAAATGTCAGGCAGCAACGGGAATAGCCGCAGCTCGAATGGACGCACCGCCAGCGCGATGCCGCCGCTCGAGGAGATTTTCCGCAAGCGGCGCATCTTCCTGACCGGGGCGACCGGCTTTCTGGGCAAGGTCTTCCTGATGTTGCTCCTGCGGTGGCATCCGGAGCTCGACCGCGTATTTATCCTGGTGCGCGGCGACAAGAAATCCAGCCTGAACCGCTTTCGCCGCGAGATTCTCGACTCGCCCGCGATGGCGCCGTTGCGCGAGCATCTTGGCGCGCGCTTCGATCGCTATATCGAAGAAAAAGTAATCGTCGTTCCCGGCGATATTACCAATCCCGAGTTGCTCGCCCCCGACGCGGACCCGATCCGGAGCGGCACGATCGATGCCGTTGTGCATAGTGCCGGATTGGTCAATTTCGAAGCGTCGCTGTCGAAGTCGATCGAGGTCAATGCGGGCGGGGTTGCTAATGTAGTCGCGTTCTGCCGAAAGCTCGGCGCCGCGATGCTCCATATCTCGACTTGCTACGTCGCTGGCGCCGCCGATGGGCATCGTTTCGAGGACGACATCCCCGTGAATTGGTGTCCTGCGGGACGCAAGAGCTTTACCCTCGAGCGCGAGATTCGTGACGCACGCGCCGCTATCGCGCGAGTCGAAGCGGAATCGCGCGACCAGCAGCGAGTCGCGGACTTCCGCGGCGAATCCGACGATGATGCCGTCGAGCTCGAAACCCGAGAAGGCGCACTCGAGCATCGCCGCAAAGCCTGGGTCGAAGAACGCCTCAAAGAAGTGGGCAAGCAGCGCGCGCTGAAATGGGGATGGCCTAATACCTATAGCTACACCAAGAGCCTCGGCGAACAGTTAGTATTAGCCGCGCGCGACGAGTTGAATGTTACCGTGGTGCGTCCCGCGGTGATCGAAAGCGCCGTCGCCGATCCTTTTCCGGGATGGAATCAAGGCGTCAACACCAGCGCTCCGCTGACTTATCTGGCGGGCCGCGGCTACCGTTTCTATCCGGCGAAAGCCGAATTGGTGCTCGACGTGATTCCGGTCGATCTGACAGCGCATGCGATGATACCGATTCTCGGCGCACTGCTCATCAAGCGGCAGAAGCCGATTTACCAGCTATGCACTTCGGATCGTAATCCTTTGCCGATGCGTCGTCTGGTCGAGCTCACCGCGCTCACCCATCGGCGCGACCATCGCGGCGACAAAGGCTCTTCGGCCCGGATGGCGAAGCATCTTGAGGCGGTGGTCGTTTCGCAGAATACATATGATCTCGCCAGCGAGACCTTGCCGCGAGCGCTGAAACGCGCGGCCGAGATTGCGCGCTCGGTGGTTGGCGAAGATTCCGAGCGGATAAAGCAGATCGAATCGCGCATCGATACATTCAAGGAAAACACCGACATCGCGCGTGACCTGGTCGAGGTTTACCGTCCCTATATCCAGGAGCTGGTCTATACATTTCACGGCGCGAATGCGCGCGCGCTGTACGCGAGTCTTGCGCGCGACGACGTGAAGCATCATCCGTATCGCCCCGACCATATCGATTGGCGCGACTACTGGATGAATATCCACATGCCGGGCCTGCGCCGGCACATCTTTGGCCAGCTCGATCTGCATACGCGCCGCCAGCGGTCGCTGCCGCGCTACCGCAACCTGGTTGATCTGCTCGACCGCGCCGCGGAGCGTTACGGCTCTGCGCCCGCACTGATCGCGCGGCGGCCCGCGGGAGAGCGCACGACGATCACTTATCGCGAGCTGCGTGATCGGGCGCACCGCGCGGCGCTTTTGCTGGCGCGGCGCGGAGTCAAGCCCGACGACCGGGTGCTGCTCGTGTCCGAGAATTCGCCCGAATGGGTACTCGGCTTTTTCGCGATCTTGTGCGCGGGCGCGGTCGCGGTGCCGCTGGATCATCTGATCTCGGCCGATGAGCTTGCGCCGATCTGCAAGATCGCGCAGCCGCGCGCTGCCTTGCGCTCAAGCTCCGTCGCCAAACACCTCGGCGACGCGATCCGTACGGCGGCTCCAGGAGCGGTCGAGATCGATCTGGCCGAGCTCACGCGTCCTTTCATTCTCGACCGGGCGGCGGCCCCCGTGGCACCGCCCGAGCGCAAGGCGCTCGCGTCGATCGTCTTCACCTCCGGCACCACCGGCGCGCCCAAAGGTGTGATGCTGACGCACGGGAACTTCGCGGCCGAAGTCGCTATGCTGAGCCGAGTGTTCGCGCTCTCGGGCGACGACACTCTGCTCTCGCTGTTGCCGCTGCATCATACGTTCGAGTTTACCTGCGGGATGCTGCTGCCGCTCGCCAGCGGCGCGGCGATCGCGTATCCGCTCGAGTTTGACGCCAAAAATCTTTCGCGGATTCTCGGCGACGTTCGCCCGACCGCGCTCATCGGCGTGCCCGCGCTGTGGGAGGCGGTGCATCGCCGGATCGTCGATGAAGTCGAAGAGCGCGGACCGTTCTTCGCCGCCGCATTCGGCCAGATGCGCGAGCTGAATCGCCGCCTCGATCGCGACTCCGGTATCAACCTCGGTTCGGTCCTGTTCCGGCAGGCGCATCAGGCGCTCGGCGGACGGCTGCGGCTGGCGGTCAGTGGCGGAGCGGCGCTGCCGCTGCGCGTTGGAGAATTTTTCAGCGATCTTGGAATTCACCTGCTCGAGGGTTACGGCCTGACCGAGGCCGCGCCGGTTCTCAGCACCGCGCATCCCGATGATCCGCGATGCCCCGGCTCAGTCGGCAAGCCGCTCAGTGGCGTCGAGCTCAGGCTCGATCCCGACGGCGTTGCGATCGGAGAAATTTGCGCGCGTGGCGCCAACCTCATGGCGGGCTACTATCGCAATCAATCCGCCACCGACGAAGTTCTGCGCGACGGATGGCTGCATACCGGCGACCTCGGACGCCTCGACGCCGACGGACGGCTGTATATCGTCGGCCGCGCCAAGGAAGTGATCGTCGATTCGGGCGGCAACAACATCTATATAGACGAGCTCGAAGAGGCGTACGGACATTCGCCGTACCTGCGCGAGATCGCGGTCGTCGGATTGCAGGTCGCGCAGGGCGAGCAGGTCGCCGCTCTCGCGGTCCCGGCATACGCACGCGGAGAGAGCAGGCGCACGGTCGAGGACGGACTGCGCGCGCACTTCGAGAAAATCGCGCAAGGACTGAGTCCGCACAAGCGCATCCGGATCATGCGCTTCACCGACGCCGAGCTGCCGCGCACCCGCACGCGCAAGGTCAAGCGTAATGAGGTCGCCGCGATCCTGCGCCGGATGCTTGCCGCCACCAGCGCCGAAAGCGCCGCCGCCGCGCATAGCTCGGAAGTCGAGCCGTGGCTCGCGCAGGCGCTGGCGCAAGTATCGTCGGAGCGGATCGCGATCAACCCTGCCACCCGCCTGATCGAAGATCTCGGACTCGACTCGCTAGCGATGGCGGAACTCGGCGAGCATATCGCCGAGCACGCGGGCCGCGACGTCGGACCCGAAGAGATGAGCGATCTGCGCACCGTCGAAGATTTGCAGCGCGTCGCGTCGGCGGGTAATGGAAGCGGACGCGTGCGGATGCCGTCGTACGCGCGCTTCGCCGATCCCTACACGCCGATGCTGCCCGCGGCCGTGCGCGGACTCGCAAGGCGGATGCTGCGGCGCTCGCAACAGAGCGCTTTCCAGACCTGGCTGCGGCCGCAGATTCTCGGGCGCGGCAACGTGCCCGCAAATCGCAACGTCGTAGTGGTCGCGAATCACTCGAGCCATCTGGATTTCGGGCTGGTCGGTCACGCGCTCGGAAAGGTGGGGGACGACCTGGTCGTCCTGGCCGCCAAAGATTATTTTTTCAACACTGGCGCGCGCCGGTTCCTCGCGTCCAACTTTACTTCGCTCATCCCATTCGATCGCGAACGCGCGCAGCTAGAATCGCTCGATGACGCTTTGTCCGAACTCGCCGCCGGCAAGAGCGTGCTGATGTTTCCGGAGGGCACGCGCTCGGCCGACGGTGCGATCCACGAATTCAAGAGCGGCGCAGGATACCTTGCGCTGCGCAGCGGATGCGACGTGCTGCCGATTTTGATTCGCGGCACGCACGAGGTCCTGGGCAAGGGCAGCCTGTGGCCGCGGCGTCATCCGGTCGAAGTCAGGATCGGGAGCGTGATCACGAACGCCGCGATGCGCGCGCTCGCAGAGAATCGCGAAGGGATGGGCGCATATCGCAAGCTCGCCGAGAATATGCGGCAGGCTGTCGTCGCGTTGGGCGCAGCACCCGGCGGCGCAGTGCGCGCACGCAAAGCCGCCGCGGCGATCACCTCCACGCCCGAGCCGAGTCCGCAGCCGGCGGCTCCTGAATCTCCCGATAGTTCTCACGCGCGCAACGATCGCGCTCGCCACAGCCGTGGCGCCAAAGCGTGAAGCTGCGCGCGGCGGCGATCCTGTGCGCGATTGCCATCTTCGCGATCGTGCCGGCGGCGCGCGCGTGGGACAGCGCAACGCATCGGATGATCGCACGACTCGCGGTTGGCGCCCTGCCCGCCTCGACGCTGAAAGACGCGCTCGCCGCCAACCAGCGCGCGCTCGAATCTGACGCGGTCGCTCCCGATACAATTTTGCGCGATCGCTACGGACACGCCGAGTCGATCCGGCATTACATCGACCTGGAAAGGTACGGCGCCGATCCGCTCTCCGTCCTGTCGCCGGATTTGAGCACGATGCTTTCGCGGTACGGCAAGTATCGCGTCGATAAGGCAGGGACGTTGCCGTGGACGATCGAGAGCGAAGCGGCTCTCATGCGCCAGGCATGGCAGCGTGGCGACTGCGCCGCTGTCGTCACGCATTCGGGCTATCTCGCGCACTATGTCGGCGACGCAAGCCAGCCGCTTCACACCACCATTCGCCACGATTGCAGCCGGGCGCAGCGCGGATGCCACGAACGAATCGAGAACGCCGCCGATCATCGCACGCGCGAGATCGAGCGCGCCGCGGCACCGCAGGTGCGCGTCACCGCGATCGCCGGAGTGTGGCCAGCCGCGATCGCCGAGATCTCTCGCGCGCACGCATTGGCCGGCCGAATCACCGCCGACGATCGCGCCGCACGCGCCTCGGGCGGCCGGAGCGCGGAGTACGCGGGCGCGCTGTTCGCGAACGACTCCGCGCTGTTCAGCGGACAAATTGCCGACGCAGCGTCGACGCTCGCCTCGATCTGGCTCTACGAATGGAAACAGGCGGGCGCGCCGAATCGATGCACCGCGCGGCCAATGACGCGACTGGGCAAATGATGGCATACTAGAAGTGACCATCCCGACCTGGCTAAATTCATGACGATGGACTGGTTTGGCAAAAGCTCCGACGACCATCCGCGCTCGACGCGCGGCGGCCGGCGTCCCTCGGTCAGCGAGATCACCGAGGAGCTGGTGATCGGCGAATATCCCGCGCCCGAAGATATCGGATGGCTCAAGGATACCTACGGCATCACCGCGGTGCACAATCTGCAAGACGACGAGGACTTGCGCATCAACGGGCTCAGTGCGAAAGAGCTGCGCGGCGAGTATGACGCGCGCGGGATGAGATTCGTGCGCACCCCGATCCAGGACGGCAGCGCGGACGCGATGGCCGAGCGGCTGGAAGCTGCGCTCGAGGATTTGTGCGAGCTGATGAAAGCGCGCGGCCGGGTTTATCTGCATTGCAATGCGGGGATGAACCGCGCGCCGACTCTCGCGATCGCCTACCTGCGCGCGCGCCGCCAGATGTCGCTCGAAGAAGCGATGCTGCTGGTCAAACGCCACCGCGCCTGCGGCCCATTCATGACCGTGCTCGAAGACCACTTCGGCCCGCGCCACGTGAAGCCCGCCAAGTGACGATACGATGAGCAGCGCGGCGGGAACCATTTCCGGACCATTGCCGCGCCAGCGTATTCTCCTGGCCTGCGCGTGGGCGGTACATCTGTACACCGCGCTGGGCGCGGCGGCGGGCTTGCTCGCGATCTATTATGCGGCGGAGCAGAACTTCCCGATGTCGTTCGTCGCGATCGGAATCGCGATCTTCATCGACTCGAGCGATGGCGCGCTGGCCAGATGGGTTGACGTGAAGCATCGCGTGCCCTCGTTCGACGGCTCGCTGCTCGACAATATCGTCGACTACCTGACCTACACCGTCGCCGCGGTGTTCCTGATGCTCGAAGCCGGCATCATTCCCAAAACGATTCCGGGCCTGGTGCTCGCATGCTTCATCATGCTGGCGAGCGTGTACGGCTTCTGCCAGACCGACGCGAAGACCGACGATCATTATTTTCTCGGATTTCCGAACTATTGGAATATCGTTGCGTTCTACCTTTACTGCCTGCATTGGCCGAGCGTGATCAACTGGGCGATTCTGATAATTTTCGCGGTGATGGTGTTCGTGCCGATCAGATATATCTATCCGAGCCGCACGGTTCCGCTGCGGCCGGTGACGCTCGCGTACGGAATCGTGTGGGCGGTCGTGACCTTTGCGATGCTCCCGATGCTGCCGGTAGTAAATCCGATCATGCTCGGAGTCTCGCTGAGCTTCATCGTGTATTACTTCGCCGCGTCGTTCATCCTGCATGCGCGCACCGCGCGGGTCGCGGCGTCATGAGCGGCGCAGCGGTCGGCCTCGCAGAGACGGGCACCTGGCTGCAATCGATCGAGGCTGACTCTCCGATTTTGCTCATCGCACCGCACGGCGGCCGCGCCGGTGCAGCCTCGCGCGCGACGCTGCATCCCAAGGTCAACGATCTTCACACCGCCGACATCGCGCGTGAACTCGCGCGACGCCTCGGCGCTGCAGCGCTGATCAATTTCGGGATGGATCGCAACCGCCTCGACTGCAACCGCCTTACCCAGCTCGCCGAGCAGGCGCCATGGATCCTCGACATGATCGCCGAGCGCGTTACCCGCATCATCGAGCGCCACGGACGCGCGACCGTCCTGATGATTCACGGATGGAACATTATCGAGCCGCGCGTCGACTTGGGCTTGGGCGTCCGAACGATCGGCGGCGAGCTGCGCCCGACTGGACAAGCTCGCGTCTCCGCCAGCGATGAATTTATTCGAGGACCGCTGATGGACTTCGCGGCGCGGCTGCGCGAGAGCGGCGTCACGCCGACGTTTGGGATGCGCTACCCCGCCGGCGCGCTGCACAACCTCGTGCAGGCTTTCACCGAGCGTCATCGCCAGAGCACGGTCACGGCGCTTAGAACAATTGCGGCGCTTTCAGAAAGCGCGCAGGTGGACGCAACGCAACTCGAGCTCTCGGTCGCGGTCCGGATGCCCGGGCGGCTGCGCGATCGATGTATCGATGCGCTCGCCTCGGCGTTCGGCCCGCACGCCGCACAGCCGCCGCGCTCCGGCTCGCGGCTCAAGATCGTGCGCGAGCCGATGCCGCGTCCGGCCACGGCGGCCGCACGCGTGGCCGCGCCGTCGCTACCGACCCGAGTCGGCGTCGAGTTTTTCGATCCGCGCGCGGGCCTCGGCGCGATGGCGAGCTTCGATCTCGGCGGCGGCTTCGGCGCGCGAATCATGTTCTTGTCGAAGGGACGCCGCGTCGCACTTTGCACCTGCGAAGGCCGCGTCAAGCTCGCGGGCGACGGACTCTCGCTCGGGCCGCTCACACTCGCAGTCGAAGGACGCGAGTTGCTCTTAGGATTTTCCGGTCCAATCGTGATCGTGCCTGACGGCTCGGCGTACTTAAGTATCGAGCGCGCGCTCGCTTCGGGACGACTTGATCCTTCCGCGCGCGTGGAGCTCCGAATGCGCATACCCGAGAATGGATTCGACCCCGCGGCGATTTTCGGCGGCGGCGCTGCGCCGCGTTCGGCGGATTCGATTTCGTCATTCGCGCAGATGAGCGGCACAGTCGAAATCGACGGCGAAACCACCGAACTCCGCGCGGTCGCGCGGGCCGGGTTGTCGTTCACCGGACTCGGTCCGCAAAAATTCCGCGAGCGGCGGATGCTGTGGGCGTGCTTCGACGACGGACGCGAACCCTCGGCAATAGAACTTCGCACCGT
>JBARDN010000128.1:0-1620 GCA_049795175.1 Binataceae bacterium (SeqCode) | reverse complement strand
CCCATGCCGATGAACGGCTCGTTGAGCCCGAGGCGCGAGAGCTCTTCGCGAAAGATGAGCCGCTGCATCACGCTGGCTCCGCGTCCGCCGTACTGCTTGGGCCAGTTGACTGCTACCCAGCCGCCCTCGTTGAGCTTCTTGTGCCAGCGCACCCGAGCTTCCCATTCGCCTTCGCCCTCGTTGGCCATGATATTGCTCGGCGCGGGAGCGAATTTCTTGTTGGCTTCGAGCCAGGTGCGCAACTCGGTGCGAAAGCTTTCGTCTTCAGCCGTGTAGTTGAAGTCCATGCGTGATCATTCCTCTTGGTACAGTCTTGCTTTGGTACAGTCTTGCTGCAACCGCTCGCGGACGCCTAGCCCTTGGGCAGGCCGAGGACGCGCTCGCCGATGATGTTGTGCTGAATTTGATTGGTGCCGGCCGCGATTGTGCCGCCGCGCGCCGCGAGCATCCGAAATGACCACTTGCCGTGATCGATCGCCATCGGCGCGTGATACTCGAATTGCGAGTACGGCCCGAGCAGCTCCATCGCGAAGAGCTGCATGCGCAGATTAAGCTCGGTGCCGCACAGCTTCATCATCGAGCCTTCCGGCCCCGGCGGCCGCCCCTTGAGCCGGCGCGTGAGCTGCCGATAGCCGGTGTACTTGAGCGCGTACGCCTCGCACGCGAACTCCGAGATTTTCTGGCGCACACCGGCGTCGTCCCACGCGGTCTTGCCGTCGCGCGGAAGCTTCTTGGCCAGATTGACCAACTCGCGCACCTGGAACATCGCGCCGCGATCTCCGCCGCCGCCTGAGCGCTCGAACATCAGCGTCGTGATTGCGACCTGCCATCCGGCGTTCTTCTCGCCCACCAGGTTTTTCTTCGGCACGCGCACGTCTTCGAAAAAAACTTCGTTGAAACCGCGGCCGCCGGTGATCTGCACCAGCGGACGCACGGTCACTCCCGGAGATTTCATATCGACGAGCAGATAGCTGATACCCTTGTGCTTCGGCGCTGCGGGATCGGTCCGCGTCAGCAGGAAAATCCAGTCCGCGTGATGCGCCGCGGAGGTCCAGACTTTCTGCCCGTTGACGACGTAGTCGTCGCCATCTTCGACTGCGCGCGTCTGCAGCGACGCGAGGTCCGAGCCCGAGCCGGGTTCCGAATATCCCTGGCACCAGATCTCCTCGGCCTTGAGGATTTTCGGGATGTGCTGCTGCTTCTGCTCGTCGGTGCCCCACTGAATCAGCGTCGGGCCGAGCAGGCTGATGCCCATGCCGATCATCGGCGCGGAAAGCCCCGCGCGCGCGAGCTCCTCGTTGTAGATGATCGTCTGCATCACGTTCAGGCTGCGACCGCCATATTCTTTTGGCCAGTTGACCGCGAGCCAGCGCCCTTCGCTGAGCTTCTTGGCCCACTTCACTTGCGCGTCCCATCCGCTGCCTTCGTCGCCCATGACTTCGGCGCGATGCGGTGCGAACTGCTGGTTCGCTTCCAGCCACGCGCGGAATTCCGTGCGGAAGCTTTCATCCTCGGCGCTGTAGTTGAAATCCATGGTCCCTCCTGAGGCGGCCAAATTTGCGTGTCGCCTGCCCCGGAATCTGTGCCGTTCCCCACCAATAGAAATCGCACACAATGGGT
>JBARDN010000127.1:0-23758 GCA_049795175.1 Binataceae bacterium (SeqCode) | reverse complement strand
CGATCGCGGCGTTGGTGATTGCGCCGCCGTCGTCGCTCGGATGCGCGAGCGTGACGCTGCGGGTCAGAATCGGATAGCGGCCTTGGCCTAGAGGCCGCGCGAGCTTGAGCTTCAACACCACGGTGCGCGCGCGGACCGAGTCTGCGCGCAGGCGGCGGCCGATAGCCTCGCCGTGCGCGATCAAGATGCGGCGCAGATCATTGGATGAGAGTTCGAGGTCGCGCGCGAAAGTATTTTCCTCGCCGTAGGATTTGCGCTGCCAGTCGGCAACCACCTCGCGCGGGTCGATTCCCCTTGCCAGCTCATGCAGGCGCTGGCCCTGCGATCCGAACGATTCGCGCAGCTCGGCCGCATCGCGGCGCGCGAGATCGCCGATCGTGCGGATCTCGCGCTCGTGCATCCGCGCCAGCGTCACGCGGCCGACGCCCCACAGCCTCTCGACCGGTAGCGGATGGAGAAACTCGAGCAGATACTCCGGTCTGAGGATCAGCAGGCCGTCGGGTTTCGACATGTCGGAGAGAATCTTCGCGGCCATCTTGGTGCTGGCGACGCCGACCGAAACCACCAACCCGGTTTCGTCGCGCACACGGCGCTTGAGCGCGCGGGCAACCTCGATTGGCGCTCCGAGCAGGCGCGCGGTGCCGGTCAGATCGATAAACGCCTCGTCGAGCGACAAGGGCTCGACGATTGGGCTGGTCGCGTCGAACGCGCGGCGCACCATCCGCGAGATCTCGATGTAACGCTTCATGCGCCCGGGAACGAACACCGCCTGCGGGCAGAGTTTGCGCGCCTGCGCCGTCGGCATCGCTGCGCGCACCCCAAACTTGCGCGCTTCATACGACGCGGAAGTCACGACGCCGCGAGCGCTGTGTCCGCCGACGATTACCGGCAATCCGGCGAGCGCGGGATTATCGAGGATCTCGACCGAGGCGTAGAACGCGTCCATGTCGGCGTGAGCGATCACGCGCGGCCACGGAGCGTCCGCACCTGAGATTTCGCTGCGCGGCGCCATCGCGCCCATTATCATTGATTGCGCGCGAGCAGGTCGAGGATCGCGGCGGCCGCTTGTTCACCGCCGCGGACGCAATCCGGGATACCGACGCCGCGAAAGGCCGCGCCGGCAAAAGCCATGCGTGGAATTGCAGCGGCGACGCACTCGATTTCTGTAACGCGATCCAGATGCCCGACCTCGTACTGCGGCATCGAGTTCGGCCATCGCCGCACGACCGTGAATGCTGGCGCGGCGGTCACTCCCAGCAGCTCGCGAAACTCGTCGCGCGCCACGGCGATCATCGAGCCATCGTCCTGCTGCATCATCGCGGTCTGCAGTTGTCCGCCGATAAACACGCGGGCGAGGATCATTCCGGCGGGTGCGCGGTTTTCAAACTTCAGGCTGGTGAAGCTGCCGGCGATAATCCGGCGCCGCTCGATTATCGGGACGACGAAGCCGAAGATTTTCGGTGGCGCGGGAAAGTCGCTCTCGCGAAACGCCATGTTGACGGTCGCCGCGCTGGCGTAGCTGATCGCGCCGAGCAGATCCGCCAGGCGCGGGTCGGCCGCACGAATCATCCGCGCGGCGGCATAGGCGGGTGCGGCGCAGATCGCCGCGTCGGCGGAAATTTGCTCGCCAGAGTCGGTGATGATCGTGCATCCGTCGGCGCGCGGCGTGATCTGCTTCACCTCGACGCCGAGCCTCACGCACTCGCCGAGGCTGGCCGCGAGCGCCTCCGGCAGCGCTCCCATTCCATTGCGCAGCGTCGCGAACAGAGTCCAACGCGCGCCGCTGGTGCCTGCGATCTTCGCGCCGGTGGCGGCGCGCGCGCGTTCAGCGGCGCGCAAGCCGCGAATCACGCTGCCGTGATGCTGTTCCATCTCGACAAAGCGCGGAGTCGTCGCCGCGATACTCAAGCGCGACGGATCGGCGGTGTAGATTCCGCCGGCGAGTGGTTGCGCGACGCGCTCGAGCACCTCGCGTCCGAGACGGCGGGTGACGAATGCGGCCAGACTTTCGTCGCGCCGATCTTTTCGCTTCGGGACCAACGGTTCGAGCGCTATTCGGAGTTTTCCGAGCGGTGAGAACAGATCGCTCCTCATCACCGGACCGAGCCGCGACGGCGCCATCAGCGAAAAGCCGTCTGGAATATCGATCAGGCGGCCGTTGTGAACTACTTGCGTGCGGCGAAATTCCTCGCGAGTGGGAATGAGATCGTCGCCACGGCCGAGGCGCCGCGCGAGTTCGGCGGCTTGCGGTTTTTCGGTCAGGAAGGAATCCGCGCCGGTCTCGATCGTGAATCCTTCTCGGCGCACAGTAGCGAGCGGACCGCCGATCTGCGCGGCACGATCGAGGACGATCACTTCGAGCGGAAATTCGCGCTCGACCGCAAGCTCGCGCATCCGATACGCGGCGGTGAGGCCGGTAATTCCTGCGCCGATTACGACTACGCGGTGCATTGCGTTTACGCAGCGCGCGCGTGACGCTGAACAATCTCCGCCATCATCGCGATAAACTCCGGATGATCGCTGACCGTCGCCGCGCGATACATCCGGACGCCGGCCTCGCGCGTGATCGCGGCGGCTTCGAGGTCAAGATCGTACAGCACCTCGACATGGTCGCAGAGAAATCCGATCGGGACGACGACCGCGACGGCGCCGCGGCCGAGCTTGCGTAACGCGGTGCCGATGTCGGGTTCGAGCCACGGATCGCGCGGGCTTCCGCTGCGGCTCTGAAACGCGAGCGTCCAATTTTCAAATCCGAGCTTCGCCGCGACCAGGCGCGAGGACTCGGTGAGCTGCTCGACGTAAGGCGATGCCGCTGCCATCGCGACCGGGATGCTGTGCGCGGTGAAGATGAGATTCGCGCGTGCGCGATCGGCCGCATCCAGATGCGCCAGCGCCTCGGCGACGCGCGCGGCAACCGCGGCGATAAATTTCGGATGCGCGAACCACGGCTCGGGATAAATTATTTTCGGCGCAAGGTTCTCCAGTTTTTCGATCGCGGCGGCAATCGTTTCCTGGTAGCGCTCGAAGCTGGCCTCGCTGCGATGCGCCGCCATGATGAACGCGAGAACGCGGCGCGCACCGCCGTGCGCGAGCGCCGCGAGCGCGTCGTCGATGTACGGCTGCCAGTTGCGCATCCCGACTGCGACCGGAGTCTCGACTGCGCGGCGCGCAAGCTCCGCACGCAGGGCGTCCGCCTGGCGTATCGTCAGGTCGTTATACGGCGAACGGCCGCCGAGCAGCTCGTAGTGATGCACTACGGCGTCGTAGCGCTCGCGCGGGACCGGGCGGCCGCGCAAAACATTGTCCAGGAAGGGACGGATTTCATCGGTGTGCGTGGGTCCGCCAAACCCGACGAGCAAAACCGCGTCGCAGCCGCGCGACTGGTTCACTTATCGCTCCGGCTGAGCTTCTGCCGGCTGAGCTCGTGGACCGCGTCCACCAGCGCGATTACGTGATCGACCGGAGTGTCCGGCAGGACTCCGTGACCGAGATTAAAGATGTGTCCCGGACGTCCGCCGGCGCGATCGAGGATCGCACGCGCACGCGAGCGGATCTCCGGCACCGCGGCGAACAGCGCGATCGGATCGAGATTTCCCTGCACGGCGACATCGTAGCCGAGGCGCTTCCACGCTTCGGCAAGATCGACGCGCCAATCCAGTCCGATCACGTCGCCACCCGCCGCGCGGATCAGCTCGAGCAGATTTCCGGTGATCGTTCCAAAATGGATAACCGGCACTCCCGGCCTCACGCCCGCGATTATCGACGCGGTATGCGGCAGCACGAAGCGGCGGTAGTCGTCGGGGCCGAGGCTGCCGACCCAGCTATCGAAAAGCTGCACGATACTGGCGCCCGCCGCGACCTGCATATTCAGGTAGTCAATCGTGACACGTGCGAGCAGGTCCATCAGGCGATGCCAGGTTTCGGGGTCGTTGTACATCAGGGTTTTGGTCGCCTGATATTGGCGCGACGCGCCGCCTTCGATCAGATACGCCGCGAGCGTGAATGGAGCGCCGGCGAATCCGATGATCGGAGTTTTCGCACCGATCGCGCGATCGACCAGCTTGATCGATTCCGCGACAAAACCGAGCGCGCTCGCCTCGAAGCGTGGCACGCGATCGAGATCGGCCGCCGTGCGAATGGGGCGGTCGATGACCGGACCGTCGCCCTTTTCGTAGTGCAGCCCGACATCCATCGGAATCAGCGGCAGCAAAATATCCGCAAAGATGATCGCGGCGTCGACTCCGAGCCGCTCGACCGCAGTGACTGTGATTTCGGCGGCAAGCGCCGGACGCATGCACAGTTCGACAAAATCATGCTGATCGCGGAGCTTGCGATACTCGGGCATGTAGCGTCCGGCCTGACGCATCAGCCATATGGGAGTGTAGTCAACAGGCTCGCGGCGGCATGCGCGCAACATAGGATGATCCCAATGCCGGAGCTGCTGCGCGTTTTCGCCGAGCCGCGAAATTCTGGGCGCGATTGAAACCTCGGCGTGCGACGCGATTCGCCGCTTGTCCGCCACAATCGCGGGTGCGCGCGAAACGGCCTCTTTCACCAAATGGCCGAGCTTGGGATGCGCCGGCTCGAAGTCAACTGCGACTCCGTGCGCGCGCAGCTCTTCGCTGCAGACCGGGCCTATCGATCCGACCGCCATCGCGGCGAGTCCACGCCGGACTTCGGCGTCGATTCCGTCGGCCTGTGCGACCTGCATCACGTTAGTGACCTGATGCGAGCTGGTGAAGAGCGCGGCGTCGGCGCGGCCATCGGCGATCGCACGCAGTGCGGCGCGCAGCGGCTCGAGGTCGGTGGGCATCGTCCATCGATAGACCGGCACGACGGCGACCTGCGCGCCGCGCGCCTCGAGGCCCGCGATCAGATCGCGATTGGAGACGCCGTATTCCTGCACCGCGACTCGCGCGCCGCGCAGATCGCGATACGCCGCCAGCGCGGCCAGCAGCTCACGCGAGGTATTTGGTTCGGGCGTGGTGACGGTGGGTTCGATTCCAAGGTCGCGCAGCGCGTGGGCAGGCTTGGGTCCGCGAACCACAGTCACGATTCGGCCGAGCGCGGCGGCCAGTGCTTCGCGTGGATGCCGCGATTCCATCACCTGGAAGAGCGCGCGCACACCGACGCCGGTCAAGAAAATCGCAACCTCGATTTCGCCGGCGAGCAGGCGCTGCGCGAAATCTAACGCCGCCGGATTATCGCCCAGCGGAACCTCGCGCATCGCAGGTGCAACGATCGCGACGGCGCCGCCGCGCGTGATAAGGGCGGACGCCTCGGCGGCCATCCTGCTCTCGAACGCGACGATGCGAATGCGCGGTCCTTCGGCGGCAAAAGAGCGGTCAGCGGTATTTGGTTGCGTGGGAGATTCCATCCATACCTGGCGCGGCGCAGCGCGACATGAGGTTATCTTGCCGCGCGCGCCGCGCCCAAGTCCACCGGACGTGGGAATGACAACGGCAGAACGCGCGACGCCAGTGATTAAGTGCGTGACCCTCGTGGCGCTTTTCGCAAGACGGCGCGCGTGCTACCAATCGCAAGTTGAGTCCACGATTCCGAACTTGCAGCAAGTCGCGCCATATCGCGCGGGGAGCATCTATCGATGAAAATCCGATTCCTGGCCTTGGCGATTGCGATCAGTACGATCGCGCTGGGCGCGTCGATTTCAATTGCGGGCGCGCAGAATCCGGCGCTGATGGCGACAGTTGTCGACACCGCGCCGATTCCCGAAGCAAAGGTTCCGGCGTACATCAAAGCCGCGGTCAACGCTCCCGATCGTTCCGCCGACGACAAGGCGCTCGACGAGGGCCGCAAGCCCGAGCAGATGCTGGCGTTCTTCGGAATCAAGCCGGGAATGCAGGTCGCGGATATCTGGGCCGGCGGAGGATGGACCACGGAGCTTCTGTCGCGCGTAGTCGGACCCAGCGGCAAAGTCTATTCACAGAACATTCCGAAATTTCCCGCCAAGTACCAGAAGATCGCCGATCAATGGCACGCGCGCATTCACGGACTTCCGAACGTGGTCGAAGTAGCCAAGCCCTTTGACGCAGCGGATCTGCTGCCGGTTGCGCCGAACAGCCTCGACGCGGTGCTGATCAATATGAACTATCACGACATGGTCGGGTTCAAGATCGATCGCGACAAGGTCAACCAGCAGATTTTTACCGCGCTCAAGCCGGGCGGGGTTTATGGAATCGTCGATCACAGCGCGCAGGCAGGCTCAGGCGCTCGCGACACGGCGACGCTGCATCGCATCGACGAGAAATTCCTGATCAGCGAGGTCGAGAAGTCGGGGTTCAAGCTCAAGGCGTCGTCGAGCGCGCTCAGGCATCCAGAGGACGACCGGACCTGGCTGGTGTTCAAGAAGCGCGGGCAGACCGATCGCTTCATGCTGAAGTTCGTAAAGCCACGGTGACGATTTTCATCGGGAGAGTAACGCCATGAAGGTGGGACTATTTTCACTCGGGATCGGAACCGCGGTTCATCCGGAAATAATTCGCGCCGCCGCGACGCACGCCGAGCGGGTCGGCTTCGCGACCTTGTGGGTCGGTGAGCATGTGGTGCTGTTCGATCGCCAGGACTCGAAGTACCCGTACTCGGCGGCGGGCGATTTTCCATTGCCCGGCAGCGCCGATTGGCTCGATCCATTTCTGGCGCTGACTTTCGCCGCCGCGGCTACCAATAAGATCCGTCTCGCGACCGGAATCTGCCTGGTGCCGGAGCATAACCCCGTCGTGCTGGCGAAGCAGGCGGCCACGCTTGATCGGCTCGCGGGCGGACGCTTCGTGCTGGGAGTTGGAATCGGATGGTCGGCTGAGGAATTTGCGGCGCTGGGAATTCCGTTCGAGCGGCGCGCGCAGCGCACGCGCGAATATATCGCCGCGATGCGCTCGCTGTGGAGCGAAGGCGCGGCGACCTATCATAGCGAGTTCGTCAACTTCGACGCCGCGCAGAGTTTTCCAAAACCTGCGCACGGAGCGAAGTTGCCGGTGATGTTCGGCGGCGAGAGCGTGCCGGCGTTAAAGCGCGTCGCTGAATACGGCGACGGATGGTTTGGGTTCAACTGCGATCCCGATGACGCGAAAGAAAAGATCACGAAGCTGCAATCGCTGATGCGCGAGTGCGGCCGCGACCCGCGCGAGATCGAGTACATCGTGTCGCCATACACCAAGAAGATTACCGGCGACGACATGAAGCGCTATCGCGACGCGGGGGTGCAGGAGGTGGTGATTCTATCTAATCCGCCGACAGATGCCGCGCGGATCCCTGAATGGGCCGACCACCTCGAGCGGGATTGGATCGCCCCCGCCCGTGCGGCCGGCTAGCGTTGCCTGATTCCGCGCCCAGTCTGGTTCCTCTCCCTGTCAGGGCGCGGAAACAGATAGGTGCGCGGAACCCGCAATTACGCGCTGGCGAGGATTTCCTTTGCGCGGGCCAAGTCCAGCGCGATCTGATTTTTCAAAGCGTCGGCGGCGGCGAACTTTTTCTCGGGGCGGATGCGCTCGATCAGCTCGAGCTTGATGCGCTCGCCGTAGATGTCGCGATCGAAATCGAAGATGTGCGCCTCGATCGACCGCGCGGTCTCGGCGAACGTCGGGCGCATCCCGATATTGGTGATCGAACCGAACGCGCCGTCGGCCAGACTCACGCGGGTGGCATAGACGCCGTCGGGCGGGAGGCATTCGGTCTCGCTCTCGAGATTCGCGGTGGGAAAACCGATGGTGCGGCCGCGCTCGCGCCCGCGAACGATCGGGCCATGCAGGAAGTGGTAGCGGCCGAGCAGCTTGGCGGCGGCGCGAACATCTCCGGCCGTGATCAACTCGCGCACCTTGGTCGAGCTGACTTCAATTCCCGCAACTTTCACTGGCCCGACGACCGTCGTATCGAAACCGAACTCGCGCCCGAGCTCGACCATCACCGCGGCGTTGCCGGCGCGATTGTGGCCGAAGTTCACGCTGTGGCCGATCACAACTTCGCGCGCGCCGATACGGCCAAGGAAATAATCGCGCACGAAATCGCGCGGCTCGATCATGCTCAGCTCGCGCGTGAAGTTGACGACGATCACTCCGTCGAGGCCCGAGAGCCTGAGCAGTTCGAGCTTGTCCTCCGGCACCAGGATGAGCCGCGGCGCACGGTCGGGCACCAGAAGCTTTGCGGGCAGCGGATCATAGGTGAGGGCGAATGCGGTGCCGCCCGCGGCGCGCGCGCGATCGATCGCGGCCTTGAGAATCGCGCGATGCCCCAAATGGACGCCGTCGAAGTTGCCCGGCGTCACGACTGGGTACGGATGACGCGTCATCGCGTCGAGATCGCGGATTATTTCCATCGCGCCACGCGTGGACCGGCCGGATACGCGCGATTCATTCGCCGACGAGACTCGCCATCACGGTCTTGGCCGCGGCCGCCTGCGGGGTACCGTCGTGATCGGACATCAGCTTTTGCAGCGTCAGCCGCGCGTCGATCCGGTCGTTCATCTTGAGGAACGCTTCTCCTTGGCGCAGCAGAGCCTGTGCGGCGAAACGGCCCTTGGGATAACGCATCACCAGATCGTTAAATTGCAAAATCGCCTGGTCGTATTTGCCGGTTTCGTAGAGCGCGTTAGCGGCGAAGTAGTCCGCCGGCTCGACCAGCGGAGACTTGGGATACTGATGCTGCAAGCGCGTGAAGTTCGCGACTGCGAGCGGATATTTTCCGTCCTTCATCGCCTGCAAGCCGACCCGGTAGATCTTCACGCCGGGATCTTTCGAGCTCTCGGCATTCGAGATTTCCTGATCGAGTTCATCGGGCCAGGTCGCTGCCGGAAAGATCGGCTCTGCCGACGCGCCCGGCGCGCCCGCGCCAGGTGCCGTTGCCGCACTGGCGCCGCCTATTGCCGCGCCCGGCATCGCGCCGGGAGCAACAGTGCCCGGCTGCGCCGCCATCCCGGCCTGCAACGCGCTGACTTCGGATTCCAGCTTGGCGATACGATCGTTGGCCTGCGAAAGCTGACCGGCGCCGCCCGCAGCCGCGCCGCCGTGCTGAACCTCGGTGACCTGATCGCGCAATTGCTGAACCTGCTGATTGAGCGCCTGGATCTGTTGGCGATCGCTCGCGATCATTCCACGCAGCGTGAACTGATTCTGGTTGAGCTGCTGCATGTCGTTCTGGCTGGAGCATCCCGTCACCAACAGGGCGGCGGCGAGGAGCGTTGCCACGGCCACATGGCCGAACGCACTGGTGAGCGGAAACGGGAAGGATTCGAGTCGAAACACGCGCACGAGTTTAGCTCCTATTGCTGGACGACAAAGTGATCGCGGCGGTTCTGCGCCCAGCAGCTATCGTCATGCTCCTGGCAGAGCGGCAACTCTTTGCCGTAGCTGATCGTCGAAATGCGGTCGGACGGGACGCCGAGAGTGACCAGATAATCTTTGGCCGACTGCGCGCGTTTGGCGCCGAGCGCCATGTTGTATTCTTCGGAGCCGCGCTCGTCACAATGACCCTCGACTTGCACGCGAGTCTGCGCATGCGCCTGCAGCCACGAGGCGTTGGCCTTGAGCACCGAGCCATCCTGCGGCTCGATATTGTAGGTGTTGTAACCGAAATGGATGTCGCTGAGCGGTCCGCCGGAATTCGCTCCCAAGGTGCCGTTCTGAAGATTTGTGAGCGAGCTCGTGCTCCCGCCGGAACCGTTCTCGCCAAGGTTGGAGCTGCCCGCGCCGGGAACTTCCTTGGCCTTGGACGAGCAGCCCGCCGCAAACATCAGGCCCAGCACGATGAGCGCGCCCATCGTAAGGGCAGTCCTGCCGTTAGTCACCCAACCACCACGACCACGCTGGAGAAGTGTCATTACCTTTTCCCTCCGTCAATGCAGAAATGATTTTGCCGGTCTGTACCATCAGTAGATAGATCCGCGCGTGTCCGCCGCGCGTCGAGCTGAACGCCAGGTAGCGTCCGTCGGGCGACCACGAGGGCGATTCATTGGAGCCGTTGCCGTCGGTTACCTCGGTCGGGTCTCCGCCTGCCTGGGGGATCACGAAGATATCGAAACGGCCGCCGGTGCGGCTCTGATATGCAATTCGATCTCCCTTTGGCGACCACGCCGGAGTTGTATTGTAATTGCCCTTATAGGTGATGCGCCGCGCCTCACCGCCCGCCAGCGGCATCAGGTAGATTTGCGGCGAGCCCGAGCGATCAGAGGTAAAGGCCAGCGTCGAGCCGTCGGGCGAAAACGCGGGGCTGACGTTGATTCCGCTGCTATGGGTCAGCTCGCGAATCTCGGAGCCGTCGCGACCGAGCAGATAGAGATTGGTTGATCCTCCGTGCTCGACCGCCGCCGCGATCCGCTGTCCGTCGGGAGAAATCTCGCCGCCGATCACCATTCCATGCGCGCTCGTGATCTTGGACTCGACCTTTTCCTTCAGGTCGGCCAGATAGAGCGCGGGCTCGCGGCTCTTGTACGACAGGTAGAGAAGATAGCGCGCGCTTTTGTCGAACGACGGAAACAGGTTGATGGTCGGATTATCGGTGCGACGGAACAGATCGTCGCCGTCGATCGTCTGCGTGTAGATCTCCTTGAACCGGCCGCCGCCAGTCGAGACGAATGCGAGCTCGGAATCGAACGGACCTTTCTGCCCGGTGGTCGCCTCGAGGATTGCGTCGGCGAACCGGCGCGCCATCCGCGGCACGTCGGCGGCCGAGCCGGTGAAATTCTTGCCCATCATGCGGCGCTGCTGTGCAACGTCGTAGAGCAGCGCGGTCAACTGGATGTTCTGTCCGCTGATCGTGACCGCGCCTTTGACCAAAAAGTCGGCGTTGATCGATCTCCAGTCGGCAAAATTGAATTGGCCCAGCTCGTAGCCCGACTGCTGCGGATCCTCGATATAGGCGTGCGGCGAAACCAGCCTGAAGTAGCCCGAGAGTTCGAGGTCGCGCGTCACCGTCGCGACGAATGCGCCCGACACCTGATGGTTGTCGTCGCCGGATAGGCTCTTGAGGCCCGACACCGCGATCGATGAAAGCTGCGAGCCGGGACCCACGATGTTCATCTTGATCTGCGCGTGAGTTGCGGTCGCTACGCTGATCACGGATGCGAAAATCGCAACGGTAAATATCGGGAGCAGTGGGTTCTTCATCACTATCGGCGCCATCGGGGTGCTATCGGCGCAATCGGATTGACGGCAAGACAAATCGGGATCATTCGAGTTCCGCACCGCAGCATCCGCACCTCCATAACCTTACCGATCTCGACGACCGCGGACTATGACTTCAGATCGCCAAGCCTGAAGGTCGCTTCGACCCCGCCGGCCCATTGCGCGCGATATTTTTCCGGCGGCGGCGGAAATGGCGCCGCGCGCCGTATCGCACGCAGCACCGAATCGTCGAACGCGGCGTCATTCGAGCTCTTCGCGATCTTCACTTCGGTCAGCGCACCGTCGGGTCCGATCGCGTAGTCGACGATCGCGGTCAGATCCGACGAACCGCTGGTAAAATTCCAAGCCTTCTTAATCTTATCCTGCACGGTTGAAAAGTAGAGCAGAAATTCCGGGTCCTGTTGAATGCCCATGCTGCCGGTGCCGGGGCCAACTCCGTAACCTGCGCCTGCGCGCGCGCCGCTGGCGGCAACCGGGCCGCCTCCGGCGGGACCGCCGCGGACGGGAGGCGCGGTGTCGTCGTCATCATCTTCGTCGGGGCTGTTGGCCAATGCGGCCAAATGCTGCTTCAGCAACTGCTCGCGAATCCTTTGCATCCGCGCGCTGACACTGGCCGCCGCGTCCGCCTTCGCGACCATCACCGGGGTCGCGTGCGGCTTGGGCGCATGCCGGTTGTGCGCTTTCGATTGCTCAGGCGTGGGCGCGGGAGTCGGACGCGGAGTGCGGCGCGGATGCGGAGTGCGGGTCGGTGTGGGCGCCGCCTCGCTCGGCTCTGGAGTAGGTTCGGGAGTCGGCTCGGGCGTGTCGGTCGGCGTAGGTTCGGGGTTCTTGGTATTGAGCGCGAACGCGTTGGCGTCGTCGGCGGGCGCAAGCTTCGGCTCGGGAGGCTTGGCTTCGTCAGGCTTCGGTTCCGGCGGTTTCGACGTGTCGGCCTTCTCTTCCTTTTCCTGGCGAGTGGGCTTGGACGACAGACGCGGCAGATGAGTCCCCAGATCCCCGGCCGGAATATTGTCGACGATCTTCACCGTATATGCGGGAACGGGTTGATCGACGGAAGCGAACAGCCTGGGCGCGATGAAGATCACGAATGCGAACACCGCTGCGTGACCGAGCGCAGCCACGATGATTGCCGCGATATAGCCGGCGCGCGATGGCCCGTCGTCGCCGCCGTTATGAGGCGGGCTTGCCACTGTGCTTGTCCGCCTCCGAATCCGCGCCTGTCGGCAACTCGGTGACCATCCCGACGTTTTCGATTCCCGCGGCCTTGATCGCCGCCATCGTGCGAATCACTTCGCCGTAGGGCACCTGCTCGTCGGCGCGGATAAATACCTCGCGGTCGGGACGCTCGCGCGAGATTGCGGCGAGCTTGTCGGTTAAATCGCTCGCGCTGAGCTTGGTATCGTTGAGATAGATTTCGTTGGCGCGCGTAATCGAGACCACGAATTGCTCTTCCTTGCCCGTCAGCGCCTCGGCCTTGACCTTCGGCAGCGTGACCTGCACGCCCTGCTGGATGATCGGCGCGGTGACCATGAAGATCACCAGCAGCACCAGCATCACGTCCACCAGCGGAGTGACGTTGATCTGCGAGACCATCTGTCCGCGCTGCCCTGGATCAAAAGCCATCGTGCAAACCCGCTACGACAAGAAGTGACGTTCCGCGATATTCAAAAATTCGGAAGTGAAGTTTTCCATCTCGGTCGCCAGCACCCGGATACGCGCGGTGAAAAAGTTGAAAAACATCACGGCCGGAATCGCCGCGACCAATCCGACCGCGGTTGCGATCAGCGCCTCGGCGATTCCCGGCGCTACCGCCTGGATGCTCGAGGAATGCGCCGTCGACAGGCCCATGAACGCGGTGATGATTCCGCAGACGGTGCCGAACAGGCCGATAAACGGCGCGGCCGATCCGGTAGTCGCAAGGAACGTGGTTCCGTATTCGAGCTTGGTCAGCTCGACGTTGGCTTGCCGCTTCATCGCGCGGGTGACGTTTTCAATTCCGCCGAGATCGGTCGAGAATTCCGATTGCGCGCCGACCGCCTGGCGCTTCGCACGCGTGAGTTGGAGCAACTCCTGGTAGCCCGCGCGAAACACCTGCGCGACGGGGCTGCGTGTGAATCCGACGCTGGCGGTATGGATCGCGTTTAAGTTCTTCGATTCCCAGAAAATCGTGATGAAACGTTCGGACTCGCGCCGCGCCCGCGAAATCTGGACCAGCTTGTAAAGGCTGATTCCCCAACATCCGATCGAAAAGCCCACCAGCGTCCACAGCACGGCCGCGACCACCGGACCCGTGCCCAGCATCAACTGCACCACGCCCAACTGCCCCGCCGCACCTACCTGATGGAGCATACTACCGCCCTGAACCCCAAGATGGCGTTCATTATACGGGTTTCCCGCCAGCGAAGACCAGTAAGGCTCGTGCGAGGTTTGCGGCCGCGCGAGCCACCCGCGGGAATGACCTGCAGAGAGCGCGCACGGAAGCATCGGCCCGAGGTGTTCCTTTGCGAGTCCCGATTTGAACGTTCCTCGTCCGAACGATCGCACAGCGGGTGCGTGCATTGGCAGAGCGCGCACCGTGAATGCCCGCCGCCGGTCATCGACGCACGCCGCGGGATGCCCGGCGCGGAAATCCCGAAACGTATCGAAACGAAACAGATTCTGCGGGATCAACCCTTGCACTCGCGTACCGAGTGAATATTCGCGAAAACCACTACCGTATCGGGCTCCTTTCGATTTGCCTCTCCCTCGCGATGGTGGCCGTCGCTGTCAGCGCGATCATCGCCGCTTCCGGCGATACGATCGCGGACCACGTGCTCGGGCAACTAAATTTCGCTACCGGTGCGGTCAATCTCGTGGGCGCATCCTCGCTCGACTTCCAGGACGGCATCACCGTCGACGGAGCAGGACATCTCTACGCCGCCGATCCAAATAACAACCGGGTTCTCGGATGGAGCGATGCGGCCGGATTCGCCGACGGCGCGCCCGCCGATCTCGAGATCGGCCAGAATGACTTTCTCTCCTCGACCTGCAACCAGGGTCAGAGCGATCCCAGCGCGGACTCGCTATGCCATCCCAACGGGGTCGCGGCCGATGCGGCGGGAAACTTGTATGTGGCCGACACCACCAACAATCGCGTCCTGATGTTCTCGACGCCGTTCGCAGGCTTTGCCGGAACGCCGATCACGGGACTCTCCGCGGCGCTCGTCTTCGGCCAGCCCAACGCACAATCGAGCCTCGCCAACAACGGCGGGATCGGCGCGGCCTCGCTGAGCGATCCTTGGGGCGTGGCGCTCGACGCCGCGGGCGACCTGTTCGTTGCCGATAGCTTGAACAATCGCGTGCTGGTCTTCACCAACCCGCTCGGAAGCGCCGTCGCGTCGACGGTCATCGGCCAGAGCGTCTTCACGACCGCGCTATGCAACCAGAGCGCGAATCCCGATGCGAATCCTGGCGCGAGCACTGTGTGCTCTCCCGAAGGAATCGCGGTAGATTCAGGCGGCAATCTCTACGTCGCCGACGCCAGCAACAATCGCGCGCTCGAATTCGACGCGCCGTTTGTTGATGACGCGGCCGCGCACCTGGTGCTCGGGCAGGTTACCTTCACCGGCAAGACTCCCAATGCGGGCGGTATCAGCGCCTCGAGCCTGGACGCTCCTGCCGGGGTTGCGCTCGATCAGGCGGGCGATCTGTATGTCGCCGACACCTTCAACAACCGCGTGCTCGAGTTCAACCTTCCGCGCACCAGCGGCGTCACCGCCGCCGCGATCGTCTTTGGCCAAGGCGGTTCATTTGCCACCAGCCTATGCGACGGATCTTCCGGTGCGCTCGCGACCGCGCTCACGCTATGCGGTCCGACCGACGCCGCGCTGGACGCGGCGGGGCGCCTTTATGTCTCCGATCAATCCAACAGCCGTATCGCTGAATTCGATACGCCGATGACCCCCGGCGTCGGTATCAACCGCGTGCTTGGACAGCCCGACGCCACGCACAACGGCGTCAATGAAGTGAAACCGCAAAGTCTGGATTTTCCGCAGGCCGTCGCCGTGGACGCAAGCGCGCATCTGTATGTCGCCGACACCGAGAGCAACCGCGTGCTCGGATGGCATAGCGCCACCGCTTTTGCCGACGGCGATCCGGCCGACCTCGTGATCGGCCAGCCGGATTTCGCTTCGCGCGCGTGTAATCAGGGCGCAACCACGCCCACCGCCGTCAGCCTATGCTTTCCGACCGGCCTTGCGACCGATGGCAGCGGAAACCTTTTCGTCTCCGATACCCAGAACAGCCGCGTGCTCGGCTTCAGCCCTCCATTTGCGGCGTTTGTTGGCACTCAGATTGTCGATCCGACCGCCTCAATCGTGCTCGGACAGGGCGCGAGCTTCGTGACCGGCACCCCGAACACCGGCGCGATCGGCGCGGGATCACTCAATCTGCCGCAAGGCGCCGCGATCGATCAGGCCGGCGATCTTTACGTTGCCGATACCGCCAACAATCGCGTGCTGGAATACAACGAGCCGATTGCCAACGGTGAGTCGGCCACCCGCGTAATCGGCCAGGATTCGACCGGATCTAATTTCACCGCCGTCATATGCAATAGCGGCGGACCCGCCAGCGCGAATACCCTGTGCCTGCCCGAGGGCGTGGCCGTTGACCCGGGCAACAACCTCTACGTCGCAGATTCCAACAACAACCGCGTGCTCGAATACAACAATCCGCTGACTATTGTGGGCGGGATCAACGGCAGCGGCGACGTGACCGCCGACGCGGCCTTCGGACAAACCGGCTTTGCCACGACGACGGTCAACGCGCCGTCGGGCGTTCCGGGCGCGAGCACGCTCGAGTTTCCAGAGGGCGTCGCTGCGGATTCGCTCGGCAACCTGTATGTCGCCGACACATCGAATACCCGCGTTCTGGGCTACGTTACGCCGCTAGAGAATCCGAACTCGCCTAACACCACAGCGGGTATCGTGCTCGGTCAAGACGACGCGTTCGATTTCGGCGACACAGTGTGCAACGGCTTCAGCACTCCGCCGAACTCACCCAGCGCGACCAATCTCTGCCAACCGTCGGGAATCTCGGTCGATGCGGCCGGCAACCTCTACGTAGCCGATACCGACAACAGCCGAGTGCTGGAATTCAACCAGCCTCTGACTTTCACTGGAACGACACCGACCGCGACGCCATCGGTTACGCCGACGCCGACGTCAACTCCATCTCCGACCTCAACTCCAACTCCAACTGGAACCCCAACTCCAACGGAGACCCCGACGGCCACTCCAACTCCAACGCCAACCGCGACGGTTACGGCGACGCCGACCGCCAGCGCGACACCTACTGCAACACCGACCATCACCGCGACTCCGACCTCCACGCCAACCAGCACTGCGACGGCGACGCGCACGGCGACTCCGACCGCGACACCAACCGAGGTTCCGTTCAACCTCACGGTCAGGCCGAGGAAGATGAATTTCGGGAAGGTCAGAATCGGCGACCGCAGGTCACGGACGATCAAGCTGAGGAATAACGGCAAGCATGCGGATTCGATCCAGATCGAAACCTTCGGCATCGCACCCGGATTCACCGCGACCGACGAATGCGGCGGCACGCTGGCGCCTAAAGGGCATTGCGACTTCACCGTCACGTTTGCTCCTGTGGCAGCAGGCCGCGTGACCGGCAGCCTGACGATTCACGACAACGCCAAAAACACTCCGCAAAGCGTTATACTTATCGGCACTGGCAAGTAACTCTAACCCGCGCCGCTTGCGCGATCCGCAAGCGGCGCGGCCCCTCTTTGCGTCTGCGCTCGCCGCACCTGCCTAAGCTCTCATCGCGCGATTTCATCCCGATCGATTTCGACCGTAGCGCCCCATCGGAAAAGCGCGCAGATTAGGTATCTGCCCGCTCTTGAACAGATGGGCCATGCTTATCTAGTGTCGGGCATCAATTTTCCGGGATAAATTCCCGCGGAGGACGATAAGGTGGCGACCAAGATTGCGATCAACGGCTTCGGACGAATCGGCCGGATGTTCTTTCGCGCGGCGCTTCACAAGTCAGATCTGGAAGTGGTCGCGGTCAACGACATCACCAGCGCCGCCACGCTGGCGCATCTGCTCAAGTACGATTCCGTGCACGGCACCCTCAAGCACGAGATCAAAGTTGAGGGTGGCAATATCGTGATCGACGGCAAGCCTCTCCAGGTGCTGGCCGAGCGCGATCCCGCCAAACTGCCGTGGGCGAAGCTCGGCGTGCAGGCGGTCGTCGAATCGACCGGACTCTTCACCGCACGCGACAAGGCCGGGCTGCATCTGTCGGCCGGCGCCAAAAAGGTGATCATCAGCGCACCCGCTGACGGCGCCGATGTCACGCTATGCCTCGGGGTCAACGAAAAAACCTACGATCCGGGAAAGCATCACGTGATCTCCAACGCGTCGTGCACCACCAACTGTCTCGCTCCGGTTGCGATGGTGCTGCACGAGAGTTTTGGAATCGTCCACGGGCTGATGACCACCGTGCACGGTTACACCGCCGATCAAAATTTGCAGGACGGACCGCATAGCGATCTGCGGCGCGCGCGCGCCGCCGCGCTCTCGATGGTGCCGACCTCGACCGGAGCGGCCAAGGCTATAGGCCTGGTGCTGCCGGCGCTCAAGGGCAAGCTCGACGGAATTGCGGTGCGAGTGCCGACGCCCAACGTCTCGATCGTCGATCTGACCGCGACCCTCGAGCACGACGCCGACGACAAGGCGGTCAACGCCGCGATGAAAAAAGCCGCCGATGGGCCGCTCAAGGGAATCCTCGCCTACAGTGAGGCGCCGCTGGTCTCGATCGATTTCAACGGCAACCCGCATTCGTCCACCTTCGACGCGCCGCTGACCAAGGTGCTCGGCAACCGGCTGGTGAAAGTTTTTTCCTGGTACGACAACGAGTGGGGCTATTCGAACCGGCTCGCCGATATCACCGCCTACGTGATCGACCGGATGTAGCCGCGCGGCGCGCCGCGAACCGTTTTCCGCTATGGCGATCATCCCTGTCACCGCGCTCGAGCTGTCAGGCCAGCGCGTTCTGGTGCGTTGCGACTTCAACGTGCCGTTCGCCGAGGTCGAAGGAGCTCCGCGCAAGATTGCCGATCCCGCGCGAATCGACCGGAGCCTGCCTACCATTCGTTACATCCTCGACGCGGGCGCGATCGCCATCTTGTGCTCGCATCTGGGCCGCCCCAAGGAGCGCTCGCCCCAGTTCAGCCTGAAACCGGTCGCGGAATATTTGAGCATCGCGCTCGCGCGCAAAGTCGCGCTCGCGCCCGATTGCATCGGCGACGTGACCGGCAAGATGATCGCGGCACTCAAGCCGGGCGATGCGATCCTGCTCGAGAATCTGCGCTTTCACGCCGAAGAAGAGGCCAACGATCGCGACTTCGCCCACGAGCTGGCGCGGGGCAAAACGGTTTACGTCAACGACGCCTTCGGCAGCGCGCATCGCGCGCACGCTTCGACCGTCGGCGTGACGAAGTTTCTGCCCGAGCGTGCGGCCGGGCTTCTGATGATCGCCGAGCTCGAAGCGCTGCGCTCAGTCACCGAAAATCCCGCGCGTCCGATGGTCGCGATTTTGGGCGGGGCCAAGGTCTCCGACAAAATCGGGCTGATCAAAAATCTGCTGCCGCGCGTCGACGCGATCCTGATCGGCGGCGCGATGGCGTACACCTTCCTGCGCGCGCAGGGCATCGCGGTCGGTCGCTCGCGGGTCGAAGAAGACAAGATCGCGCTCGCGCTGGAGCTGCTAACGCTGGCTGAGAACAGGGGCGTCAGGATTGTGCTGCCGTCGGACCATATCGTCGCGTCCGCTCCTGAAGCCGGCGCGGTGGCCGAGACCATGACCGAAATTCCCGCGGAAATGATGGGACTGGATATCGGCCCGGCGACGATCGAACGCTTCATCGCCGCGCTCGCACCCGCCAAAACCGTCATCTGGAACGGCCCGCTGGGATTTTTCGAGCTTCCGGAATTTGCGCACGGCACGCTCGCGGTCGGAGAAGCGCTCGCGAACCAGTCCGGCACTAAATCGATCCTGGGCGGCGGAGATACCGCCGCGGCCGTCGCCGGACACGAGTGGGCCTCACGCTTCACCCATATCTCGACCGGAGGCGGCGCGACGCTGGAATTTCTCGAAGGCCGCGAGCTGCCCGGCGTCAAGGCGCTCGAGCGTTAAGGATGATCAAAATGCGCAGGCTACTGCTCGCAGGCAACTGGAAGATGAACCTGAACGCGGTCGAGGCGCGCGCGCTGATCGCGGCGATCCGCGCCGATATCGATCGCGACGCCGCGGCGCTCGCGCGCGATCGCGATATCATGGTCGCGCCGTCCGCCGTGATGATCCCGGCTGCCGCGCAGGCTCTTGCCGGATCGTCGATCGCGCTCGGCGCGCAGAATATGCACTACGAAGACAAGGGCGCGTTCACCGGCGAGGTCTCGCCGCCGATGCTGCTTGCGTTCGGCGTGACCCACGTGATCCTCGGCCATTCGGAGCGCCGTCATATTTTTCACGAGACCGACCAGTTGGTTAACCGCAAGATGCTCTCCGCGCTGAAGCATCGCATGATACCGATCATGTGCGTCGGCGAAACCCAGGAAGAGCACGACGGCGGCCGGGCGCTCGAGGTCGTGATGCGCCAGTTGCAGGGCGGGCTTGCGGATCTCCCGGCCGAGCATGCCGCGCGGATTGTAATCGCGTACGAGCCGATCTGGGCTATCGGGACCGGCCGCACCGCCACTCCCGAGCAGGCGCAGACCGTCCACGCCGCGGTTCGGGAGGCGGTCGGCGATATGCTCGGCCGCGAGACCGCCGAGTCGATGCGAATTCTCTACGGCGGCAGCGTCACGGCCGAGAATGTTGACTCGCTGCTCTCCAAGCCCGATATTGACGGGGCTCTGGTCGGCGGGGCAAGCTTAAAGGCTGACTCCTTTGCGAGGATCATCCGCGCCGGTCGCGGATGACACTATCGCGGAGGCCTCCGGAAAAAAAATCAATGTACGTATCGGCCGTAATTGCGATTCACATCAGCGTGTGCGTCGTGCTCGTGGTGATTATCCTGCTGCAGCAGGGCAAGGGCGCCGACGTTGGCGCGGTGTTCGGCGGATCGAGCGCGACCAACTTCGGTTCGAGCGCCGGCGGAAATGCGATGACCAAAGCGACTTGGGCGCTGGCGACGGTGTTCTTTGCGACCTCGATCTTTCTCGCCTATGCGTCAACTCAGCGCGCGACCGGGAGCATTTTTTCCGGATCGTCGTCGCAGTCCAGGTCGGTGATGCCCGCCGCGCCTGCGGGCAAAGTTGCGGTCCCCGCCGCACCTGCAGCGGGCGGCCAAGCGCCGCCGCCGGTGCCGCAGCAAAAATAGGCCGACGCAAATCCCATCCGATGCGCGGGTGGTGGAACGGCAGACACGCCAGTTTGAGGGGCTGGTGGCCGAAAGGCCGTGGGGGTTCAAGTCCCCCTCCGCGCACCAAATTCTGATTTCGCAACCTCGTTCTCCATCCGCCATTCCGACCTCTCAGGCGTCTCTCAGGGCAGGCATCGGGAGAAATTCCGAACGGGCTGTCGCAGCTTGTGATCTCGGCTCCGGTGCATGGACGCTTCGGGATTTCTCGCCGATCATGCTGGCGTGACCTGAGGTGCTCGAATCATTATGATCGGCAACCCTGGCTCGAAATGACGACCGAGGGTTCGGCAGTGGCTTCGATACTCATGCGCCGAGACCATATCCGTCATTTATGACCGGAGGGAGAAATCCCGAGGCGCCCATGCAGCGACGTGCGGGTATCGCGCATCCCTCTTGAGAGACGGCGATCGAGAGGTCTCGATCTGCTGCCAATTACTCGAACTGGATACTGCTTAGGAACGCGTCCGCTTCTTGCTCGCCCGCCGGCGTGCCGCCCGTTGGGCTGCGCTGCGTGTAGATGAAGCGCACGATGAAGCCGGGCGTGCGCGGATCGATACATTCGAGACTGTCTTCGTCGGTGATGAGCCGATCCGCCGACGGCTCCGGCGTGTTCGCATAGTTCACCGTCAGCAGCGACTGCGCATGATAACGCAGGCAGGTCGTGCCATGTCCCGCCGCCGGCGAGATCACCTTGTCGCCGCCGGGCAGACTCTCCGCCCAATGCTGCAACTCATCGGCGTTCGTCACCACCGACGGCGGCTCGAATGCGTAAATCAGAATCTGTGATTCGGCGCGGCCGTCGTGGCGCGTGAACTCCGCCAGAGTCGGCGGATCGACGGTGTCGCGCAGGTACCATCCGGTGCGCTCGGGGCGCTGGAAGGAAAAATCTCCGCGCTGCATCCGTCCCGGCAGGCCACCCGCGTCAGTCTGCAAGAGATGGGTGCACGATAGCGGCGCGATCGCGCTCAGGACCACAGCCGCGCATATCCGCGCGAATCGCCGCCACTTGCAGCTTCCACGATCACACGGCCCTGCGGGATTCATTGAAATTGATATTCCAAACGCGCGTGCACAGTCGCGACGGTTATAGCGAGCCCCGCGCGCCGCGGCAATCAAGCGCCGCGACGCCATCTTCCAATGCGATCGGCGCTATGGTTTATTCCTGCCCACAAAGTTCTGCAGGAATCAGACACCGCACGGAATCGAGGGAGACCAAGATGCCGAAAAACGACGGTTCTAAGCTTCTGAAGGCTGCGCTGGTGGTGGTCGGTATAATCTTTGTGATCGGGATTTATCCGCTCACGATTGTCTGGCCCGCCGGATGGGCCTGGCACTTGGCCGGGCGCTCGAACTATCTGGAAATGATTCTCGGGCTGTACGCGACGCTTGGAGTTTTTCTGATCCTCGCCGCGCGCAACCCGCTCGAGAATCTGAGCCTTATCTGGTTCACGGTATGGTCGAGCATCGTGCACGGCGGGATCATGGGGTTGCAGGCATTAGCCAATCCTGAGCATTTCGGGCATTTGCTCGGCGACGTACCGGCGCTGCTGATCGTCGCTTTGGTGCTGGCGATTCTCACAATTCGCGCGCAACGGGAGAATGCGATGGTGCCGGCCGGTTGACCGGACCGCCGTTCGCTTTGCACTACTGCTGATCATCATCTGCGTGCCGCTTGCGCTGCGATAGACGCCCGAGAGCGGAGGCAGGTCGCCGTAGTCGCGGAGCCACCCCCATCAGCACCGCGCAGTACGTGCCGTTCCCGGGCAATCGCTCCGCGTCGACCGACGAGCCGTCGGCCACCACTGTCTGGAAAAAACGAGCGATCGTTGGCGCGACTCGCCGATTGAAGATGCTGCTCAGCCGAGTGCGAGACTGAACTGCCGCTGCGGCGGTGCCTCAGCCGGCTGGTGCGCGTCGAACTCGTCCTCGTGCGCGACCGGAAAGCCGTGGCGGCGGCGCAGGCGATCGAAGACCGCCCGCATCCGGTCGTCGTAGGCTTGCGGCGCATACGGTGAGTGGGCGTAAAACGCGTCGATCCCCTCGGCGAGGTTCGGAAAATTCTCGCGGATGAACGGGATAAACCGGCGCGCCGCCGCGGGCATCAGGAATAGCGTGCGCCACCACACGCCCTCGGCTCCCGCCTTGCGCGCCATCCGGATCACGCTTTCGATCGCCGCCGGATCGTCGGTCAGTCCTGGAATCATCGGCATCATCATGACGTTGCACCGAATCCCCGCCCGCGCGAGCGTGTTGAGCGCGCGCAACCGCAGGCCGGGGCGAGGAGCGCGCGGCTCGAGAATTCTCTGCAACCGGCGGTTCAGCGTGATCACGGAGAAGTTTACCTGGATTCGCGAGCGCCGGTTAATTGCGAGGAGCAGGTCGAGGTCGCGCGTCACCAGCGCCGATTTGGTCGTGATCGAAAGATTCAAACCCGAGAGCTGCGCGAACACCTGCAGCATCGAGCGCGTGAGCCCGTACTTCCGCTCGGCCGGTTGATAGGGGTCGGTCGCGGTGCCGATAGCGATCGCGTCGGTGCCGATCGGCGTGCGCGACAGCGTATGCGCCAGCACCTCGGCCGCCATCCGCTTGACGAAGATGCGCCGCTCGAAATCCATCGGGTCGCGCAGCTCCAGGAATTCGTGCGTGTAACGCGCGTAACAATAGACGCATCCGAACTCGCATCCGCGGTACGGATTGATCGTCCAGCGAAACGGCATCCGGGAGCCGGTGCATCGATTCAAAATCCGATGCACCGGCATCTCGACAAACTCAACCCCTCGCGCCGCCTCGTCAGGAATCAGACGATCAGGGCGGAGTGGCAACGTAGCGACGGAATTCATTTAGACAGTTTCGCTTTTCCTTCGCTCAATGTCAACCAAATGAAACATAGGTGCGCTCGCGCTTGCCGATTGGAGAAAACACACTTTCTAAGGAAAATCCCTCGCATTGGTTCCATTCGATCCGTTCGGGATGAGCGGCACGGCAAAAGACTGAATGAAGCGGAAGCTGCGGCCCCGGCGGTGACCATGCGTCGTTCAAGCCTGGTTACGGCGCGCTCACCGATATCGCGCAGGTGATTTATCTCGACCATTGCGGACAGGGCCGCAGCGATACGAGCACTCCCGATGCGTGGCGGCTTGCCCGGTGGGCAGACGATGTCGTGGCGTTCTGCGAGGCGCTCGAAATCACCAAGCCC
>JBARDN010000126.1:0-2043 GCA_049795175.1 Binataceae bacterium (SeqCode) | reverse complement strand
GTGCGGGGCCGCCGCAAGGCGATTGCTGCCGCGTCAATCCAGTTCATGATTCGAGCGAGCTCCCTTTGAGAACTGCGGGTGGCAACGCGACAGCCAGCACGCAGAATCTTTCCAGCGCGCGGGCGGAGATGTGTTCGTATTTATATTTGATGATCACTCAGCCGGCCGGTAAGCTGCAGGTCAGACTAACAACCCTTTCGAAACAGAAGAGCAATGAATGTGTAATCCCGCTGGAGCCAATGGACAGGTCTTCCAGCGCAGGAGGGAACGTCGCTAGGTTGCACGAGCGCAAATCCATGCGATTGTCCGAGTGCGATTAATGCGGAGATTTGTTCCTGCGAGAAAATCTGCCAAGCCAACCCGAAGGCCTGCGAATCGACTTCGAGCTTTTCTTCCCAATAGTCGGTCGTTAAGAATAACAAGGCACCAGGTTTGAGAATCCTTGCCGTCTCGTGGAAAAACTCATCGAGCGGAACCTGATGTTCGATCGTGGAGATCGAAGTCGCCGCGTCGAACGAAGAATCCGCGTAGCCGGTCTTGGTCAGGTCGCCGCGGTCCATCCTGAAGGGAATCCTGAATTTTCGATAATTTACGATCGCAAATTTTATTCGGCGAAGACCGACCGGGATGCCAAGGTCAATCCCGCGGACGTGATCGAACCCTAGTCCGCGCAGGAATTCCAGGGTTGCGCCGCCACCGCACCCGAGATCAACGATTTCCGCGCTTCGATCCAACGCCGAAAATGAGTCCCTAAGCAACCACTGGTCCCAATTCTTCTCAGGCCCTGGATGAAGTGGTAGACCTGCTCGCCGCAGCGCGACAATCGCTTCACCGATTTCATTCCAGTTCTTGAGCACTCGAATCATACGACTGATCCCTACGTAGCGGTTAGCAAGGGCCAACCGAGCCCACGAGAAGGCAGAGTTTTTCCAGCACCGGGGCGAAGAGGTGCTCGTAGTTATATTTCGTTTCGTGGGCGTGGCGCGCTGCGAGACTCATCGCTACATAGCGCTCGCGGTCGACCACGAGGTACTCGATCGCGCGTGCGATCGAGGCTGGATCATCAGGATCGGCGTAAACGACCCACTCGTCATCACCGAAGAATTCGCGGAAGCTCTTGCGGTCGGGCACCACCACCGGCAATCCCCATGCGGCGTACTCGAACAGCTTGTTGGGCGACGACCCCGAATGCTCCCAATTCGGGTTCACCGCGCGATAGAGGACGAGACCCACGGCCGCGTCTTCCGCGCGCCGTACGCGCTCCGCATTTGGGACCCATCCGGCAACATTCACGCGGGACTCGAGCTTGAGCGCGGCGGCCAGCTCGCAGAGCTCACGGCGAAATTCAGCAGTGCTGAAGCCGATCAGGTCCAACGTGACCGGAGCGGGCAGATGAACCAGCGCTCTGAGCGCTCCGGGCTGGCCGTTTTCGGCGCTCATCGAACCCATGAAGAGTACGCGTTTTGAATCCCAGCGGCGGTGTGCCAGCGCGTCCCAATCGTCGCGCGGAGCGTAAAAATCGCGCGCGGCGCCATTGGCGATGATCATCGGCGGCCGCGGATCGCCTGCCCTGTCGAGCCAGAGCGGCGCGCGATATTTCGACGGAAAGATCGTGAATGCGGCATCGCGCGTATGCCGCGCGGCATAGCGGAAGATCCAGTCCTGGAGCGATGCGAATCGCGGGCGCCCGAGCGTGGGAGTATCGTGGCAATGGAACACGATTGGAATTTCGTTGCGCCTGCGGCCAAGCGCCGCGATCGACGCGGCAAAACCGATCGGATCGTAAGCGTAAAGCAATGCCGGCCGGGTCTGCGCGATCAGGCTACGAACCCGCCGAACAAATCTCCGATAATATGACAGCTTGCGCCAAGCCCGCGCGTCGAACCCCTGGGCCGCAGTTGTGCGATCGCCAACTCTCTCGATCGTGACCGCGGACGGCCAAACCGCTGCGGGGCCGTCGTCGTTGCGGCAGACGATATGCACCTCGAAGCGCTCGCTCATCATGCGCACGCCATTGATGGTCGGCGGATGATAGTCGGGGTT
>JBARDN010000125.1:0-6049 GCA_049795175.1 Binataceae bacterium (SeqCode) | reverse complement strand
GTGTCACGGCAATATACGCTCTGACCGGCGAGAAGGAGTCGTATAACGGCCTGACGCCTTTCCGAGATTTCGATCCCGAACACGGCGGCTGGGGCGCGTGGGAACTCGATGCGCGTATCAGCAACGTGGCGACGGACAGCGGCCAGTACAAGCTGGGATTTGCCAGTGCGGCGGCCGCGGCGAGGACAGCGACGGAGTTCGCCCTGGGACTGGCATGGTATCCGAGCCAGAACCTGAAATGGCAGTACGACTACGCCAACACGTTTTTCGACGGCGGAGCTGGAACCACGGCTGCACCCGAGGATCGTTCCAACGAAAGCGTGTTCGAGACTCAAATTCAGCTCGCTTTCTGAAAAAGATATGGCACACAGCAGCGTCCGCAACAGAGAATATGGAAATATAGTTAATGTACCGATTGAAACCTCACTTGAGCCTGTTCGCGGGAGGCTAAGGAGCAGGAGTTCATCAAGGCGCTGTACAAAAATGTGCCGGTGCTCGACTCGAGAGCGCGCGAGCCGACCATCCGCTTTGTCGAGCGGGATCGTTGACCTGCTGCTGTCGTGAGAGGACGAGGCGTTCCTCGCGATCGACAAGCTCGGCAATGGCCAATTCGAGATGTTTATCCAAAGCGCAGCATCGTCGCGCAGCCGCGCCACTAGCCGGTGAGTTGGGCCAGGAGCTTCTTGAGCTTCGGCGCACCGGCGAGCGCGGTACGGATTTTCGCGATCTCGCCGACATCGACAATCAGCGGCATCCGCTGGAACCGGCCGCGCTGGTCGTAAACGCAAAACCGGATTTCATACGATCCTTTCGCCATCCCGGCGGTGAACTTGAGGAGCTGGATGCAGGGGACGTGATACGGCGTCGCCACCCGGATCTCCTCCTCGATAATCCCGGTGCCCCAGTGCAGCGCGAAGGTCCGCGGCCCGGCGGCGGGTTTCAATTTTTTTGCGGTCGCCATGAAGACCTCCCGAATCGATGGTTCAAAGCAGATCAACGTCTTCGTCTAACAGATTTGAGATTTCTGCGCCAAAAATAAAATTTCCGATATGCGCGCTTCGCGATTTGACTGATTGAGGCGCGCCCGCGATGCTGATGCATCAGCGGAACGATCGGCCATGAATATCACGCAGGAATCTGTCGCCGTGGGCCTCAAGCGCGCGGACTACATCACCAATCAACGCGTCGAGACGGCGGTGTTTCTCGCGCTCGCGCTCGAGAAGCCGCTCTTGATCGAAGGCCCCGCGGGCGCGGGCAAAACCGAAGTGGCCAAGGTGCTGGCCGCGATGCTGCCAGCCGAGCTGGTGCGGCTGCAATGCTACGAAGGATTGGACGAAGCGCGCGCACTCTACGAATGGAATTATCAGAAACAGCTTCTGCGCCTGCAGGCCGACGAGGCCAACGGCGCACGTTGGGAAGATCTTTCCGAGCACATTTTTTCGCGCGAGTACCTGCTCGAGCGGCCGCTGTTGAAAGCGATCACTTCGCCGCGCCGAGTGGTCCTGCTGATCGACGAGATCGACAAGGCCGACGAGGAGTTCGAGGCGTTCCTGCTCGAGCTGCTGTCGGATTTTCAGGTGAGCATCCCGGAGCTTGGCACGCTGCGCGCACATGAGCGGCCGATCGTGGTGCTGACCTCGAATCGCGCGCGCGAGCTTTCGGAGGCGCTGCGCCGGCGATGCCTTCATCTGTTCATCGATTTCCCGGGAATCGAACAGGAACGGAAAATAATCGCGCTCAAAGTCCCGGGACTTGATGAACGTCTTGCCGCCGAGGCCGCGCGCTTCGTCGGCGCGGTGCGCAAGCTCGGACTGCGCAAGCCGCCCTCGATCGCCGAGACGCTGGATTGGTGCCGCGCGCTGGTGCGGCTCGGCGTCGCCGAGCTCGACTCGGAATCGATTCGGACCGCGCTGGGCGTGCTGCTCAAGCATGAGGACGATCGCGCCAAAGTCGAGTCGAAAGCCTCGGCGCTCGCGACCCGGCGACCATGACTCCGTTTCGCGAGCAGATCGTAAATTTTATTGCCGTGCTTCGCGCCGCGGGTATCCGCATCTCGGTCGCTGAATCGATCGACGCCTTGCGCGCCGTCGCCGCCGCCGGTTTCGAGCGCGCGCCGATGCGCGAGGCGATGGCCGCGGCGCTGATCAAGGACGAGGCGGATCGTATCGTCTTTGACGACGCATTCGCGCAATTCTTCTCCGCGCCGGCCGCCGGCGATGCGCGCGGGGAACATCCTGATCATCGCGGGCAGCTCGAATCGGCGGCCAGTGGCCGCGGCCGTCCCGGCGAGGAACCGGGCAAGGTCTCGAAACCACATGAGCGTCCGCAGCCGAGCCGTCCCGGCGCAAAGAGCGCGTCGCAGGATCGAAACCATCCTACTGAAGATCGCAAGCGCGATCGTGTCGAGACGAAGGCCGATACACGCGGCGACACAGAAGCTGAATCGGAAGAGATTTCCACACCGGGTCGTAGAGAGAAAAATGACGGGTCCGAAGAATCCGGGATCGAAACCGGAAGCGCGGCGCGAATCCGCGCGCTCGAGCGCGCGCCGTTTGCCGCTTACACCGATCTCGAATTCGCGCAGGCGCGCGACACGCTCGCGATCCTGAAGCGCCGGTTCCGGGTTCGGCTCGGGCGGCGTTTGCGGATCGCGAAGGCCGGGCGGATCGATTTTCGACGCACGATTCGGGCCGCGACCCAGCGCGGCGGCGTGCTCTCCGATCTGCGTTTTCGCGCGCGGCGTCCGCGGCGGATCGACCTGACGATCCTGGCCGACATTTCAGGATCAGTGCGCTACGCGGCCGAGCTGATGCTCGAGCTGGTCGCTGGTGCGCGCAACCATTTCCATCGCGTGCGCAGCTTCGTCTATATCGATCGCCTGGCCGAGGCCGAGTTCGAGTCGGGCCACCTGGTGACAACTCCCGCACTGGACCTTTACGCGCGCTCGGATTTCGGTCGTGTGCTCGGCGAACTTTTGAAGCGGCGCGCCGACATGCTGAGCCGCCAGACGGTGGTGGTTATCCTGGGTGACGGCCGCAACAACCGGCGTCCAGCGCGCGCAGATTTGCTGCGCGAGGTCGCACGCAACTGCCGCGCAGTCGTATGGCTAAATCCGGAAGAGCCCGCGCGCTGGGGCACCGGTGACAGCGCAATCGAGCAATACGCGCGCGAAGTCCGCGCCCACCTGGCCGCGCGCGACCTGCACGAACTGGAACGCGGCCTCCTCTCAATCGCGTAACCCGCTAACGCGCCGGACAATAAAATGCCATCGGTAAATCGCGATTCGAATGGCGAGTGCATTGTCAGTAGGACCGGCGGCCCGCCGGTCACCAGGAGAACTTCGATGAACAAGGAATTTGCGCCGGTCACACCCGGCGAAATGCTCAAAGAGGAATTTCTGGCCGAATATGGACTGTCGCAAAATCAACTTGCGAAGGCGATCGGAATCTCCTCCAACCGGATCGCTGAAATCGTGAATAACCGCCGCAGAATCAGTGCGGATACGGCGCTGCGATTGGGTCTCTACTTCGGCAATAGCGCCGAGTTCTGGCTGAATCTCCAGACTCACTACGATCTCAAGATCGCGCGCAAGAATCTGAGGCCCGCGGCGGTTGCGCGAATTAAATCGCCGCGCGCCGCCTGACCGCCGCTAGAAATCCAGCAGCTCGCGCATCCGCTCGAGGACGCGATGCGCGCGAGTCATCTTGCCGTCGGCGTGTTGATCCACGTGCAGGGTTTTTTCGCGGTCTAACTGGCGTTGGGCGACGATTTCACTGATCGCTTCGGCCGCTTTCGGATGCTCGCGGAACAGACGGGCGAAGCCGTCGCGATTCATCTCGAGCACCTCGGTATCGGTCACTGCCTTGATTGTCGCGTTGCGCGGATCGCCGTTTAGGAGCGCGCCCTCACCATAGATCTGCGACGCTCCCCCGTAGGCAAGATGGCGCTCGCTTCCGTCCTGGGCGGTTCCGATTATCTCGACCGTGCCGCGGCGCACGATAAACATCGTTTCGCCCGTCTCGCCCTTGCGCACCAGCACTTCGCCCGCGCCGAACTGATGCACCTGCACGGTGGGCACGAGGAAGCGGAAGTCGGCTTCGGTCAGCTCAGCCAGGAACGGAACTTTGCGCAGCTCGGCCATGATTTCGGCTTCGTATTCGGCCGCGCCGAAATTGGCGTGAGCGAGCGGCGTGCGGCGCAGTTCGAGGGTCCGGGTCGGATAGGGTACGTTCATCCGATGGCGGCGCAGGGCGTACCAGAGGTTCGACACGACGTCGGCGTGCACCCGCTCCTGCAGCTGGTAATCGTCGATCCAGAATTTGATCCGGTAACGGATTGCGCTGTCGCCGTACTCCCACGGCAGAATCTCTACCCCCGGTTCGCGTGCGACGTGCGGAATATCGTGCAGCAACTTGACCAGCACATCCCGGACGCGATTGGGCGGCACGTCATAGGCGATACCGACCATGATTTCATCGCCGGTGGCACGGCCGGCGAAGTTCACCAGCACGTCCTTGCTGACCATCGCGTTGGGAACTTCGACCCGCTCGTTGGCGCGGGTCACCACGGTGGTCGAGCGCCATCCGATTCCGCGCACCCGGCCGGTATGATTGCCCGCACGCACCCAGTCGCCCGGCTCGAACGGCTTGTCGAGCTGGAGCATCAGGCCGCTGAAAACGTTGCTGAGCGATTCCTGCGCGGCAAGTCCCACGACTGCTGCGACCACGGTGGTCGTAGTGAGAATCGAAAGCGGCTGCACGCCGAAGTCCTGGTACAAAACGATGCCGGCGACCACCGCCCACAGCAGGAACATCAGAAGGTCTTTGAAAATCGTCGAAAAATGCGCGCGCCCGCGCCGCGTTGCCGCATCGAGAGCCTCGAGCAGAAACCGGATTATCCCGAACAGGAACAGAACCAGGGCGGCGGCGGCGATTTTCTCGGCGATATCCGGCCGGCCAATCATCGTCGAGCCGACGTCGAGGATGAGTCCGGCCGCGATCATCACAAAGGTGTTCGCGCTGATCGCCGAGCGCCTGCGCCGCAGCGCGAACGCGGCCACCAACGCGATCACGATCACGAACATCTCGGCGAAATTGCGCAGGTCCGAATGGATCGCCCAGAAGCCGAGAATCGTTTGCAGCGGCGTTGACCGCATCGCTCTATACTCCAATTACCGCGACGACCTCGTCGAGCAATTTCGCGGCGCCGAAATATTCCGCCGCGATCTCGCGCGCCGCGCGCGCATGCCGCGCATAGCCGGCATTGACACGCCCGATCGCATCGACCGCTTCGTCAGCGGTGTCGAAACCCACCAGACCATCACCCTCGGGTATGAACTTCTCAAATCCAGTGCGCTGCGTCACCACCGGCCGCCCCGCCGCCAGATAGCATACGCTGCGGTCGCTGAACCATCCCGAGCGCGTGCGCACGTAAATATCCTTCGCGACGGTAAACTCGCCGCGCGAGGTGCTGATATATTTTCGATACGCATCGATATCCAGCGACATCGGGATCACCGGCGTGATCGAGAATCCGCCCGCCAGCGCGGCCTCGTAGTCGGGACCGGATTCGAGGTCCGTTGCGAGCTCGATCGGCTGCGCCGCCAAGCGCGCGACTTCGAGCATCGTACGAAAGTTGACGTGCTTGGACCAATAGTAGGTATCGCCGCCGATCACCAGATCGCTGCCGTGGTTGCGCCAGGTCCCAACCGTGGTGAAAGCGCGCGGCTCGGCGGGACCAGTGCCGGCCGGCCAATCGTCAAGCAGCACCGGAGGCCGGGTGGTATGCCAATCGATTCCCGCCGCCGGAAGTTTACAATCGGGTGCGCCGATATTGGCGGCGTAGGTGAAAAACAGTTTGTGCGCCGAGGCGAACTCGCGCGCGAGCGCGATCTTGCGCGCGTACTCGACCTGAAAGGTCCCCGGGTCGGTCTCGAGATAGACCAGGCAGCGCGTGGCGCGATGCTCCTCGCGCGGCTCGGTTGCGCCGCACAGATTGATCACCGCGTCAGCGCCGCGGATAAGCTCGAAGCATCGCGCGCGCGTCATCC
>JBARDN010000124.1:0-7552 GCA_049795175.1 Binataceae bacterium (SeqCode) | reverse complement strand
CCAGCGCGACGACCAGGCTCGGCTGTCCGATTCGCGGCGCAAGATGTTCGATATAGTGAGGCAGATCGAAGCTGCCGCTCTCTTCGCACGCCTCGATAATCACGACCATCCGCGCGTGCGGAATCTTCTGCGCCTTGAGCGCGCCAATCGCGCCCAGGCACGCGAACATCGCATAGCCGTCGTCAGCGGCGCCGCGTCCGTAGAGCCGGTCGTTCTCGATCACCGGAGTCCACGGGTCCAGCCCCGCCCGCCATCCCGCCATCTCCGGTTGCTTGTCCATGTGCCCGTACAGCAAAACCGTCTCGTCCGAGTCGCCGGGAATTTCCATGAACAGCACCGGAGTGCGATCGCCAAGGCGCACCACATCGAGGCGCATCCCCGCGATCTCGCGCCCGAGCGCCCACCTCCGAAACCGCTCGACCACCCGATCCATGTGGCCGTGCGCTTTCCACTCGGGATCAAACGCCACCGACTTGTTTGGAATCCTGATGTATTCTTGAAGCTCGGGAATCGCGGATTCATCCCATAGCTTTGCGAAAAACGCCGCCGCCGCTTTCGGGTCCATAGCCGAAGGCTACGCGAGATCCCGCGCGTCACGCAAAACGTTTTCGTGCGGCACCGACACCGCGTCGGCCACGCCGTTTGTGGCAAGCCGCCCGTTTCTGCGAGAATCGCAAACGATCAGCCCAATTTCTCGTATGGGGGAATTCATATGAGCGCGACCGTTTCGACCACTTATGGAAAACTGGAAGGCGAATCCAATTCCGACCTTTGCGTGTTCAAGGGAATCCCATTCGCGGCTCCGCCCGTCGGCGTCCGTCGTTGGACCGCGCCGGAAAAGCCCGCTGGGTGGCAGGGTACTCGCGACGCGCGCAAATTCGGCGGCGTCGCGCCGCAGAACAGTATGGCCAACGGCGCGTTGGCCGCCATGGTCGTCGACGGCGAGCAGACCGAGGATTGTCTTTATCTGAATGTATGGACGCCCCGATGTGACAGCGCGCGGCGTCCGGTGATGGTCTGGATTCATGGCGGCGCATTCGCGATCGGTTCCGGCTCGCAGCCGCTTTATGACGGCTCGACGCTCGCGCGCCGCGGCGACGTGGTCGTGGTGACAGTCAACTACCGGCTAGGGCCGCTGGGCTTCCTGCGTCTGTGCGATCTGACCGACGGAAAGATTCCCGCTACCGGCAACGAAGGGGTTTTCGATCAGGTCGCCGCGCTCGAATGGGTCCGCGACAATATCGCCGAGTTCGGCGGCGATCCCGCCAATGTCACAATCTTCGGTGAGTCGGCTGGCGGCATGAGTGTCGGTACTCTGCTCGCGATGCCGCAGGCGCGCGGCCTGTTTCACAAGGCGATCCCGCAAAGCGGCGCATGTCATACCGGTGCGACGGCGGAACGCGCCAGCCGCAAGGCCGAGCGCATCATCGCGCGGCTCGGCGCGTCGCCCTCCGACGCCGCCGCGATTCGCGCGCTGACTCCCGCGCAGTTGCTGGCCGGCGCACTGATGCCCGACGGCATCACGCCCGACCCGGAGCTCGGGATGGCTTATCAGCCGGTAATCGATGGCACGCAGGTTTCAAGAGTCGCGATCGAGATGGTCGCCGGCGGCTCCGCCGATAACGTCGCAATTCTGGCCGGCTCGACCCTCGAGGAATGGAAACTCTTCGCCGCGATGGATCCGGGTCTCTCCAAGCTCGACCGCGCCGGACTCGCCGCTCGATTCGGCAAACGCTTCGGCTCGGAAATCGCGGCCGGTTTGATCGAGAACTATGTTCGCGCGCGCTCCGAGCGCGGCGACGCGACGACGCCGCAGGAATTATTCTCGGCAATCGAAACCGACCGCGTCTTCCGGATGCCCGCGTTGCGACTTGCCGAAACGCACGCGCATCGCAAGGGGCGCGTCTTCAATTATCTGTTCACCTGGAAGTCGCCCGCGATGGGCGGGATGCTCGGCTCGTGCCACGCGCTCGAACTGGGATTCGTGTTCGGCACCAACCATCTACCTGGAATGGCGCCGTTTGCGGGCAGCGGTCCCGCGGCCGAGAAGCTAGCAACCGAGATGCAGGACGCCTGGATCGCGTTTGCGCGCAACGGCAACCCGACCTGCGAGCGCTTGGGTGTTTGGCGCGAATACGACGAGAAGCATCGCGCGACGATGATCTTCGGCGAGGCGACGAAAGCTTCGGACGCGCCTCTCGAGGGCGAGCGCAAAGCATGGACTGGCGTCCCCGACCAGATTTTGGGTTCGCTCTAAGGCAGAGCGCAGATTTCAAGTTGCAGGGCGAACCTGCCGCGCCCGTGAGCATGAGGTGCCGTAGTGAAAGAATCGAAGCGTCATCCGCTCGATCCACTAAGCTCTGAAGAAGTTGACGCTGCCGTTCGCATTCTGCGCGCCCACGGTCCCGCCAGTGATCATTTTCGCTTCGTTTCGGTCAACCTGCACGAACCCGCCAAAAACGAACTCGAAAGTGTCAGCGCCGGTAACACGCTGGATCGGCGCGCCTTCGTGATCGTTCTCGATCTCGCCGATCGGCGCGTGCTCGAAGCGATCGTCAGCCTGCGCGATGAATCCCTGCTTGCATGCGAAGAGGTCCGCGGGGTCCAGCCCGGCATCATCATCGAAGAATTTATCCTGTGCGAGAATGCAGTCAAAGCCGATCCTCGATGGCGCGCCGCGCTCGCCCGCCGCGGTATCAACGAGATCGACAAGGCAATCGTCGATCCGTGGTCGGCGGGCGCCTATGGCGATGAAAAGTTTCCCGACCGCCGCCTTGCACAGGGCCTCACGTTCATTCGCGGCAGCGATGCCGATGTCGGCTACGGCCGTCCGGTCGAGGGACTGATCACCTTTGTCGATCTCGAAAAGATGGAGGTGGTGGAAGTCATCGACGATGTCCAGGTGCCGCTTCCACCTTTGACTGGCATCTATGCCGCCGAGCATCTCGGGCCTCTGCGCCAGGACTTGAAGCCGCTCGAGATCGTACAACCCGAGGGTCCGAGCTTTACCGTCGACGGCTACGAGGTTCGTTGGCAAAAATGGCGCTTCCGTGTCGGCTTCACCTCGCGCGAGGGTCTCGTCATTCATCAACTCGCCTATGAGGATCAGGGCCGCATCCGTCCGATTATGTACCGGGCGTCGCTCTCCGAAATGCAGGTGCCATACGGCGATCCGACCAAAACGCACAACCGCAAGAATGCCTTCGACGTCGGCGAATATGGCATCGGCCGGATGGCCAACAGCCTGAAGCTTGGATGCGACTGCGTCGGCACGATTCACTATTTCAATGCGCACATGGTCAACATGGCGGGCGATCCGGAAACCATCGAGAACGCCATCTGCCTGCATGAGGAAGATTACGGCACGCTGTGGAAGCATACCGACTGGCGCACGAATCGCAGCGAGGTACGCCGCTCACGCCGCCTGGTGATCTCCTTTTTTGCGACCGTCGGAAATTATGATTACGGATTTTTCTGGTACCTGTATCAAAGCGGCGAAATACAGCTCGAAGTTAAGCTGACCGGATGCCTCTCGGTCGGCGCTTTTCCGCCGGGCGAGCAACCGACTCACGGCGCGCTCGTCGCGCCGCAGCTTTACGCGCCGATTCATCAGCACTATTTCAACTTTAGACTCGATCTGGATGTCGACGGGCCGGGCAATTCGGTTTACGAGATTGACACGGTCGCCGAACCTCCCGGGCCGGCCAACCCGCACAATGGCTCGTACCGTCCGCGATACACGCTCATAAAAAACCAAACGGAAGCTGCTCGCGACGCGGCCCCTGCGATGGGACGCGCGTGGCTGGTCGTGAACCCATCGCGTCGCAATGCCGTCGGCCAGCCTACCGGCTACAAAATCATGCCGGGTGCTGACGTTGCTCTGCCATTTGCGCGCGACGGCGCATCGATACTGAGACGCGCCGGGTTCATTCGCCATAACCTGTGGATCACCGGCTACGATCCGGCGCAGCGGTACGCGTCCGGCAATTATATCAATCAGAACGCCGCGCCCGACGGACTCGATCAATGGATCAAACGCGATCGCCCGCTCGAGAATACCGACCTGGTCGCGTGGTACTCATTCGGCGTGCACCATATTCCGCGGCCCGAGGATTGGCCGGTGATGCCCGTCGCATATGCCGGCTTCATGCTGAAGCCCTCGGGTTTCTTCGACCAAAATCCCGCGATGGACGTCGCTCCGTCGAAGCCTCATCACAAATGTTGCGACTAGAGATTGAGCACGGCTGCAATGAACAAAAACAATTCGACCGCGGATCGGGTGCTGCGAAACGGCCGGATTTATACCGCCGACGCCGCGAATCCCTGGGTTGAAGCGATCGCGATTCGCGGCGGCAAGATTGCCTTCGCCGGCGCCGATAGCGAGGTCAAGTCGCTCGTCGGACCCGACACCGACGTGATCGATCTGAACCGCAAGATGGTGATGCCGGGGATCAACGACGTGCACGTGCATCCGATGCTCGGCGGCCGCGCCGATCTCTACCAATGCCATTTTATCCCGACGCTCTCGCTCGACCAGGTTCTCGCCGCGGTTCGCGCCGATGCGCGCAAGGCCAGGCCGGGCGCGTGGATCGTCGGCGGCTCATGGGGCACCCAATCGTGAGAGATGATCGGAGGCGTCTCTGACGATCTCGCCATCGGGTCAATCTGCGCCGCCCGAGCCGCGGCCATCGTACAATCTTGCGCTCGGGTATCTTCGCGGCTTTCTGGTCGTGCTGGTCCTCGCGCATCACTCGGTGCTCGCATACCTCAAGGCGGCGCCCACGCCTGGGAAATCGCTGGTGGCTGCGCCTCAATCCTGGCGCGCATTTCCGGTGGTCGATCCGCATGCACATTGGGCAGCGTTCAATCTGTTCTTCGGCTTCAACGACGCCTTCTTCATGTCGCTGATGTTCTTCGTCTCGGGACTGTTCATCTACTCGAGTCTCAGGCGCAAAGGCGCGCGCACCTTCGCACGCGATCGATTGATCCGCCTCGGCATCCCGTTTCTTGCCGCCGCGGCGATCGTCGCGCCGATCGCCTACTACCCCGCTTATCTGCAAAGCGGCGGCCGTAGCCTCGTCGGCTTCGTACACGCATGGATGTCGTTGGGCGATTGGCCGGCAGGCCCGGCCTGGTTCATCTGGATGCTGCTGGTATTCGATCTCGCCGCTGCCGCGATATTCGCCGCGATCCCGGACTTCGGCGACGCGCTCGGCCGCCTCGCCGCCGGCGCACGAACCCGTCCGCTTCGCTTCTTCCTGCTCGTCGTCGCGGTCTCGTTCGCGGTTTATACCCCAATAACTTTTTTCTATAGCGCCGAGTACTGGACCAGCATCGGAGTTTTTCAGTTCCAGACCTCGCGATTGTTTCACTACGCGGTTTATTTTCTCGCCGGGATCGGCGTGGGTGCATATGGAATCGATCGCGGCCTGCTCGCCTCCGACGGGATTCTCGCGCGTCACTGGGGCCGCTGGGTCCTGTGGGGTTTGATCGCGTTTTTCTCAAGCGCGGTTTTCCTTTTCATCACGTTAGCGATCCGCGACGCGGTCTCTCCGGCTCTGCTCGAAATCCTGAGCGGAGGCGTCTATGCAATCACCTGCGCCAGCCTGTCCTTCGCCTTTCTCGCCCTGTTCATCCGCTTCGCCAATCGCCGCCGATGGATTTGGGACAGCCTGAGCGCCAACGAATACGCGATGTACCTGCTGCACTACATGTTCGTCGCATGGCTGCAGTTCGCGATGCTGTCGTTCGCTCTGCCAGCGATCGGAAAAGGAGCCCTGGTCTTCGCCGCAGTGCTGCTACTGAGCTGGGCAACCAGCGCCGCCCTCCGCAGCATCCCCGCCGTCGCCCGCGTGGTTTGAGCCGGCTTCCGCGCCCCTTCGGCCGGTTCAATCGCGGAGTAGGCGTTCGAATTCCTCAGGCGTTAGATCAATCTCGCGCAGAATCTCGCGGATTAAAGGTCGCGCAAGGTCACGTCCACTATGACGCGGCACGGTCGTGGTTCTGCCGTCTGGATGCCTGAAAAAAACATGGCTGCCTTTCTGTCGAACTGCGACGAAGCCCGCGTCCCGGAGTAGCTTCTCCATCGTCCGCGAACTGACGACGGGCAGCTTGCTCACGCGGTTACTACGATTTGCTGGATACCAACGAAGGGATCGATTTCAAGCACTTCGCCTCGCGATTGTCGCTCTTCGACAATCAGGCTGATCACTTCGCGCAGGTTATCGCGCAACTCATCGAGCGTGGCGCCCTGACTATGCGCTCCGGCTAATCCCGGAACCGTGCCGACGTATAAGTTGGCATCGGCGTCAAACTCGACATAGGCCGTGAATGTCCGATCCATTTGGTTTCTCCTGATCCCGCGCTGTCGATTGAAATTGTACACCTTCACGAGGTGTGCTCGAGCACGAATTTGCCGAGCTTGTCGATTGCTTGCTGGCCCTCGGGGAGAATCTTTGCAAACACGTGCCAGACGTGGATCATCTCGGGCCAGATTTCGAGCTCGACGTTCACGCCCGCGGCTTTCGCGCGCGCGGCGACCCGCGTCGCATCGTCGAGCAGAATTTCCGACTCGCCGACCTGCAGCAGGAGCGGCGGCAATCCGCGGAAGTCGGCGTGGATCTGCGAGATCAGCGGATCCTTGGGATCGTGATTCGCGTAGTACGACTTCGCCGAGATCGCGAGGTTCTCCTGCGTGACCATCGGATCGATCGCCGCCTTGGTCTTGACCGATTCTCCGGTACCCTGCAGATCCGTCCACGGTGAAATCCCGACACCCGCCGCTGGAAGCGTGACGCCCAGATCGCGCAGCTTGAGCAGGGTCGCGAGCGCGAGCCCTCCGCCCGCCGAGTCACCCGCAATCACTATCCTCCCAGATTTGCAGCCTTGCGCGACCAGCCATCGGTAGGCGGCAACGGCATCATCGACCGCGGCAGGAAACGGATGCTCGGGTGCCAGCCGGTAATCGATCAACAAGGCTCGCGCATTCGAGGCGCGCGCGATCCGCGCAACCATCGCGCGATGCGTCCCGATCGAGCCCATCACGTATCCGCCGCCATGCAGATACAGGATGACGCGATCCGCCGCCGCGTCCGGCGCCTCGACCCATTCGGCACGGATACCGGCCACATCGACCGGCGTGCAGATAACGTCGCGCGCGACGTGCTCGCTGATCTTCTCCATCCCGGCGCGCCGCTGCGCCGGGGTGGCATTTGGATTCATCGGTTGCCCCCTGACGATTTCGAGCACCTTCGCGAACATCTCACTCGCCATCGAAAATCCTCCCGCGCGGACCTAGTGCCGCATTTTTCTCTTATACACCACGCCGGCGCTTCGGAAAGAGAGCATCCGCCGAAAAAAGACGCGGCTGTCGATAAACGGCAAGTTCTTGTCCGTCATCCTGAACGGAGGCTGCCGGAGTGAAGGATCTCCGCGAAGCGATTAGTGCGGAGAACCCGCGCTGGTTGCACTAATCGCTTCGCGGAGATCCTTCGGCTGCTGCTCAGGATGACACCTGCTGAGCGTATGAGAATAAAATTGATGGCTTCAAAAG
>JBARDN010000123.1:0-6184 GCA_049795175.1 Binataceae bacterium (SeqCode) | reverse complement strand
ACGCTCCGCTTGGCGGACAGATCGGAATCGGACACACGCGCTGGGCCACGCACGGCCGCCCGTCCGAGGAGAATGCGCATCCGCACAAGGCCGGACCGGTCGCGGTGATTCACAACGGAATCGTAGAGAACTATCTCGAGCTGCGCACCGCGCTGCTCGCGCGGGGGCATCAGCTTCGTTCGCAGACCGACACCGAGTTGATTTCCCATCTGATCGAGGAACGCATCAAGGCCGGGCTCGGACTGACTGAGGCAGTCAGACGCTCGGTCGGCGATCTGCGCGGCTCATTCTCGATCGTGGTGTTGTCGGAGACCGAGCCCGACAAGCTGGTCGCGGCGAAAACCGCGACTCCCCTGGTCTTGGGACTCGGCGAGGGCGAAAATTTCGTCGCGTCCGATATCCCGGCGATCCTGAACCACACGCGCAAGACGGTCGTGCTCGACGACGGCGAGCTCGCCGAGATCAGCGCGCATGGCGTCCGGATCATGAAGTTCGACGGCACGCCGGTCACGCGAACTCCGCGGCATATCGAATGGGACGCGGTCGCCGCGACCAAGGGCGGCTTCAAACACTATCTGCGCAAAGAGGTAAGCGAGCAGCCGCAGGCATGGATCGATACGCTCGCCGGTCGCGCGATTGCCGGATCATCAGAAGTGCGCTTCGACGAAGAGCTTTTACCCGCGGGCGGCCCCGGCACGATCGGGCGAATCGTGATGGTGAGCGAAGGAGCGTCGTGGATCACCGCGAATATCGGAAAATATATGATCGAGGAACTCGCCGGGATCCCGGTCGAGGCCGACTTCGCCTCTGAGTTCCGTTACCGCCGCGCGCCGATCGATTCGCGCACCATGATGATCGCGATATCTCAGTCGGGCGAGACCGCCGACACTCTGGCCGCGATGGAGGAAGGCATGCGCCGGGGCGCGCACGTGATCGCGCTCAGCAACACTCTCGATTCATCGATCGCGCGGCGTGCGCACGCGCGGCTGTACACGCGATGCGGTCCCGAGATCAGTGTGACCACGACCAAGTGCTTCATCACGCAGGTCGAGGTTTTCTATCTGTTCGCGATTCATCTGGCCGCGCGGATGGGGCGCCTTAACTCCGCCGACGCCGAGGCGCTGCTCGCGCCGGCGTTCGCGATTCCCGCGCAGATGAAAGCAATCTTCGCGCTCGAGCCCGAGATCGAGCGAATCGCACGAACCTACGCGTCCGCGCGCGATTTCATCTATATCGGCCGCGGGATCAATCATCCGGTCGCGCTCGAAGGCGCGCTCAAGCTGAAGGAGATCTCATACATCCACGCCGAGGGCTTTCCCGCGGGCTTCATGAAACACGGCCCGATCGCGCTCATCGACGAGACGGTTCCGGTGGTGGTGCTGATTCCCAACGACGACCTGTTCGACAAGATGCTCTCGAACCTGCGCGAGGTTGAATCGCGCGGCGGAAAGATTATCGCGGTGACCGACCACGCTACCGACGAGCTGCGTTCGGTCGCGACCGAGGTCCTCGAGCTTCCGGCGACCAACCGGATGCTCACGCCGGTGCTGATGACCATTCCGCTGCAACTGCTCGCCTACCATGTGGCGGCGGAGCGCGGCACCGATATCGACCAGCCGCGCAACCTCGCCAAGTCGGTGACCGTCGAGTAGCGAAAAAGAAATCGGCGCGGAGCTTGTGGGCTCCGCGCCGATTTTCGTTTGCCGAATTGCGATTTCAGACCGTCATCACGGCGCTGCGGCGACCATCGCCTTCACCGTGCAGAAGTCCTTGTCGACCGCACCCATGTTGATGTACCAGCATTCGCGCTCGGGCGTGTTCTGCCCAGGCAGATAGCACATCGTCGAGATTCCGCCCTGCATGTCGATGCGGCTCGCGCCTACTACGAACTCGCGCTTAAACGGATAGATCGCCACGCGTGCGTCGGGCACCGGACGGTCGCGATATGCCAGCCAATAGATATTCGAGCGCCAGAGCTGACCCTGACGATCGTAGGTATCGACCAAGGGATCAAACCACACTTCGCTGTCGATGTAGATGATCGAGTTCTTGTCCAGTGCACCACCCGCCTGGCCGAGGTCGCGTCGCGGGGTCGCGTTGATGACGTAAACGTGGCGCATCTCCCAATCTTCCGGGCAGGCCGATGAGCCGCCATCAGTCGGGCAGGTGACTTCCGGAGAATGCTTGGCGTGAACACACATCAGCATCTCCTTGTCGCCCAAGAACTTGTAATCGTAGAACTCGGTTTTGGCGTTGAAACCGGAATAATGATCCGGGTCAAAGGTCTGCGTTCCGGTCGCGGAGCTCAGGATCGCCTCGTTCAGCCGGCGCACGCGCCGTGTGCCGGGATTCCAGTCCCACGAGTCGTCGCCACGCTTCGGATCCATGTAGCGATAGCGGATCAGCCCCTCTCCGTACGCATCCGCCGGTGCCAGAATCGGGTACAACGCGAACAGCCACATCCGCCCGGTGATCTTGAAATCCGGGTCTGTCGGTAGCGGCTCGACTTCCGTGCGTCCGACCAGCGAATATCCCGCATAGTGGCCGACCCAGATGTCGTTGATGATTCTCTGCGACTGTCCGGGACGCACGTACTGAATCTGGCAGTCATAGAACCGCAGATCGTAGTCGTCGGTCTGGATTGGACGGAACACGTTATTCCACATGACCTTATTGGCGACGTAAGGATCGTTCGAATCGATCAGCGGAAACGGTTGTCCCGCCACGTACCCGATGAGCGAACGATGGTCGCTGGTCAGCCGCACCTGCGCGGAATACTTTTCGGTCGCGTCCTTGTACGGCGGCGGCCAATCGATCCGCGTGGTCGGCACGATATCCATCTGCATTCCGTGCGCCACCATGTAATAGACGCCGGGGCCGACAATATCTTTGACCTTGGTTGCGTTCTGCGGGGTGATTACATCCCCCGGTTTGACAGTTGCTGACGCGCGCGGCGAGACCGCGAAGATCGCGAGAACTGCGATCGCGCCAGCAAGCGAGACTCTGGTTAACACCCGCTTAAGCATTCCGAGAAACCTCCTCGAGCGACACAAAAATCATACTGTTCCAATCCTATTCCTCTGCGCCACAAGAATTGACCGGCGAACTTAAAATTGCACACGAAAAATCTTCCTTACACGCATTAGGTACGATTGCCGCAGCGGATCGGATTGAATGCGCAGCGGTTTGCGCAAAAAAGCAAGCGGCGCGGAGCTTTTTACGCTCCGCACCGCTTGCGCGCACATAACTTACATCAGAAATTCTTCACGGTGCAGCCGCAACCATCGCTTTTATCGAGCAAAAATCCTTATCGACTGCGCCCATATTGATGTACCAGCATTCGCGCTCGGGCGTGTTCTGCCCCGGCAGATAGCACATCGTCGAGATTCCACCCTGCATGTCCACCCGATCCGCGCCGACCACAAACTCGCGCTTGAACGGATAGATCGCCACGCGCGCGTCCGGCACCGGCCGGTCGCGATACGCCAGCCAGTAGATATTCGAGCGCCAGAGCTGACCCTGACGATCGTAAGTATCGACCATGGGATCAAACCAGACTTCGCTGTCGATATAGATTACCGACTCTTTGTCCAACGCTCCGCCTGCTTCACCAAGGTCGCGCCGGGGAGTCGCCTGAACGACGTACACGTGGCGCATCTCCCAATTTTCCGGACACGCCGACGCGCCGCCGTCGGTCGGGCAGGTGACTTCCGGAGAATGCTTGGCGTGAACACACATCAGCATCTCCTTGTCGCCCAGAAATTTGTAGTCGTAGAACTCGGTCTTGGCGTTGAAGCCTGAATAGTGGTCCGGATCGAACTGCTGCGTGCCAGTGGCCGAACTCAGGATGGCTTCGTTGAGCCGGCGCACGCGCCGCGTTCCTGGTGTCCAGCTCCATGAATCGTCGCCACGGGCCGGATCCCCGTAGCGATAACGGATAAGACCCGTACCGTACGCATCAGCCGGGGCTAGAATCGGGTATAATGCGAACAGCCACATGCGGTTGGTGACCTTGTAGTCAGGATCAGTCGGCAGCGGCTCGACTTCCGTGCGTCCGACCAGCGAATAGCCCGCGTAGTGCCCAACCCAGATGTCGTTGATGATGTTGTGCGACTTCCCGGGCCGGATGTACTGAATCTGGCAGTCGAAGAAGCGCAGATCATAATCGTCGCTCTGAATCGGACGGAACACGTTGTTCCACATGACCTTGCTGGCGACGAAAGGATCGTTCGCATCGATCAGCGGAAACGGCTGCCCTGCCACGTATCCGATGAGTGAACGATGGTTGCTGGTCAGGCGCACCTGCGACGAGTATTTTTCAGTCGCGTCCTTGTACGGTGGCGGCCAATCGATTCGCGTGGTCGGCACGATATCCATCTGCATTCCGTGATTGACCATGTAATAGACGCCGGGAGTGACGACGTCCTTGACCGATGTGGCGTTGGCGGGGGTGATTACTTCCCCCGGTTTAACTGCGGCTTGGGAGCATAGCGATCCGGCGGCGATGAGGAACGTCGCTAGAGCGCCAGCAAATATGCCTCTGGCGAGCACCCGGTTGAACATCCGAGGAACCTCCATAAGACAGAGAGTCTTCTCAAATTAGGTTTTACCTATTGAGCGGCAAATGCTCGCGATAAAATTCTAATGCTCGGATTAGAAGGGGTTGTCATCCGCAGATCAGTGTAGAGATTTATGCCTCGATGAAGAAACGGCGCGGAGGATGGTCTCCTCCGCGCCGTCGCGCATCAGCTTGATTTTACGATCAGGCTCGCGTCACGGCGCCGCCGCCACCATCGCCTTCACCGTGCAGAAATCCTTGGTTATCGCGCCCATGTTGATATACCAGCATTCGCGCTCGGGCGTATGCTGCCCCGGCAGATAGCACATCGTCGAGATGTTGCCCTGCACATCGATCGACGCCGCGCCCACCACGAACTCGCGCTTGAACGGATACACCGCCACCCGCGCGTCGGGCACCGGCCGATCTCGATAGGTCAGCCAGTAGATGTGCGCGCGCCAGAGCTGCCCCTTCTGGTCGTAGGTGTCGATATACGGCTCGAACCACGCCTCGGCGTCCAGATAGATCACCGTGTCGCGATCCAGCGCCGTTGGCGCACCCTTGCGGTCGCGGCGCGGGGTCGCATCGACGATATACATCCGGCGCACTTCCCAATCTTCCGGACACGCGGTCCCGCCGCCGTCATAGGGGCAGGTCATCTCGGGCGAGTGCGCGGCGTTAACGCTGGCCAGCATCTCGCGCTGACCGAGGAACCGGTAATTGTACTGCTCGGTCTTCGGGTTGAACCCGGAATAATGATCCGGGTCATAGGTCTGCGCGCCGGTCGCCGAGCTCATCATCGCTTCATTGAGCCGGCGTACGCGGCGGGTTCCCGGCGACCAGTCCCAACTGTCATCGCCCTTGTCCGGATCGGCGTAGCGCCACCTTATGAGTCCCTGCCCGCGCGACTCTTCCGGTGCGAGGATCGGATACAGTGCGAACAGCCACATCCGCCCGGTGACCCGGTAGTCCGGATCGATCGGCAGCGGATCAACTTCCGTGCGCCCGACCAGATCGTAACCGGCGTAGTGTCCGATCTCGATATCGTCGATAATCCGCTGGTCCTGTCCCGGCTTGATGTACTCGGTCTGGCAATCGTAGAAACGCAGATCGTAGTCGTCGGTCGAGATCGGACGAAACACGTTGTTCCACACCAGCTTGATCGCGACGTTGGGATCATTCGTGTCGATCAACGGAAACGGCTGCCCTGCCACGTAACCGACCACCGTCCGGTGGTCTTCGCTGAGCCGCACTTGGCCCGAATATTTCTCGGTCGCGTCTTTGTATGGCGGCGGCCATTCGATCCGATCCGGCGCGACGATATTCATGCGCATCCCATGCGTCACGGCGTAGTACACGCCGGGCGACACGAGCTGCCTGACCTGAGTTGCGTTTTGCGCTCCAATCACTTCCCCCGGCTTCACTTCGGCCCGAGCCCCCGCCGACGCAATCATTAGTGAAGCGAGACAGGATGCGATCGTACAAAGCGTCCGTCCCCATTTACGCTTTAGCATTTCATGGCCTCCCTGCCCTGCCCTGCCTTCGGAGAGATAGTTTGTTTTTCCCTCTTGGGCCCATTCAGACTAAATCCTACAAATTGACGTATCAACCTGCACAACTTGTATC
>JBARDN010000122.1:0-5863 GCA_049795175.1 Binataceae bacterium (SeqCode) | reverse complement strand
ATGCAAGGCCGGCCGCAGCGTGGGCGCGACGGCGACCGGCGCGGCTGCGATTTTCTCTTTGAGCTGTTCGATCGATTGCATCGCGCCCAGCGCGCGATTTTCGAGCGTGGCGCGCAACGCTTCGTAGTCGGCGTCGGACAGCTTGCCCATCTCGCGATCGAATTCGAGGTCGCGCAGCGCCTGAACCGCCAAGCCGCGTTCGTGCTCGAGCCGGATCGCGTCGAGCTCATCCTTATCGAACCGTTTACGGCGCGACGGCAAAAGTCCGCCCGCGAGCGGCGCAGCGACGAACAGCGCGACTCCTGCCACGATCATCGCCGCGGCGAAGTAGATCATCGCTCAGCCACCCTTCCGGAGGTCTTCGGCCAGCTTGCGCCGCAGTTCGGGATCGAACGCGGGCGAATCGGACGGCGGCGGCGCGGGCTCGGGCGAAGGCGAATCAGGTACGCGACGCCACCTCCGCGCGGTGAAGATAACGAGGCCCGCACCGATCAACAGCGCTCCAAACGGCGTGATCCATGCGAACAGATTGAAGCCCTCGGTGGTGGGCGCGGAGAGAACTTTCTCGCCGAACTTGTGCCGGTAGAAGGCGATGATCTCGACCTGCGATTTGCCCTGATCGATCAAGTCCTGAATATGCGTGCGGGTCGGGACGGAGAAACTGCACGTCGGCATGTTGCAGTTTGCGACGGTGAGGCCGCATCCGCATTGGCAGGTGAGACCCTGCGCAACCTGTTCCGCGTTGGGACGGCCGGCGGCGCGCAGGCTCCGCGCGCCGGTCGCGGCGAGCGCGAGTGCGAAGAACGCGGCGGCGAGCACGAGAGTCGGTCGTGCGCGCACGCTCATTCTCCGCCGGGTGCTGGATCACCCGCGATCGAAACCGGAGCCGCGCGTCTGACTGTGACCGCGATCGCGGCGCGCTCGCGCACGTTCGGCCACATCACGACCACGGTTCCGATCGCCATCAGCAAGCCTCCAGCCCACAGCCAGAACACCAGCGGGGTCAGGAAGACCTCGAAGGTGGCCTGTCCGTTTTGGTCGAGTCCGGCGAGCACGATGTAAAGATCGGCGAACGGGGTCGAGCGAATCGCGACCTTGGTCGCGGGCTGCTGCTCGCGTTTGTAGAAGAGCTTCGCGGGCGCCATCTCGGTGACGACGCTGCCGCCCCGTGAGACCTCGATCCGGGCGGTCGCGGTTTCCATATGCGCGTTTTGAAACGAGGAGAGGCCGAGATAGCGGAGCTGATAGGCGCCGACTGAAAAACTCTGGCCTTCATGCACACTCTTTTTCACTTCCGTTTTGAAAAACGAGGAGCCGACGATTCCGACGAACGCGACGATCACACCGATATGAATGATATATCCGCCGTAGCGCCGGTTGTTCTTCGCCACCAGGTTGAGCAGCGCCTTCGGCGCCGTCTCCGCCAGCATATGCCGCCGCGCGCCGACGCCGCGGCGGAACTCGACTACAACCGTGCCGAGCACGAACGCCGCGAGCGAGAACGCGGTCAGCACGTACCACTCGCGCAGCCCGGCGGCGAGCGCGATCACTCCAACGGTGACCCCCGCGATCGCGGGAGCGGCGAAGCTCTTCACCAGGTTGCTCGCGGTGGTGCGCCGCCAGGCAATCAGCGGGCCCACACCCATCAGGAAGATCAGCCCGAGCGCGAGCGGTCCCGCGACGCGATTAAAAAACGGCGGCCCGACGGTGATCTTGACGCCGCGCACGGCTTCGGACAGCACCGGAAAGATCGTGCCCCAGAAAACCGCGAACGCGATTCCGATGAGCATCAGATTGTTGAACAGGAATGCCGCCTCGCGCGAGAGATATGACTCGAACTCGGCTGGGCTGTGCAGTTCTTTGGCGCGGAAGATCAGCAGGCCGGTGTAGCCCGACGCAACGACGATCAGGAAGGCCAGGAAGTACGGGCCGAGCCCGGATTGCGTGAACGAATGCACCGACGAGATCACGCCGCTGCGCGTGATGAAAGTGCCGAAGATCGTCAGACAGAACGCAAGCCCGATCAGCGCGAGGTTCCACACCTTCAGCATGTCCTTGCGCTCCTGGATCATCACCGAATGCAGATACGCGGTCATCACCAGCCAGGGCATGAAGGCCGCGTTCTCGACCGGGTCCCAAGCCCAATAGCCGCCCCATCCCAGGACCTCGTACGCCCACCTTGCGCCGAACAGATTTCCGAGCGTCAGGAAGAACCACGAGAAGATCGCCCAGCGCCGGGTCGAGCGAATCCAGGAGTCGTCGAGCTTGCCGGTCAGGAGGGCGCCGGCGCCGAACGCGAACGGGACCGTCGCACTAACGTAGCCGGTATAGAGCGACGGCGGATGTATCGCCATCCAGTAATTCTGAAGTAAAGGATTAAGGTCCGTTCCCTGCAGCGGGATGACCGCCATGAGGTCGAACGGACGGGTAACGAAGTTCAGCATCCCGAGGAAAAAGATCGCGACGCCCGCCAGCACCGCCATCGCATACGGCGCGATTTCCGGGTTTCGGCGCCGATTCAGAAACGCGGCCACCGAAGTGAAAATCGACAGCAGCCAGGTCCAGAACAGCAACGAGCCCTGCTGCCCGCCCCACAGCGCGGTGAACTTGTAGGCGGTTGGGAGCGTAGTGCTCGAGTACGAGGCCACGTATTCGAGCGAAAAGTCGGAGGTCAGCAGCCCGGTCCACAGCGCGACCACCGCGATCGTCACCATCGCGCACATCGCCCACAGCGCGTGGCGCGCGCTCGCGATGAACTCCGGATGCGATCGGCGGGCCCCGTAGATATTCGCGCCGATCGAGTAGATCGCGAGCAGCAACGCGATCGCGAGTGCAAGTCGTCCTAAAACTGGCATTGTTATTCTACTTAGCTTGCGCAGGCTTGTACTTGGAAGGGCAGCTCGTGAGCACCTGGGTCGCGGTGATATGTCCCGCCGAGTCGAGCTTGCCCTCGACGATCACGTCGCGGTTGTCGGCGAACATATCCGGTTTGGGCTCGCCTGCGCAGGTGACGGTGTAGGAAGCTGGCTCGGCGGTCGAAACCTGCTTCAGCGCGGGATCGGCGTTCGGATCGGGAATCGCGACGATCCCGAAATTGAGCGTGAGCGTGGAAGGATCCCACGCAATCGTGCCCGGCTTGACGCGTCCCGCGACGCGCAGCGGCTGCCCGACGAGCTCGGCCTGCCGCGCGCCGACTTCATTGACGGTTAGATAATATTCGGAGGTGCTTCGGATCGCGGTGGTGATCAGATAGACGATCGCACCCACGACCAGCGCCGTGCCAATAACAAATCGCAACCGAAAACGCATGGCTAAACATTATCCGCGCCTAAGCCCCGCGCGATCAACCCACCCGCGCGCGGAGGGTGATTAGCCGACGTTCTTCCATATCCTTCCGGTTCAATTTTTGCCGGTTCCAGCCGCCAGCGCGGTTTATTCTTCTTCGTCCGGCGCATCGTGCGATGCGCGCGGACCGAAAGCTACGCCGCGTTTGCTCTCGCGGATGAAATCGATCATCTCGGCTACTTCTGGCGCGGGCGCACCCATGGCCAACAGTCGATCGATCGCGAGGGACAGGTTCTGCCGAGTGCCGAACAGCGCGATGAATGCGCGGCGCAGCGCGGAAATCGCGGCGCCGCTTAAACCCGCGCGCTTTAGCCCGATCACATTGATCGCGCGCAGCGTGTGCACTCCGTCCACGATACAGAACGGCGGGATGTCGCGGCTCATGCGCGAGCCGCCGCGAGTCAGCGCCAGCCGTCCGATCCGCGTGTACTGATGCACCACACAATTGCCCGAGACCAGTGCGCGATCGCCGACCTGCACCCATCCTGCCAAGAGCGCGCCGCCCGCGATAATAGTGTGATCGCCGACGACGCAATCGTGCCCGATATGCGCGTTGTGCATCACGAAATTGTCGCTGCCGATCGTCGTGACGAGGCCCTTCTCGCATCCGCGATGCACCGTCGCGCCTTCGCGGAAGATATTCCGGTCGCCGATTCGGACCTGCCGAGGCGCTCCGCTATAGGAAAGATCCTGCGGCTCGTCGCCGATTACGACGGTTGGATGCACCACGTTGTCGGCTCCCATTTCCGTATTGCCGAAAATCGCAACGTGGCTGATTAGCCGTGTGCGCGCACCGAGCTTGACCCGCCCCTCGAGCATGCAGAACGGTCCGATCTCGACGCCCGGACCAAGCTCAGCCGCAGGATCGACGACCGCCGACGGATGAATCTTCGGCGCGGCGAATTTTTTTAGCGGCATCGTGGGTCAGTTGAGTTCGGGCTTCTTGGGCACGGCGTCTTTGCGGCGGTCGTCGGGATGCTCGGAATCGTCCTCTCCCTTGCCGCCGGCGACGCGAAATTCCTCGGCCGCCCAAGTGCCGAGATCGACCATCCTGCATCGCTCGGAGCAGAACGGGCGGAATTGGTTGCGCGGCGCGGCGTCAACCGGTCTTTTGCAAGTCGGGCATCGCATAAGCTCGCTCAATTCGAGGATTGCCAGATCGAGCGCGGATGCGCAATCCACTGCCAATCGGTTATGTTGGACACAGGATACGGAGAGCATCGATATGACCGTCTCACCTGTTCCAATTGTAGATCTCCGCGGAGCGCCCAGAGATCGCGGACGCGCGCATGGCGAGGCGTTGCGCGCGCAGATCGCGACGGTGCGCGGACAATGGCGCGATAGTCTCGCCTCGCGCTTCGGCTCGAATCCCGATTTCTTCATCGAAACGTTTCTGGCCGAAACGCGCTTCGTCGATGCGATACGGCGATCGACGCCAGCGCTGATGGACGAAATTGAAGGAATCGCAGAAGGCTCCGGACGGCCGCTTGCCGAAACCGTCGCGTTCCAATGCATGGACGAGGAATGGTGGTTCGGCGCGACGCGCTTCGGCAGGAAAGCAGGCGCGGCGACCGGATGCAGTGTCATCGCAAGCGCAGGACGCAGCGGGCACCTGCCAATCCTCGCCCAGAACATGGACCTGCACGGCTACCTTGATGGCGGCCAGGCTGTCATCCGGATTAGCGGCGGCGACCAACCCGACGCCACCATCCTGACCATCTGCGGAATGATCGCGCTGTGCGGCGCGAATGATCTGGGTGTTGGCGTCGCGGTGAACACACTATGGCAACTGCCCAGCGCCGCCGACGGACTCCCGGTCGCATGCGTGGTGCGTTCGCTTCTGGCCCAGCGCAATCTCAGCGAAGCTACGCGATGGATCGAGTCCGCGCATCATGCCAGCGGTCAGCACTACATCATCGGAGATCCAGCAGGCTTCGCGAGCTTCGAAGCGTCGGGCACTTCGGTGAGAGCGGTCCGATGGACGTCGGCGTCATCATCATACGTGCACACCAACCATCCGCTGGTCGGTAGTGCGCCGCCGAACCCTGCCGAGGAAGATTCGCGCGGCCGCTACCAGACTCTGCGCCATCTGGTCGCCGACAAGGCTCTGACCGTAGCGGAAGTCGAAGCGGCGCTGGCCGACCGCAGCGGGCCGTATCCGATTTCGGTACGACGCGATCCGAACAAGCCGGGACGCACGATGACCTTCGCGTCGATCGTGATGGAGCTTGACCGTCCGCCGAAAATCCGGATCTCCGGCGGCCCGCCGTGCTCGAACGCATATCACGCGCTATAGATTGTCTTCGGGAAAAGCTTGAAGCAGAACGCCGTGCTTGGTGATCTTCACGCACTCGACTTCGTCGCGCGAGAAGTCGGGGTCGCATAGCGGACGGTCGACGCCGGGGCATCGGTAGAGGCTCGGCTCCAGCACTTCGCATTTCGACAAATCGAAATTCGCGGCGGCGTACTTCTGCGCGGGCGTCTCGCTCGACGGCGTGACGGAGGAGCATCCCGCCAC
>JBARDN010000121.1:0-5801 GCA_049795175.1 Binataceae bacterium (SeqCode) | reverse complement strand
CGACGAAGAGGCCGGCGAGACGCCGGTTCTAGTGAGATCAAAGTGTCAGCATGGCCCGCCTGATCTGCCCCCAAGTTATGGTCCACCCATAATGAGAGGCCGGGTGAGGTATCAGAGAACGCGATCGCCGGTGCGTTAGCGGCGCTACGCGATCGGTTGATGAATCGCTTCGGCGGCTTCGGCGTCGGCTGGATACGCGGCTTCCTGCTCGCCCGGATGCTGCCGATGGGCGTCGGCGCCAAGCACTAAGGCCAGCACCCCGGAGATAGCGATCAATACGCCGATTATCTCGCGGCGATTCGCGCTCTCGCCGAGAAATATGACTGCGAACAGAATCGAGAGCATTGGTATCCCCGGTACCACCAGCGCGGTCGTCCACGCCAGCGACAGCCGGCTGATCGCGCCGTACCAGGTGAGCGAAGAAAGGAAGTAAATGAAAAATCCCGAAGCCAAAATAACCGCGAGCGCCGGGAAACTCGAAAGCTGCCAGAGCGTGTGCGGACGGAAAAGCAGCAGCGTTGCAAGCAGCGCGAACGCTGCGTAAATCATCCTGCCCGCGGTGACGGTGACCGGCGTCAGCGGCGGCATCATCCGGAGGCCGATCACGTGCGAGGCTTGCCAGAAGAGTGGGGTGCATAGCACCAGCCCTGCTGCCCATAGCGGAGAAAATTCGCCGCCGGCGCCGAACACCGAACCGATTCCGAGCAGGATGGTCGCCGTCGCCAGGAGCTGGCGCCACGACGGACGCTCCCCGATCACGATGGTTGCCAGGATGAGCGAGTAAACCGGCTCGGTCTGGAGCAGGATCGTCCCCGCGATGGCGTCGATTCGGGTGAGTCCGTAAGTCAGCGTGAGGCTGGTCGCAACCGTCCCCACCATCGACATCGTGAACATCCGCATCCGGTACTCCGGAGCGAACAAGACGCCCAGCTCATGCTGCCGAGTCATCGCGATCGCGCTGCAGATCGCCGCCACGACCACCGCCCCGGCGCAGAAGAGGAGAGGATCGAGATGCACGGCGCCCCATCGCGTGAGCCCGGGCTGCGAAGCGCCGATGATCGTGTTGATGATAGCGAGAGCCAAGCCGATGCGGAATGCGCGCCCTAAATGCTGGACGCGAGCCGTCGCGGCCGCCGACGGGATCGATTCTTCATTCATCAGGGGTTCAAGCGCGTGTAATCACGACCGCGATAACGACGGCCGCAAGCACGACGCGATACCATGCGAAAGGAACGTAGGTCCGCGTCTTGACGAATCGGATCAAGCCGGCGATCGCGATAACTCCGAAAATAACCGCCGTGATAAATCCCCATCCGACCTGAGCAGTTATCCCGGCATGCAGAATTTTTCGCGCCTCGATCAGGCCGGCGCCCGCGATAATCGGCGTCGCCATCAGGAAGGAAAAATTCGCGGCGTCCTGTCGCTCGACGCCGAGCAGCCGCGCCATCGTGATCGTCGCGCCTGACCGCGATACACCGGGAAAGATCGCCAAGGCCTGACTTAGCCCGATTGCGATAGCGTCGAGGAAGGATAATTCTCCGATTGTTCGCTCATTCGGCCTATATTCATCTATAAACCAAAGAGCGATGCCTAGAATTCCCAAAGCGAGCCCAATCCAGAGTATATGCTCGCGGAACAGGGTCTCGGCCTCCTTCTCGAGGGCGAGCCCGATAATCGCGCCGGGGACCGAGGCGACGATCAGCAGGAGCAGGAGCCGGCGCCGGGCCGCGTCCCCGTTAACGATCGACGCCACCATCTCGATCCAGTTGCGCCAGTAATAGATCAGCAGTGCAACCAGGGTTCCCAGATGCAGGGCCACGTCGAAGGCCAGGCCGGGATCCTGCCATCCGAAGAACCATGGAATCAGGACCAGATGCGCGGAACTGGAGACCGGCAGGAACTCGGTAAGTCCTTGGACGGCGCCGAGAATAATCGCTTGTAGAGTCGAAAACATAGTTATTTCAACTGCTTAGCATGTCTGCAACCAGGCTTCGGCCGGATGTTTCAGCCTCGCATCCCTGTTAATAACTCGATAATAGGTCTCCGTAGCATGCTCATTTCGCTTGACCGGTTGACCGCTTGGTTTAAAATCAGAGTACGCGTTTGGATGCGGGGGTGGTTCTAGAGGGAGGTCTCGATGGCTATGAGTCGCAGCGCATACGGTAAGGTCATCCCGCTCAGGGAGGGCAATATCGTTGACGATGTGGTGGACGCGTCGCGGTCCCGGCTCTGGGATTCGGTGCATCCCGGGGATCCGCGTCCATTCCCAACCGTTAACACACTGCCGCGGCTGCCGGTCGCGATTCCGGACGAGATCCTGGACTACTACGGATGGGTTTTCTGCCAGGGCGGATTCCTTAACCTGCAGATGACCTTCGAGCAGTTCCTGGCCGTGGTAGCGGCGGTCAGCCCGTCGGGGTTGTGCCCTGAATACGACCCGTCGGAGTCGAGCATGGCCGACTGAGCCGATCACAGCGTCAATTCCAGCGCGCTCATCGCCTCGCGATGCGGCGCGCTTTTCGTTTTGCGGACATCCGTCGGTACGCCTCCGGCCCCGCGTTGGGGCTATCCGATGAGCCTTAAGGTGCAGCGGAAGTCCCCTTATGGGCAGGCAGCAGATCGTCCCTGACCCAGATCGTTTCGATGCCGCTTAGATTGCTGCCCGACTTCAGTCCATTGTCCTTTGCAATTTGGCGCCAGTTATCTTGGTTGCCGGTCGCGCGTTTCGCCAACGCCGGCAGGTCCTCGCCGGGCAGCAGGGCGAAGTTGACGCCACCTTCGCGGGGGGCCGCCGACGGGGGCGGCAGCGTGGCCGCAAGCTGGTCGAACTTGCCGAATAGATTGAGCCGCTTGCCCGGCAGATAGGCGGGAAGGTCGGAATCCGGGATATCCTGGGTCTCGAGATTCGCGACGATCCGGCTGGTGCGGTCGCCGGTAGGCACGACTTCAATATTGTAACGGTACTGCGGATCGACTCCGACCATGCTCCCGAACAATCCGGCACCCTTGTCCGCAGAACGCCAATTGGTGACGAGATGTTGGCCGCCCATTTTGACCTCGAACAAAACTCCTTCGCCGCGCAGGACGTCCTGGGTCATCACGAAGGTATCGTGTGCGGGGTAGGGCGTATCGTGTTGTTCGCCTTCGGCAGCCTCGGAGCCGCCGCCGGCCTCGCTGTACGGGGCATACGCCGCGGCACATCCGGCCAGAGTCATGAAGAACAAACTCACGAGAGCTAAAGACAGGTATCTTGAAAATCGCATGATTCGGCGCCACCGATCAGGAAACCATGCACGTTCCCCGTGTGCAAGAAGACCTGCGTAAATGAGATAGCGATATCGAGCTGGCCCGGCGCGCGAAGATTGCGCCACGCGCGAGAGCACGCTAATCAGATACTTCGCTTATGACGGATATATCGAATAATTCCCCGCGGCATGTGGTTGCCGTGGTCGGCGCGGCGACCGCGGGCTCGGAAATCGCGCGGATTCTCGCCCAGCGCGGCGCGCTGGTCATCGTCTTCGAGCAGAACCCGCGGCCCTACGGAAAAATCGAAGACGGACTGCCGCGATGGCACGTGAAGCAGCGCCGGGACGAGTACGGCGAGATCGACGCCCGCCTGGACCATCCGAATATCGCCTACGTTCCGATGACGGCGCTCGGCCGCGACCTCGATTTCGAGGAGCTGCGCACCGCGTGGGGCCTATCGGGAATCGTGCTGACCCACGGCGCGTGGCGCGACCGGCCGTTCCCGGTCGAAGGCGCCGACCAGTTCATCGATCGCGGCCTGGTCTATCAGAATAAGCTCATCTATTGGTTCAACCACTACAACGAGAAAGCGTACACGGGACCGCGCTACGAGCTTACGCCCGGCGCGATCGTGGTGGGCGGAGGCCTTGCGTCGATCGACGTGGTCAAGGTGCTGCAAATCGAGATGACGCTGCGCGCACTGGCCGCGCGCGGAATCTCCGAGGACCTTGTACGGATCGAGCGCGAGGGAATCGATCCCATCCTGGCCGCGCACAATCTCAAATGGACCGACCTCGGCGTCGCGCCCTGCAAGCTTTATTATCGCCGCCGGGTGTTGGACATGCCGCTGTCGGATATCGCGCCTGACGCGACCCCGAAGCGGGCCGAGGCGATGCGCGCGGCGCGCGGGAAGATTCTCGACAAGGCGATGCGCAAGTTCCTGTTCGAGTTCCAGGAGCTGCGCACTCCGACAGGATTGATCGTTGAGAACGGCGCGATGGCGGGAGTGCGGTTCAGCGCCACCGAAGTCGTCGACGGCCAGGTCAGAATCGTCGCCGATAGCGTCGAGGCGCCGCGCGCGCCACTCACCATCAGCTCGATCGGCAGTATCCCGGAGCCGATTCCCGGAATTGCGCAGAAGGGCGAGACTTACGTTTACATCGATCAGAAGATCGGCCTCCTGATGGACGGACCGACCCCCGTCTTTGCGGCCGGCAACGTGCTGACGGGCAAGGGCAATATCAAGGATTCGCTCGACAGCGGTACCGAGGTCGGCACGCGAATCGCCGAGGCCTACTTGGGCCTGTCGGACGAAGACCTCGCGCTGGCCGAGGGCGCGCGCAAAGCGGCGGCCGCCGCAGGCGAAGCGATAGCAGGAGCACTGGCAGCGCGCGAAAAGCTCGCGCCCGATATGATCGCGGCGATCCTGCGCCGCGTCGAACAGCGCCAGCGCGCAATCGAATATGGCGGCGACTTTCGCGCCTGGATCGCGAAAGTAACGCCGTCCGATTTGCAGTAGTCCGCGCGCGAGTTTTTCGTCAATGGATAGGCGCTCCGGGTGTCATTCCCGCGCGTGGCTGCCGCGCGCGGAATCCCTTGATGCGACCAACCGCCAACCTGCACGCGTCCGCGCGCATTTTGCCTCGCCCGGCGGCGGGCGCTAGGCTCTCGGCAGAAATTGCGCGCGAGGTGCGGTGTGGACGAGCTCAAGCGAACCGATCCTGAAATCTACGACATCATCCGCAAAGAAGAGCGCTACGAATTCGATTCCGTGCGCCTCATCCCGTCGGAGAATTACGCCTCGGCGGCGGTGCTCGAAGCCACCGGCTCGATCCTGACCAACAAATACTCCGAAGGCTATTCCGGACGCCGCTACTACGAGGGCCAACGCTATATCGACACGCTCGAAACTCTCGTGATTGATCGCGCCAAGGCTCTGTTTGGCGCCGAGCACGCTAACGTGCAGCCGTACTCGGGCTCGCCCGCGAATCTCGCGGTCTATTTCGGGCTGCTCAAGCCGGGTGAAACGATCATGGGGATGGCGCTGCCGATGGGCGGGCATCTGACTCACGGATGGAACGTCAGTATCACGGGGACTTTCTGGCGCGCGGTGCAATACAACGTCGATCGCGAGACGCATCGGATCGACTACGACGCGGTGCGCGATCTCGCGCGGCGCGAGAAGCCGCGCATCATCGTCTGCGGCGCGACCGCCTATCCGCGGATTATCGATTTCAAGGCGTTCGCCGAGATCGCAAAAGAGACCGGCGCGTTGATGCTGGCGGATATCGCGCATATCGCCGGTCTCGTCGTCGGCGGAGTGCATCCCAGCCCGTTCCCGTATGCCGATGTTGTCACCACCACGACTCATAAGACGCTGCGCGGACCGCGCGGCGCGATGATCCTGTGCAAGGCCGAGCACGCCGAAGCGATCGACAAGGCGGTCTTTCCGGGATTGCAGGGCGGGCCGCATAACCACACCACCGCTGCGATCGGCGTGGCACTCAAGGAAGCGGCGACGCCCGCCTTCAAGGACTACGCGGCGCAGATCGTGC
>JBARDN010000120.1:0-7104 GCA_049795175.1 Binataceae bacterium (SeqCode) | reverse complement strand
CACACCATCGGCCATCCGTTGTGAATCTTGCTTGCATACACGCCGAGCGATTGTCCCGCGCGCGACAGCCGCGGCACGTCAAAGGAACTCGAGCCGGGCACTTAATCCCGACTCGCCGCCAGTCACGACGATATAGCCGCCGCCCTTGAACGGTCCGGCGTTGAAGATCCGGGTCGGGCCGATCGCGTCCTCGCCCGCGGATTCATGAATATGGCCCGAGATGCAGATGTCGGGTTTGAATTCTTCGATAAACCGCCGCGCCGCGGGACTGCCGACGGATTTACCCGACGCGATCCGATCGCACTTGGTATCGATCGGCGGCGGATGACAGATCATCAGCGCGGGGCGCGTGCCGGAAATTTGCGCGTAGCCGGCGCATAGCGCCGCGTATATTTCATCTTCGGTCAATTCGGTGGGCGTATGAAACGGGGTGAGGTTCGACCCGCCGCATCCGAAAATGCCGATCCCGTTAACGACTCGTCCCGAGCCGTGCAGCGCGATTCCCTCGGCCTCGAGAAACGGGATCGTTTCGCGGCGATCGAGGTTGCCCGGCAACGCGAGAATATTCGGACATGCACGGCGCACGTCATCGAGGACCACACGCATCTCATCGGGTCCACCGAAGTTGGTCAGATCTCCCGACAGGATGACGAGGTCGCAATCGCGCATGACTGCGCCCATCCGCTCAAGGTTGCGCGTAGCCATATGCACATCACCGAACGAGACGATCTTCATCGCACGTAAACCACGATTCGAGCTTACCGGAGCGGGGATTGACCGGGTAGTGTTCTTCGTCCCTCGGCTCGCGGTCTGATCCCTCTCCCTCCGGGAGGGGGCGGCGCGGCGCGATGCTTGCGATTCTTTTTCGCAAGCATCGTGACGCGCGGGTGAGGGTGCTGCTCTTACTCCTCCAGCATCGCCAGAATTTGCGCGATGACGGAGTCCGTCTCCCGCAGGACCACATCGTTCCAGAACCTGACTACGCGATAGCCTTGCGTCTCGATAAACTCCTCGCGCTCATCGTCGTAGACTTGATCAATCACATGGTGTCCGCCATCGAGCTCGACCACCAGCTTTCTTTCGACGCAGCAGAAGTCGGCGATGTAAGGACCGATCGGGAATTGGCGCCGGAATTTCAGATCAGCGAATCGCCGCCCGCGTAGATGTTTCCAGATCGCTTGCTCCGCATCGGTCATTTCTCGGCGCAGCTTGCGCGAGTTGGTTAGCGACTTCGCCGAGAGCAGTGGCTTGTGCGTACGCGTATGCTTCATTAAAAAAAGGCGCAGAGCAGCACCCTCACCCACGCGTCACGGCGATTGCTGAAAAGAAGCAATCGCCGCGCCGCGTCACCCTCCCGGTGGGAGAGGGTTTGGCAAAGGATCGGCCAGGTGCAACGCAGCCTTTTCGAACGGCACATTATGATTTTGGAGGGTTGAGATATTAATCTCCGTCAATGTATGTGAATTCTCCCTCAACTCTTGGCGGTCGGCGGTAAAGAGCCCTCAGATTCAGAGTCACCGGAACTTCGACCTCCGAAGGCGTTTTGCGATATCGGGTTGCTGATCTCTCTGGAATTGCCGCGGCGCGCTCCAGATCCTTCGGAAATTCACCAGCCCTGCGTAGTGCCGAAGCGATTCGTTCCTCGAGCGGTTCGAGGCCTCGCAGCGTCGCTAGCCCAATTCCGATTAACGCACGCGAGGTAAAGTCTGTTTCTCCGATTTTCAGCGCTGTGGCAACTAAACGAAGGCTTTCTTCCAATTTGTTATGGGGCACGTCGTGATGAATGCCGCCTTCAAGGTTCGCACAAAAGCGAATCAATTCCTTAACCGAGGCCTGTCGCCCTACCGCAATCATCACCGGTTGTTGCAGAAAGCGTTGCAGATTTAGTCGCTCGATTTCGAGGCGGTGGGGGTGCGGATAATTCACAACTAGACCCTCGAAAAGACCAGCGCAGAAGCTGTCCTGGCTTCTGCGAATTAGGCGGCGAACGCAGCAGATATTGACCGGGAAGGTTACGGGAATTCGATAGGTCCGATTTACTTCGCGATGAAGTCCGTCGAGCAAAAGTATTCGAAGATCGCCGGAGATCTTCAATAGGTCGAAGGGGTTAATCTCCGGGCGACAGCGTCCTCGCAAATCCGCCAGACGATATAGGAACGAGGTCTCAATTCTCATGTCGTCAATGACTCCAAACCGGAAGGGCGGTGTTGCCACCGCCCTTCCCCGTCACCACATCCGCCACCCCACCACACACTTTTGGCGCGCCACTCGCGCCCGCTATGGGTGGGCCCCGGAGGAATCACCAAGCCGATTTCGCGATCACCAAAGTCTCCTCGAAAACCTGCCGATAATTCTCCCCAACCGCGCCGGAAACCGGATCAAAGTTTTCGTCCGCCCCCGTCCCCGCCGTCCGATCCTCCAGCGCCCTCACTCCCCTCAACCTCCGGAGCCCCAAAATCAAATCGTCAGGCCTGAGCGGCGGCCACGTGCCGCGCGCATTCAGGACCAATCGTTGATACCGCTGCTTCCTTCTCGACTATCGTCCACTCCCCGCGATCCTCGAGCTCGAACACCGCCGTGCACCGGTCGCACTCGATCCATGCGCGGTTCGGTTCGCGCTCGTCGCCGTCAACCTTTGCGATCAGATGCAGCCCGTCCGCGCGATGCCGCCGCGCGAGCCTGCCCAACGCCCGCGACTCGAAAATTCCCCCGCCCTCGCCGCTCATCTTCCGCACCTCCTCCTCAGCTACATCCGCTGGTCGCGCCGCAGTTCATGCATTTGTAGCAAGCGCCGTTGCGCACCATGATCGAGCCGCAATCGGGACATGGCGGCGCGTCGGCCTGATTGATGAACGCCTGGCGCATCCCCGCGTCCTTGCCGTCGCGCAGACTCGCTACCGTCGGAGCCGCGGCAAGAATGGGTGCGTTGTCGCGCGGATCGCGCGTATCGACCGCCCTTGATTCATCGACCACAATTCCGACTTCGCGCTTCGCTTCCTCATCAAGGAACTTCGACGCCATCCACCGAAACAGGTAATCGACGATCGACTTCGCGTACGGAATCTGCGGATTCTTGGTGAAGCCCGACGGCTCGAAGCGGATATGCGCGAATTTGTCCACCAGGAACTGCAACGGCATCCCGTATTGCAGTGCGTAGGAAATCGCGGTCGCGAACGAATCCATCAGGCCCGAAATCGTCGAGCCCTGCTTCGACATGATCACGAAGATCTCGCCCGGCGTACCGTCCTCGAACAGGCCCACGGTGATGTAGCCCTCGTGGCCGGCGATATCGAACTTGTGCGTGATCGAGCGGCGCTCGTCGTTGAGCTTGCGGCGGCGGGTATGGAACTCGTCGCCATGCGCGGCCGCGGTCACTTGCTGCACGGCGTGCACCGCATCGGCGGCGCGTGCTTCTTTTTTGCCGGTGTTGAGCGGCTGGATTCGCTTCGAGCCGTCGCGGTAGATCGCGACCGCCTTTAGCCCCAGCTTCCACGCGGTCATGTACGCTTCGCCGACTTCATCGACCGAGGCGTCGGTCGGCATGTTGATCGTCTTCGAAATCGCGCCCGAGATGAACGGCTGCACCGCGCCCATCATCTTGATGTGTCCGTTGTGATGGATTGTGCGCGAGCCCGAACGCGGCTTGAACGCGCAATCGAACACCGGCAGATGCGCGTCGGCCAGCGCAGGCGCGCCCTCGATCGTCTCCTGCTCGTCCAGGTACTCGACGATCTCCTGCACTTCCTTCGAGTCGTAGCCCAGGCGCCTGAGCGCCCGGGGTACGGTGCCGTTGACGATCTTGAGCATCCCGCCACCGACCAGTTTCTTGTACTTAACCAGTGCGATATCCGGCTCGATTCCGGTGGTATCGCAATCCATCATGAAGGCGATCGTTCCGGTCGGCGCGATAACCGTGGCCTGCGAGTTGCGGTAGCCCGCGCCCTGGCCCGCGGTCAGCGCCTCGTCCCATGCCTCGCGCGCCGCGCCCAGCAGATCCAGCGGAACATAAGAAGGCTCGAGCTTGTAGGCGTGGCTGCGATGCCGCTCGATAACCTTGAGCATCGCATCGCGATTCGGCGCGTAGCCCCCAAACGGACCGATCTGTCCCGCCAGTCGCGCCGATTGCAGGTACGCCTCGCCCGTCATCAGCGCCGTGATCGCGGCGGCGTAGCTGCGGCCCTGGTCGGAATCGTACGGCATCCCGAGCGCCATCAGCAGCGCGCCCAAGTTGGCGTAGCCAAGACCGAGCTCGCGATACGCGTGCGCATTGGCGCCGATCTCTTCGGTCGGGTACGACGAATTATCGACGATAATGTCTTGCGCCGTGATCATCACGTCCACCGCGTGGCGGAACGCGCGCACGTCGAACTCGCCGCGCTCGTCGATAAATTTCATCAGGTTGAGCGAGGAAAGATTGCACGCCGAGTTGTCCAGATGCATGTACTCGCTGCACGGATTCGAGGCGTTGATTCGCCCCGAGGCCGGGCAGGTGTGCCAGGTGTTGATCGTGGTATCGAACTGCATCCCGGGGTCGCCGCAGGCATGCGCCGCATCCGCGATCATCTTGAGCAGATCGCGCGCGCGATATTCGCCCGCGGTCTCACCGCTGCGCACGAACTTGGTGTGCCACGCGGAATCGTCGGTCACGGCGCGCATGAAGTCGTCGGTCACCCGCACCGAATTATTTGCATTCTGAAAAAATACCGAGCCGTAGGCGGGTCCGTCCAGAGAGCCGTCATAGCCCGCGTCGATCAGCGCCCACGCCTTCTTTTCCTCTTCGACTTTGCACTTGATGAAATCCTCGACGTCGGGATGATCGACGTTGAGCACCACCATCTTGGCCGCGCGCCGGGTTTTGCCGCCCGATTTGATCACGCCGGCCGAGGCGTCCGCAGCCTTCATGAAAGACAGCGGACCCGACGCCGTGCCGCCCGACGAGAGCTTCTCGTGTGAGCCGCGCAGCGCCGAAAGATTCACGCCCGAGCCCGAGCCGCCCTTGAAGATCATTCCTTCGTTGCGGTACCAGCCGAGGATCGAATCCATGTTGTCATCGACCTTCAGAATAAAGCAGGCCGAGCATTGCGGCTTGGGTTCGATGCCGACGTTGAAATAGACCGGGCTGTTGAACGAAGCCATCTGGTTGAGCAGCAGATGGGTCAGCTCGCCCTTGAACGTGTCGCGCACGTCGGTTGAGGCGAAGTAGCCCTGGCGGTCGCCCCACAGGCTCATCGTATCGACCACGCGGCCGATTAGCTGACGGACCGAACGCTCGCGCTGCGGGCTGCCGAGCGGGCCGCGAAAATATTTCGACACGACAACGTTGGTGGCGGTCTGCGACCAGAAGCGCGGCACTTCGACGTCGCGCTGCTCGAACACGACGCGCCCGTCTTCGCCCGAAATCACGGCGCTGCGCAGCTCCCACTCGACTTCGCTCATCGGATCGACGCCGGGCCGCGTAAAGAACCGCTCGAGCGCCAGCGGATTGCGCGCGATCTGCGGTCCTTGGGGCTGTTGATTGCGCTCTGTAGACTTGCTTGCCATCTTATCCAAATCGACCGCTCCGCCCGCCATCAGCCCTACCTCCCCCTCGTTGCGTGTCTGTTAAACCCGTCCCCAGCCCGTTGGGCTAAATCGTCGCCAGGTGCCCTTGGGACCACCATATATGGGGTTGAACCATCCAGCGGCGTGAGCGGAAATATGCGCTTTCGTCTAGGCGGATGTCAAGTGCGAAAGCGCAACCGGTAGTGTGGAAGACCTTGTGCACAACCCATATATTAGGCTGTGGATAGTATTTCGTAAACCCTTCGCCCTCGCAGTTCCGCTTTTCGTCCGAGTCACCCCAGATTAGGATGCCTAATTCTCATGCGAGGTCCAGATCGCATGTCCGAGGCGATCGGTTATGCGCATTTCACCGCGTCATTTCAGGCTGGATTGATCCGCGCTATCGTAAACTCGCGATGGCATCGAAACGTTCGCGTCCGCCCGTCACGATCGCATCGGCCCTACAGCCGATTCTCGATCGTCTGGATATCGAAGGCGAGTTCGGACTCGGCCGCCTGATTCGCGCATGGCCGGAGATCGCGGGCGAGACCATCGCGCGGCGCACCGAGGTGGTGTCGCTCAAGTTCCACACCGCTGTGATTAAAGTTTCGGGCGCGATGTGGATTCAGGAACTCAATCTGATGAAGACGCAGATCCTGGCGCGCGTGCGCGAGACCGTCGGCGACGATATCGTGCGCGACCTCCGCTTTATCGCCGGACGCCTGTCGCGCAGAAACCCGCCGAAGCTGCGCGCGGTGCCGCGTCCGACGCGCTACGCGTTCGAGCTACCGCCGATTCGCGATCCGGAGTTGAAGCGCGCCTTCGAGCGCCTGATCGAAGCCTGGGGCCGCGCAGGAAATTAGCAATTAGTATCGACCAACAGTCTGTGGATTGCCCCCGATGCGCGCCTAGCGCTATTCGCGCGCGTTTGTGACAAGATTCGCACGAGTAAAATTTTTCGTCCGGAGACACGCGGGGACCTATCGATGGCGCAGGAGATCAAAAGCAAGGCGCTCGATCTGGCGCTGAGCCAGATTGAAAAACAATTCGGCAAGGGCTCGATCATGAAGCTCGGCGAGCAAGCGATCGCGCAGGATATCGCGGTCGTGCCCACCGGCTCGCTCGGACTCGATATCGCTCTGGGCGTAGGCGGATTGCCGCGCGGGCGGGTGGTCGAGATCTACGGCCCCGAGTCCTCGGGCAAAACCACGCTCGCGCTCGAATGTATTGCAGAGGCGCAAAAGCGCGGCGGCACCTGCGCGTTTATCGACGCCGAGCACGCGCTCGACGCCGCCTACGCCCGCAAGCTCGGGGTCAAGGTCGAAGACCTGCTCATCTCGCAGCCCGACAACGGCGAGCAGGCGCTCGAAATCTGCGAGACCCTGGTGCAGTCGGGCGCGATCGACGTGCTGGTGATCGACTCGGTCGCGGCTCTCGTGCCGCGCGCCGAGATCGAAGGCGAGATGGGCGAGCCGCAGATGGGCTTGCAGGCGCGCCTGATGTCGCAGGCGCTGCGCAAGCTCACCTCGATCATCTCGCGCTCGCGCACCATCGTGGTGTTCA
>JBARDN010000119.1:0-5356 GCA_049795175.1 Binataceae bacterium (SeqCode) | reverse complement strand
AGGATCCCGATTCACAACCGCGTGGGACTGACCTTCGGCGCCGGCTACCAGGTCGCGGTGACCAAATACCACAACTACAACCACAACGTGGTCCTGACCGCGCGCATTCCGTTCTGATCGGAGTAGTCGATGCGTACATCACGATTTCTGAATTTCCGCCGAGCGCCGATGCTGGCGATCGCTCTTGCCTTTGCGCTGTGCGCGATCGCTCTTGGCGTTGTGATGTGCACGATTGGCATGTCTCGCTCCGCGCGCGCTGCCGAGTCCGATCACGCGGCGGTCACGATTTTCCACGCCGACAGCCTGAACGCCTACGTTGCGGCGATCGCAAAGATGTACAAGGCCGCGCATCCGGGCGCGCAGGTGCAGACCGAAAGCAGCGGCAGCCTGGATGCGATCCGCAAGATCACGGATCTGCATCTGCCGTGCGACATTCTGATCACCGCCGATTGGCGGGTGCTGCAGACTCCTCGCGCCGGGATCGATCAGTGGGCGGCGCTCTTCGCCGGCAACTCGATGGGGATCGTGTACACCGCGCACTCGAAGTTCGCGTGGGAGATAAACGCCGGCAATTGGCGGCAGGTCCTCGCGCGGCCAGGTGTGCGCTATGGACATTCGAATCCCGAACGCGATCCGGCGGGCTACTGGACGCTGGTCGTATGGCAGCTTGCCAGCCGCTTCTATCATGAGCCCAAGCTTGCGGCACAGCTCGCGGCGGGATGCCCGCGTGCGAATATCCGTCCGCACAACATCGATCTGATCGCGCTGCTGCAAAGCGGCGAGCTCGATTACTATTTCGGCTACGCATCCGACGCGCGACTGGGGGACCTGAAATTTCTCGAACTGCCGCCGCAGATCAACCTGAGCGATATCAAGCTCGCGCGGGAGTACGCGAAGGCGAGTATCAAGGTCGAAAGCGGAGCGCATCGCAAGACGATCACCGGCGCTCCGGTCGCGTACGCGGCGACGCTCACCACCAATCCTCCGAATCGCGCGGGCGCGCTCGATTTCATGCGCCTGATGCTGGGCGACGCGGGCCGCAAGGCGGCGCAGGACGCGGGGCTTATCGCGTATCCGTCGGGGCTCGCGTGGGATCCGTCGCATCAGATGCCGCCCGAGTTGCGCTCGATAACGAAGCCGCTTGGAACGAACTAGGCGCCTGCTTCGCGCGCGGCCTCGTCTTGCGCGCCGCCGATCACCGTGGGCAGCGCGAAGTGGCCGGCGTCGTGCTCGATCACGATAATCCCGCAGTTGGCCGGGATGTGCGCTCCCTCCCATCCCCCCGTCACGTGCGCCCATAGCGCGCGCATCACGCCGCCGTGGCTGACGATCACGACCTCGCAGTCGGGGCAGTCGCGCGCAATCCGGTCGAGCACCGGAGCGCTGCGCCGGCGCACGTCGAGATGGCTCTCGCCGCCGGGCGGACGCCATTGCCATGAATGAGCAGGGTCGAAGCTCGGGTCCGCGCGCACGACTTCGTACGGCTTGCCCGCGACCGCGCCCAGGTTCTGCTCGCGAAATTCTGGTTCGATCTCGACCGGCAGATCGAATTGCTCCGCGATGATCCGCGCGGTCTCGCGGGTCCTGAAATACGGACTCGCGATTACCTTGCGCGGATGAAAGCTGGTTTTGATCCTGAGCGCAGCTTCGCGCGCCTGTTGGCGGCCGAGCTCGGTTATCGCCGCGTCAGGCGAGTTCGTGAAATGGCGAATGCGATTGCCTTCGCTCTCACCGTGGCGAACCAGAATTAGTTTGCCCATATGATTTTGGAGGCTTCCCCCGGATTCTCTTCTAGCTCAGGCCGAGAGATATGTCATGCGCCGCAGAGCCAGTGGGCCAGTTTGAAATTTGCACCGCTGGTGTAATTCCCCGCGCCCTTCGGCAGGCTCAGGGCAGGCGCCGGCTGCCGCGCAGGGAATTCCGGATCTGCTGCGCCTTGGCCGAGCAGCAGAGCCGCACCCTCTCAAGAAGGTCATGGTGGAGATGAGCGCTAATCAACCCGGGCGAGACTGGAAAGTTCGGAGCCCGCGGAAAAAAGATCGACCTAACCCCTACCCCTTCCCGCACGGGAACGGGGCAGAGAACCAGACCCGTGGCGAGCCTCGCGCGCAGATCGTTGCTGGTGGCAGGAAGCGCCAGACTCTCCAAAGCCCGGGACGTAAGTTCCCCTTCCCGTGCGGAGGCTATCGGCAAATGCCGAATCATTGTCCGTCATCCTGAACCCTTCGGCGCCGCTCGGGGCAGGCTCCGTGAAGGATCTCCGCGAAGCGATTAGTGCGAAGAGCCTTGGTTGATTGCACTCATCGCTTCGCGGAGATCCTTCGCCCAGGGCTCAGGATGACAGCAACGGAGCGTTTGCGAGACAATCGACAGCCTCCGTGCGGGAAGGGGACCGGGTTAGGTGTCGGGTTGCAACAGGTTGTCCGTGAGAAGGCGAGAGATAGGAGTGCGGCCGCCGATGCCGCGATGAGGGCGGTGATGGTTGTAGGCATGGAGCCAGGGGCGCAGAGCGTCGGCGCGTTGCTGGGAATGATCGTAGGGTCGGGCGTAAGCCCATTCGCGCAAAGCGGTCTGGATAAAGCGTTCGGCCTTGCCGTTGGTGCGCGGGGTGTAGGGACGGGTAAAGATGTGCCGCATCCTGCGGCTGCGGCACAGGTCGGCAATAAGGTAAGAGCGATAGGCGGAGCCATTGTCGGTCATGATGCGAGCGACCGAGATCCCCAGCGCCTGGAAGTGATCGAGGGCGCGTGACAGGAAGGCCGTAGTGGTCTCCTTTTTCTCGTTGGGCAGGACCTCGGCGTAGGCCAGGCGCGAATGGTCGTCAATACAAACGTGGGCGACTTCGAAGCCGGCGCCAAAGCTGCGCTTTTGGTGAGTGCCAGTGATGCGCGAGCCGACGCGATGGAAGCGGCCGAGCTTCTTGGTGTCGAGATGGAGCAGGTCGCCGGGCGCGGCGTACTCATAGCGCTGGATCGGAGGCGGTGGGTCCAGCGCGCTCAGCCGGGACAATCCGGCCCGCTTGAGCAATCGGCTTACGGTGGCGGTGCTGAGCGTGAGTTGTGCGGCGATATGCTGCATCAGCCGCCGCTGGCGGCGCAACTCGAGCACCTGGGCAACCGTCGCTGCGGCCGTGGGACAACGCAGCCGGTGAGGACGCGAGCTGCGATCGCCCAGTCCCGCCGCGCCTTCGCGGGCAAACCGCCCGGCCCACTTGCGCGCGGTCTTCTCGCACACTCCCATCGCGGCTGCGACCCTGCGCGGCCGTTCGCCTGCATGTATCCGCCGGACCAGTTCGGCTCGACTAAGCGGCGTGGTGCGCGCATTGTGATGAATGTCCATCCGGGGTGACCTCCTGAGTCGGTGTTGAGTTCGCACCTTTCACCTTCCCAGCGTCTTCCCGGAGGGACAACCTATTGAAACACCACAGTTAGGTCGGTCTTTTTTCCGCGGGCTCCAAACTTTCCAATCACTCCCGGGTCTGTTTAGCGCTCATCTCCACCTTGACTTTCTTGAGAGGGTGGCCTTGCGCCGATCTCGCTTCCTCAATCGCGCGTCGCGACGGCGCCGCCCATTTCAAAATCTTGCCAGTCCGGCGCTATACTCTCGCCGGTCGGATCACACCTTATCTCTCGGAGACACCGATGGACTTCAGCTATACGCCGGAACAGGATTCATTCCGCGCCGAGCTGCGCGGGTGGCTCGAAAAGAATTCGCAAGAGACTCTCGGCCGCGGCGGCGAGGGCATGGGCGCTTCGACCGCGAGCCTGCTCGACGTCCGCGACGACGCGCAGTGGAACAAGATGCGCGAGTACCATCGCAGGCTCTTCGCGGCCGGATACGCCGCGTTGCACTGGCCGGTCGAATGGGGTGGCACCGGCGCGGGAATAATCGAGCAATCGATCTACCAGGATGAAGTGCTGCGCCTCGGCCTGCCGCTCTACGGATGCAACCAGCTCGCGCTTGATCGAATCGGTCCGACGATCGCGCTGATGGGCAACGAGGCGCAGCGCAAACGCTATCTGCCCAAGATGCTGACCGGCGAGGAAATCTGGTGCCAGGGATACTCCGAGCCGAACGCAGGCTCCGACCTTGCCGGCCTCCAAACGCGCGCCGTGCTCGAAGGCGACAACTTCGTCGTCAACGGACAGAAGGTGTGGACGAGTTTGGCGCATCGCGCCGACTGGCAGGTGCTGCTGGTGCGCACCGATCCGTCGGCGCCCAAGCACAAGGGAATCTCGTATCTGCTGGTCGATATGCACTCGCCGGGAATCACGGTACGGCCGCTGGTGCAGATAACCGGCGAGTCGGGTTTCAACGAAGTATTTTATGACAACGTGAAAGTGCCGAAGGAAAACCTGGTAGGCGAGATCAACCAGGGATGGCAAGTCTCGATCGCGACGCTGATGTACGAGCGCGTCTCCGGCGGTACGCGCCATCCGATCGAACGCACGATCAATGAGCTGGTCGAGCTGGCGAAGAAGGTGGATTTCCAAGGCGTCCCCGCACGCGAGCATCCTTATGTCAGACAGCGGCTGGCGCAGTTCATGAGCGACTCGCGATGCTTGCGGCTTTCGCGCTACCGCTCGCTCAGCGCGCAGTTGCGTGGACGGGTGCCGGGGCCGGAGAGCTCGTTCGGAAAACTGTTCGCGACCGAGCTGAATTTGCGCGTCGCAATGTTCGCCGACGAGTTGCTCGGCCCGTACGCCGCGCTCGAAGGCGGCACGGACGCGATCGAGCACGGCAAGTGGGCGCATCGATTGCTCGCGGCGCGCGGACTTACGATCGCGGCAGGCTCGAGCGAGATCCAGCACAACATCATCGGCGAGCGGGTCCTGAAGCTGCCCAAGGGCTGAACGACCCTCCGCAAAAAAGCTGGAAGCGCCCACCCCGCGTTTCTCACGATCGCGTAAGCGCGGGGTTATCCCTGTCATGACGATAACTACTTCCCAACTCCTATCGACATCGGAATACGGCGCACATGGGCGCGGCGCTGAGATTGGTTTTGCAATCACCGATTCGCCGCTCGGGAGAATCCTTGCGGCGGGCACGCGGCGCGGCATCTGCTTTGCTGCGATCGGCGGGGAACGCGCGAGCGATCGCGGTGACGACTATCTGATCGCGGAGTTGCGGCGCGATTTTCGCGATGCCGCCTCGATCAGCCGCGCCGACGGCGCCGTGACGGATTGGGCTGCCGCGCTCGCGAAGTATGCGGCGGGCGCGACCGCGATGCCGGCGCTGCCGCTGGATATTCGCGGCACCGAATTTCAGCTCCGCGTATGGCGCGAGCTGGTCGCGATTCCGGCCGGCGCCACTTGCACCTACGGCGAACTCGCACGGCGGGTTGGTAATCCCGCCG
>JBARDN010000118.1:0-10311 GCA_049795175.1 Binataceae bacterium (SeqCode) | reverse complement strand
GATCGCCGATAACTTCGAGCTTCACCATGTCTCCCACGCCGACCTCGCGCGCGAGCCTGCACGTGCGCACCGCTTCCTCGGCGGTGTAGCATCCTGCAGTGTTGGGCAGAATCTGGTAGCGCTTGGGATCGAGGTAGTCGAGCAGATTCTCCGACTTGCGATCAGTGATATTCACCCGCCGCACCGCGACCGTGACCATCTCCGCGCCGCTTTCTTCGACCGCACGGCGCGTCTCGGCGAAGTCTTTGTACTTGCCGGTTCCGACGATCAGCCGCGAGGAGAATTTTCTGCCGCCAAGTTCCAGGGGAGTATCCACGGTCTTACCTCACGCGCCGGAGTTAGGATGAACAATGTTCATCCGCCTCCGACGAAGTTGATTATTTCGACCTCGTCGCCTGCGCGCAGAATCGTGGCCGCATAGTCGGACTTCGGCACCACCTGCCGATTGATCTCGACCGCGATCCGCTGCGGACGCATCTTCAGCTCGGCGATCAGCGCGCCCAGATGCGCGTCGCTATCGATCATGCGCGGATCGCCATTGAGGATAATTGTGATCATCGCTTCCGGCATCGAAGAAAGCCGCTCTCCGGGCACCCGGGGAAGCGGCTTTCGGCCGAACTGCGATCGTTCGGTCCTTGCGGGCTTCCCTACGCCGGCATGACCCGGATCAGGTTCGAGGGGTTCTCTCCTGCGAGAGTTCTCAGCGCGTACCACGCGCGCCCCCAGCCTGATTCTGTTATAGCATCGCGCGCGGCGAAGAAAAACCATCCACAGCGCGGCGCGGTGAATCCACAGGCAGGGCGGACGTTTCATTGACTGTCAGTTCGGCGGATGGTTATCTGATTGCGCCTTCACAGCGGACGAAAATTTTGCAATTCCCGCGCGCCGCGATGTTTTGTCACCGATCGATATTGCGTTAATCCGATAGCCGATGAATCCCGAGGAACAGCGCCCGACTATCGCGGAGATCGATCTCGCCGCGCTGCGCTCGAACTACCACGCGCTGCGCGCCGTCGCCGCGCACGGCGAGTTGATGGTAGTGGTCAAGGCGGACGGCTACGGACACGGCGCGGTGGTCGTCGCGCGCACGCTCGGCGCCGAAGGATGCCGTAATTTCGGAGTCGCGACCATCGACGAAGCGCGCGAGCTGCGCCGCGCCGGAATCACTGCGCGAGTTTTTCTGCAGGCCGGTTTCTTCGCCGCGCAGGCGCGCGAGATTGTCGAGCTCGGACTCACGCCGTTCGTCTTCGATGCGGCTCTTATCGCCCCGCTTGAGGCTGCCGCCTCGGCCGCGCACGCGCGCTTTCCGATCCATCTGAAGATCGACACCGGCGCAAGCCGGCTCGGCGTGCTGCCCGCGGACTTGCCCGCGCTTATCGACGCGATGCGATCGGCCCCCTCGCTGCAGCTCGAAGGGCTTTGCACCCTGCTCGCGAACGCCGGAGATCCTGCCAGTCCGATCACCGACCGTCAGCTCGGCGTGTTCCGCGCCGCGCTCGAAACGCTGCGCACTGCCGGCTTCTCACCGATCGCCCACGTCGCAAATTCCGCCGCACTGGTGCTGCGCGGCGATTCGCATTTCAACCTGGTCCGCCCCGGCCTCGCGATCTACGGCCTGCCCCCGGTCGCCGCTGTGCGCGAGCGCGTCGAGTTGCGTCCGGTCATGACCTTCAAGACGCGCTTGATGCAGACCAAGCGCGTACCCGCGAGCAGCGGCGTTGGCTATGGGCATACCTTCGTCACACCGCGCGAAAGCATGATCGGCGTGCTGCCCGTGGGTTACGCTGACGGTTACCGCCGCGGACTTCAGCACGGCGGCGAAGTCCTGGTGCGCGGTGCGCGAGCTCCGGTGGTCGGCGCAGTCTCGATGGACCTGACCACGATCGATCTTACCGACGTGCCCGGCGCCGCGGTTGGTGATGAGGTGATATTGTGGGGGCAGAGTCGCGAGGCTGCGGGCGGCGAGACCGCGATCAGCGTCAACGATGTCGCGCGGCTGGCGCAAACTATCTCCTATGAAATGCTGTGCACCGTCGGCAAGCGCGTACCGCGAATCTGCCACGGCTAATATCCAAAGGGCTCAAGCGAAATGAATAGCGACAAGATCATCGTACAGCGCGCGCTGCTCGGCGTATCCGACAAGGGCGGGCTGGCGGATTTCGCGCGCGCGCTCTCGCGCCGCGGCGTCGAGCTCGTCTCGACCGGAGGCACCAAGGCCGCGCTCGAAGCGGCGGGCGTGAAGGTCAAGGCGGTCGAAGAGTTCACCGGATTTCCGGAGATGCTCGACGGACGGGTTAAGACCCTGCATCCGAAAATCCACGGCGGAATTCTGGGCCGCCGCTCCGAGCCGAGCCATCGCAAGCAAATGAAGGATCACGGAATCGAGCCGATCGATCTGGTGGTCGTCAACTTCTACCCGTTCGAGAGCACGGTCGCGAGAGCCGGCGTCACCCGCGACGAAGCGATCGAGAATATTGATATCGGCGGTCCGACCCTGGTGCGCGCGGCGGCGAAAAATTATCCCGACGTCGCAATCGTCGTCGATCCCGCCGACTACGCCACGATCGCCGACGAATTGGAAAAGAACAACGGCGCGCTGAGCCTCGCGACGCGCTGGCGCCTCGCGCGCAAGGCCTTCGCGCGGGTCGCCGCCTACGACTCGGCGATCGCCAACTGGCTCGGCGCCCATTCCGGCGAGGGCGAGCCCGCCGCCCTCGGCGAGACTTTCAGCCTCACCCTCGAGCGCGAGCAGAAGCTCCGCTACGGCGAGAATCCTCATCAGGAAGGCGCGCTCTACGGCAACTTCCATAAAATCGCGGAACAACTTCACGGCAAGGAGCTTTCATTCAACAACGTCTTCGACATCAGCTCGGCGGCCAACCTGATGCTCGAGTTCGGCAGCGAGCCGCAGGCCGTCGTCGCGATTCTCAAGCACAACACTCCGTGCGGCGTCGGTATCGGATCGACGCTCAAAGCCGCGTGGGACAAGGCGTTCGCGACCGATCCCGATTCTCCGTTCGGCGGAATAATCATCGCGAACCGGCCGTGGGATATGGAGTTCGCGCGCGCCGTCAACGAATTGTTCACCGAAGTTCTGATCGGTCCCGACTTTCCCGCCGAGGTGCTCGAGTTTCTGAAGAAGAACAAAAACCGCCGCCTGATGCGTTTTCATCCCGACGCGGTCCCCCGCGGCGAGTTCGACCTCAAGAAAGTCGTCGGCGGCTTGCTGGTGCAATCGCCCGATTTGTCGATCGAAGATCCGCGCAAAGGCAAAGTCGTCACCAGGCGCGCGCCTACCGACGCCGAGATGCGCGCGCTCGAATTCGGCATCAAGGTCTGCAAGCACATCAAGTCCAACGCGATCGCATTCGTCGCCGAAGATCGCACCCTCGCGGTCGGCGGCGGCGCAACCTCGCGCATCGACCCCGTCTATGCCGCCCGCGAGAAAGCCGCGCGCCTCAAAGTCTCGCTCGAAGGCTCGGTGCTGGTCTCCGAAGCGCTGTTCCCGATGCCCGACGGCCCAACGCTCACGGCAGAGGCGGGAGCGACTGCAATAGCGCAACCCGGCGGATCGATCCGCGACAAAGATGTGATCGCCGCGGCCGACAAGTACGGCCTCGCGATGGTCTTCACTGGCGTGCGGCATTTCCGCCATTAGGCCGCGATGAAAGTCCTCGTCATCGGACAGGGCGCGCGCGAACACGCGCTATGCTGGCGGCTGCATCAGAGCCAGTCGGTGTGGGGGCTTTACTGCGCGCCGGGAAATCCGGGAATCAACCAACTCGCCGAGCCGGTCGCGATCGCGCCGGACAACTTCGCAGCGCTGATCGATTTCGTCCGCGAGAAAAAAATCGATCTGACGATCGTCGGTCCCGACAATCCACTCGCTGAGGGAATTGTGGACGAGTTCCAGCGCTCCGGCCTTACGATCTTCGGACCGACGCGCGCCGCCGCACAAATCGAGAGCAGCAAGTCGTTCGCTAAATCCGTGATGGAAGCGGCCGGCGTACGCACCGCCGCGTATCGCGCTTTCGACGACGCAGCCGCCGCGCGTGATTACGTTCGCGGACTCAATCGCCCGGTCGTGGTCAAGGCCGACGGCCTCGCGCTCGGCAAGGGCGTCACCATTTGCCCCGATAGCGCATCCGCGCTCGCGGCGATTGATGCCGCGATGATCGAAACGAAATTCGGCGCGGCCGGAAAGCGGATCGTGATCGAAGAATTTCTCCTCGGCGAGGAAGTTTCGTTCTTCGCGCTGTGCCATTGCGAAGACGCGCTCGCGTTCGGTCTGTTCCAGGATCACAAACCGATCTTCGACGGCGACCGCGGTCCCAACACCGGCGGGATGGGCGCGTACTCGCCCCTTCCCCAATTCGGCGCCGATCTGGAAGACCGCGTGATGCGCGAAGTCATCCTGCCGGTCCTGCATGAGATGGCCGCGCGCGGAACTCCGTTCACGGGCCTGCTGTTCGCTGGATTGATGATCGATGCGGACGCGATCAGCGTGATCGAATTCAACGCGCGCTTCGGCGATCCCGAAACCGAGTCGCTGATGATGCGCTTCGACGGAGACCTGGCCGCCACTTTGCTCGCCGCCACCGAGGGCCGTATCGCCGACGCCGACCTGCGCTTGTCGCCGCGCTCCGCCGTCACCGTGATTCTCGCTTCGGGCGGCTACCCCGGCGACTATCGCAAAGGGATCGCGATTACCGGCGTTGAGAAGGTCGAGGGCGGCGCGCCGTCGGAGCTCAAAGTCGATTGGGCGATGAAAAAGATTCGCGTCAAAGTTTTTCACGCCGGCACCGCGCTCAAGGATGGGCAGCTCGTCACCAATGGAGGCCGCGTGCTCGCGGTGACCGCGATGGCGCCGGAGCTCGAGACCGCGGTCGCGGCGGCATACCAGGTCGCGGACCTGATAGAATTCGACGGCAAGCATCTGCGCCGCGATATCGCGCATCGCGGACTCGCCGCGCGCGCCGACGCCGTCCGGAAATAAATTAGAAGGAGCACTTTAAGTTCTTGCCTGCCACAAAATCTATCGGTGCGGCACATTCGAGCCTTGATGATGCGATCGATGCGCTACGCGCAGCCGAGCTGGTCGTGTATCCGACTGAAACGTTTTACGGCCTCGGCGCGGACCCGTTCTCGCCCGCCGCGCTCGAGCGCCTGTTCGTGGCCAAGGGCCGCGACGCGGAAAAAACCGTCGCGCTGATTGCCGCCGACGCGGATTCCGCTCTCGCTCTTGCGCGCGAGGTCTCCCCGATCGCACGGCGCCTCGCGGACATGTTCTGGCCCGGAGCGCTGACCCTCGTGCTGCCCGCGCGCGCGGATTTGCCCGACGCGATCGTCGGAATCGGTGGCGGTGTCGGCGTGCGCGTATCGCCGCATCCTGTCGCCCTTGCGCTCGCGGCTGGCCTGGGGCATCCGCTCACCGCCACCAGCGCCAACCGCGCGGGCGATCCCGCGGCGCGGACCCTCGCCGAGGCGCGCGCCGCGCTCGGAGATAAAGTTAAAGTGTTTCTTGAAGGCGGCACTCTCAACGCCGCGGCCCCGAGCACCGTGGTCGCGGTCGAAAACGGCTCCTGGCGGCTCATCCGCCTCGGCGCGATAAGCGAGCTGCAACTCGCCGCCGCGCTCTCGGGCGAGGTGCTCGAATGACCGGTAATCGAATCGAGCCCTTCCGCGCGATACTTTACGACCGCACGATCGCAGGCGACCCGGCGACCGTCGTGGCTCCGCCGTACGATCTGATCGGCGCAGCGCAGCAGAACGGGCTGTATCAGCGCAGCCGCTACAATATCGTGCGGCTCGAATTTGGCCGCGACGCCGATCGCTACGCCGCCGCCGCCGCGACCCTTCGCGATTGGCTCGCGGCAGGCGTGCTGCGCCGCCTCGACCGTCCCGCGATCTTTCACTATACGCAGCGCTTCACGATCGAAGGCCATAACCTCGTCCGCACCGGGCTCATCGCGCGCATCCGGCTCGAGCCGTTCAGCGCGGGCAGAATTTTGCCGCATGAAAAAACTTTCCCCGCCGCAAAGGAAGATCGGCTGAAGCTGCTGACCGCAATCCGCACCAACACCAGCTCGATCTTCGGCCTCTACTCGGGAGAGCATCCGCAGCTCGATCGTCTGCGCACGGAAGTCGCGGCTCGCGCGCCACTCATCGAGCTCACCGACGATCTCGCGATTCGCAACGAGCTTCGAGTGATCGACGCATCCGCAGAAATCGCGACGGTTCAGCACGCGCTCGCCACCCCGCGCGTCCTGATCGCCGATGGACATCATCGCTACGAGACCGCGCTCAACTATCAGCGCATCCGCCGCGCGGCCGAAAATCCCTCTGCGCCGCAGGGCTACGACTACACGATGATGACGATGGTCGCGAGCGACGACCCGGGCCTGGTGATTCTGCCGACGCATCGCGTCGTCAATCGCCTGCGGCCCGAGGCGATCGCGGCGTTCGCGGCCGAAGCGCGCAAAATTTTCGCGCTCGAGGAGATCGCCGACCGCGATATCCTGCGCTCGCGGCTTCACGCCGCCGGGCGCGGCGCGCTCGCGGTCGCGCTCAAGGGCCATCGCACCCATTACCTTTTGCAGATTCGCGATCGCGCCGCTGTAGCGGCTGCGATTCCCGAAGCTCCACCGCCGGTCCGCGAGCTCGATGTCACCGTGCTGCATGCGATGATTTTTGACCGGATTTTTTCGCTCACCGCCGCCGAAATTCGCAAGGGCGGGAATATCGAGTACACGATCGACGCGGCGGCCGCACTCGAAGCGGTCACGAGTGGCGCCGCCGACGGCGCATTTCTGATGAATCCGCCCTCGGTCGAAGACCTCGATCGCGTCAGCGACGCCGGCGCCACGATGCCGGAAAAATCAACCTACTTTCATCCCAAGCTCCTGACCGGCGTGGTGATGAACCCGCTCGACGAGTAAATTGACCGCGAGCACAGGCCGCCGCCGAGCCGAATCGATGACGCCACAATCTGACCCTCGCGCAACGTTGATCCTCGTCCGCCACGGCGAGACCGAGGGCGAATCGAGCATCCGCTACCACGGACGCAACGATGTGCCGCTCTCGGAGCTCGGGCGCGCGCAGATGCGCGCCGCGCGCGCGGCGATCGAGGAGGATCACGGCGGTCTGACGTTCGAGGCCGTCCTCACCAGTCCACTCACTCGCGCGGCCGAGGGCGCGCGCATTATCGCGGACTCGCCGGCGCCAATCGCGCTCGCGGAATTCGCCGAAGTTCACTTCGGTGATTTCGAGGGACTGACCCGAGAGGAAATCAGCGCGCGCTTTCCCGACGAGTACGCGCGATGGCGCGCCGACCCGCTCTCTCCCGCCTACACCTATCCCGGCGGAGAGAGCCGCGCGGCATTTACCGCGCGGGTCGAGCGCGGCGTCGTGCTGATGCTCTCGCAATGGACGCCCGAGTGCGCGAGCAGCGCCACCCGCGCAATCGTGGTCGCGCATCGCGGAGTGATCCGCACGATCGTCAAGAACCTCACCGGCGCGGAGCCAACCGTCGAACTCGGCTCGATCCAGATTCTCGAATACGGGAGCTCATGGAACGCCGCCGCGCTCGATCTGGTCGCGCATCTGGCGGACCTGCGCGGCTGACGCTCCGGGTCACACGCGCCGCAACACGCCCCACCATCGCCGCTCGCAATGCTCCATCGGAATCTCGAACGACAAGTCGGCGTATGTCGCGATCATCTCGAAACTTCCGCTGGCGCGCGCGAGCAGATCGAGGGTTGGTGGCAGCGTATGGCGGATCGGCACAATATCGCGCGTCATCACGGTGCGCGCGGGAAACCTGATCTCGCATTCGAGCTCGAAGATCGAATGGATCGCCGAATGCCACGGCATCGGACGGTTATACGCGCGCACCCGCACCGTCGCCCCTCCCGCGCGAATCGTGTGGTCGCGCCACAGCTTGCGTGTGCGCACCGAGCGAAAGCCGTCCTGCCGATCGACGTCGATAACGTACAACCCTCCGCGTTTGAGCGTCGCCGCAACCGATTCCAGATGCGACAGAATCGCGTCGTTCTCCGTCATCACGGGAAATGTCTCGGACATGAAAATCGCGGCGTCGAAGCCGCGCGCGGGAATTTTGAAGCGCTCGATCGGCCGCCGATAGAAGCGGATATTTTTAAGCCCGCGCGATTCCCGCCGCCCCGCCGCGATCATCGTGGCCGAGCGGTCAACCCCAGCGACTTCAATTCCGCCGCGCGCCAGAATTTGCCCGTGCGGCGAGTTGCCGCATGCGAGATCGATCACGCGCCGAATGGGGCGCCGCGCGTGACGTTTCCATACCTTGCGCAGAAACCGCACCTCTTCGCCAATTTCGTAAGGCTGTTCCTTGTGCACGCGGCGAAAGATGTCGGGGAATTCGTAAATGCTGGATACCATGGCGCGCAAGTGTAGCCGCCGCCGCCGCATGCGCAAATCCCCGCCGCCGAATGCGCTTGAGCTTTTCGCCCCGGCGCGATAATCCCATCGGAAGGATACCTTCCTGAACGACCGTTTAACTGGAGCGAAGAGCGATGACCAAGCCGCTGGATGGAATCAAGGTGATCGAGATCGGCCAGGAGATCCAGGGCCCGTTCGCGGGACTGTTTCTCGCCGACATGGGCGCAGACGTGGTCAAGATCGAAAACAAGGAGACCGGCGATCTGAGCCGCTGGATGTTGACCGCGCTGATCGGCGGCCCCGAGGTTCGTAACGCCGGCGTCTCGCACTACTTTATCGCGATGAATCGCGGCAAGCGCAGCATTTCGTGCGATCTGAAAAATCCGCAGGCGATCGAGCTGGTCCGCAGGATGGCGAAAACCTACGACGTGCTGCTAACCAACTATCGCCCCGGCGTGCTCGACCGCCTCGGCCTCGGCTACGATCAGATCCGCAAGATCAATCCGAAAATCGTCTATGCCCAGGGCAGCTCGTGGGGACCGAAAGGACCGTGGGTCACGCGCCCAAGCCGCGACACGCTGGCGCAGGCCGCAAGCGGCGTGATGGCGAAAACCGGAATGCCCGCCGATCCGCCGCTGGCGGCCGGGATGTTCATCGCGGATCACTCCGGCGGCCTCAGCCTCGCCAGCGGCGTGCTGGCCGCACTGTTCGCGCGCGAGCGCACCGGCAAGAGCCAAAAGGTCGATGCGTCAATTTACGGCACGATGATCGCGATGCAGGGCATGGAGATCAATTACACCTCGATCACACAGCAGGAGCCCGAGCGCGCCGGCCGCGGGCATCAGTTCCTGCACGGCGTGTGGGGCGCGTTTCCTACCAGCGACGGCCACATTTGTATCGCCGGCGTCGATGACAAGCGCTGGCCGGCGTTTTGCCGGATTCTCGGAATCGAACATCTCGAGAAAGACGCCGAGTACGGCGACAATGTCGTGCGCAATTTTCACGGCGACAAGATCGCGGCCGTGCTCGACGCGATCTTCCCAAAGAAGACCAGCGCCGAATGGCTCGCCGCATTGCACGACGCCGATATTCTCGCGACCGAAGTCGTGGACTATCGCACGATGCTGAAAAGCGAGCAGGCGCGCGAGAACGGCTACCTGCAGGAACTCGACCATCCGATTGCCGGCCGCGTGCTGGTCTCCGGCACGCCGGTCACGCTCAACGGCGAGGTCGAGAAACAGACCCGGATGCCGCCGGAGCTCGGGCAGCATGCCGAAGAGGTGATGCTCGAGCTCGGATACTCGTGGGAGGAGATCGGCGCGATGCGCGAGTCGGGCGCGATTCTGTAACGCTCCGCCGCGGCTGCTACGATACCGCGATGCCCGAGCGTCACATCGTCGCGATGGGCGGCGGTGGGTTCTCGATGGAACCCAAGAACCCGCTGCTCGATGACTTCGTGCTTGACCTCGCGCGCCAAAGCCGGCGTATCCGCAATCGCAAGCCGCGAATCGCGTTCGTTGGCACCGCCAGCGGCGACAGCGATTCTTACGCGCGAAATTTCATCGAATCGTTTCCGCCGTCGCGCGCCGAAGCGATGCTGCTGCGCTTCTTCGAGCGCACCGTCACCGACCTGCGCGGGTTCGTTCTCGCGCAGGACGTCATCTACGTCGGCGGCGGCAGCACCGCGAACCTGATCGCGATCTGGCGCCTGCATGGACTCGATCGCGCGCTTCGCGCGGCTTGGAACGCGGGCGTCGTGCTCGCGGGCATCAGCGCCGGAGCGCTCTGCTGGTTCCAGGACGGAATCACAGATTCATTCGGCGGAGGCCTTAGCGCGCTCGGCACCGGTCTCGGGTTTCTGCGCGGCGGATTCTGCCCCCATTACGACGGCGAAGC